>DAITMW010000071.1:4063-16396 GCA_036834945.1 Steroidobacteraceae bacterium
TCGTCCGCGACCGCCGTCTCGCGGACACGGTCAAAGGTCCTTTTCCGGCCCCCCTCCGGCGCGCCGTAAGCTGCGCGTTTAGGCTACTCGCCGCCACGTTTTCGTCACTCCAACACCGAGATCCGACGTATGTCCAAGAAGGATGCTCCGCAGTTACCCGCGACTCTGGATCGCTTCGCGCTCGATCGACGCCGCTTCCTCGCCGAGGGGGCAATGTATGGCGCCGGGGCCGTGAGCATCCTGGCTCAGCTCGGCCTGTCGCGCTACGCCGTTGCCCAGAATGCCCAGGGTGGCCGTCCCGGGATGCCGCCCATGCCGCCCGAGCCGGCCGTTTCCCAGCCGGCGCCCCTACACGACCTGCAGGGCAAGGTGGCCTACATCACCGCCTCCTCCGATGGCATCGGCCTCGGTATCGCGCGTGCCGCGTCCAACGCGGGCATGAAAGTGTGCATCGGTTACCGTAATGAAGAGCGTCTGAAGGCGGCGCTACCCTTGTTCAAGTCCGACAACGCCGGCCTGTTTCCGATCAAACACGACGTCACGGATCGTAACGGCTGGGCCCAGGTCCTCGAGCAGATCAAGAACAAGTACGGCCGTCTGCACCTCGTGGTGAACAACGCCGGCAGCAAGCTGCGGGCCAAGGTCAGCAACGCGAAGCCCGACGAATGGGACAACGCCGTCGCGGTGAACTACACAGCAACTTACAACAGTGTCGCCGTATGCCTGCCTCACATGCTCGAGCATGGCGAGGGCTCGCATATTGTAGTGACCTCGTCGATGAGCGGCCTGCTCCCGGGTGGCAACCTCGGTGTCTACACCGCGACGAAGATCGCCGCGGTCGGTCTCATCGAGGCACTGCGAGTCGAGCTCGAAGGCACGACGGTGGGCACCTCGGCGTTCTGCCCCGGCGGGGTCAATACAGACAATTACATCGGTACCGGCGAGGAAAACCCCTACCGCGCGGGGCAGAAGCGTCCTCCCGGCGCCCCGCCGCTGCCTCCCGGACCACCCCCGGGCATGGACCCCCTGGAAGCCGGCGAGCGCGTGATGAACGGTGTCATCAACAACGACCTGTTCATTGTGACGCACCCGGAATACATGCCCGGCACGCAGCAGCGTTTCGATGCCATGTTGGCTTCCGAGCCGCTCGGGGAGCCCGTCCCCGAGCTGCGCGCCAAGATGGAATCGCGAGTGCTGCACGCCGGCATCTACCGGCGTGAGATCGAGCACCGCAAGAAAAAGCGCAAATCGTTCCGCAGCCTGACCGTGTAATCGCCGGAGAATCAACATGAGCAAGAAGGAAGACACCAAGGGCATGCGCGCGACGAGCGAGTTGGATCGTCGCCAGTTTCTCGGCGGGACCGGCATGGCTGTCGGCCTCGGCGCCGGCGGCCTCCTCGCCAGTCTCGGCCTCAGCGGCTGCGCGACCAAGCCCGCCGCCGCGGCTGCAAGCCCCGCTGCACCAGCTGCCGCCGCCCCCACACCGGCCGGCCGGCCTCCCCTGCCCCCGGAACCCACGGTTTCCCAGCCGCCGCCGTTGCAGGACCTGAAGGGCAAGGTTGCCTACGTCTCGGCCGCCTCCGACGGCATCGGACTGGGGATCGCGCGTGCCGCCTCCAACGCCGGCATGATCGTCGTGATCGGCTATCGCAACGAAGAGCGTCTCAAGGCAGCATTGCCGCTGTTCAAGCCCGGCAACGCGGGCGTCATGCCTTTCAAACATGACGTGACCGACCGCGCGGCCTGGACCCAGATGGTCGAGCAGGTCAAGAGCAAGTACGGCAAGCTGCACCTGGTCGTCAACAACGCGGGCATCAAGACTCTGCGCCAGGCCAGCCAGGCGAAGTACGACGAATGGGACAATGCCGTGGCGGTGAACTTCACGGCGATCTATAACAGCGTGGCCGCCTGCCTGCCCCACATGCTCGAGCATGGGGAGGGCGGTCATTTCGTGACCACCGCGTCGATGGGCGGCTTGCTGCCGGGCGTGAACGCCGGCATCTACACCTCCACCAAGATCGCCGCTGTTGGAATCATGGAGGCGCTGCGGGTCGAGCTGGAGTCCACCAACATCGGGACTTCGGTGTTCTGCCCTGGCGGGGTCAACACCGACAACTACATCGGCACCGGCGAGGAGAACCCCTACCACGCGCACGGAGCTGGTGGTCCGCCGCGTCCCGCGGGGCCCCCGGTGGGCATGGATCCTCTGGAAGCCGGGGAGCGCGTGATGAACGGCGTCATCCACAACGACCTGTTCATCCTGAGCCATCCGGAGTTCAAGCCTGGCATGCAGGAGCGTTTCGACGCCATCATGCTTTCGACTCCCACCGTGGAGGAGCCGATTCCGGAGCCACGCGTCGCCTATGAGCGTGTGGTGCTCCGTTGCGGCATCTATCCGCGTGAGATCCAGCACCGCAAAGCGAAGCGCGGCAGCTATCGCGAGACCTGATCCGCAGCCACGACGCCGGCCGAGCAATACCTCAGCCGGCGTCCCAGGCCTCTTCCATCCTCTTACGCAGCGCCGCGTCAGGCAACTTACCGTGCCCGGCGCGCTGGTTTTCCTCCAGGTGCTGGATCTTCGTCGAGCCCGGGATGCAGCAAGTCACCGCCGGGTGTGAGATCACGTACTTGAGCAGGAACTGACTCCAACTCGTCACGCCGATCTCAGCCGCCGCCCAATCAGGGAGCTTGCGGGCCTGTGCGTCGCGCAGCACCGAGCCGAAACCGAACGGAATGTTCGCCAGAACCGCGATGCGCCGCTCGAGCGCAAGCGGCAATACGCTGGCGGCCGCCTCGCGATTGGCGAGGGAATAATCGACCTGTACGAAGTCGAGCGGGTACTGACGCATGTACTCGAGCATGTGCGAGTGTTGTCCCACTCGCGACGTCGTGATGCCGAGGTAGCGGATCTTGCCGTCCTTCTTCCACTTCTGCATGACCGGCATCAAGGCCTCGACTCCCTCCAGGTTGTGGACCTGGAGCAGATCGATGTGATCGGTCCGCAAACGTTGCAGCGAGCGTGCGAAGCTCGCTTCGCCGCTGCGTGTGGAGGTGCCAGCCTCGTCGACCGTCAACTTCGTCGCCAGGAACATCCTTTTGCGGATACCGAGCTTCGCGAGCGAGTCACCTATGATCTCCTCGCTATCACCGTACGCGGCGGCCGTGTCGATGACGGTGCCGCCCATCTGCTGCATCCGTTGGATTTCCGCCTGGATCGCAGCGCGCTCGCTGTCACGGAACTGGTCGGTCCCGAGGCCCATGACCGGTAACTTCTCGCCACTCGAGGGAATGGTTTTCGTGATGAGAGGCAGGCCCGGGGCATCATCGGCCCGGGCGCGCGCGCCGCAGGCGACAGCCGCGCCCGTCGCAAGGCCGAGGCGCAGGACGTTGCGTCGCGAGGTCATGGACAAAAGGTGACACAGATGCGCCAAACTGGCAATTTGTTGTAGGACAACGGCGCTTCGCAGCCTGAAGGTCTCGGCTGAAGCTCTACAATCGCCGTAAACTGTCCCCCTGTTCCGGAGAGAGCCATGAAAACGATGCGTAAATTCTGGACGACCGCCGCACTGTTGCTGGCGGCCACTGTTGCCGTTGCCGCCTCGGACGACGACAAGTACCGCGAGACGGTCGACCTGTTCAAACACGCGGGCGAGAGTTCGGCCTTCTTCAAGAACTGTTATGGGTACGCGGTGTTTCCGAACATCGGCAAGGGCGCCTTCGTGGTCGGCGGCGCCTATGGCAAAGGCCGCGTCTACGAGCACGGCAAGTGGGTCGGCGACACCTCCCTGACTCAGGTGAGCGTCGGTTTCCAGGCCGGCGGCGAAGGCTACAGTCAGATGGTGTTTTTCCAGGACAAACGCGCCTTCGACGAGTTCACCGACGGCAATTTCGAGTTTGATGCCGGCGTCCGGGTCGTCGCCATCACCGCCTCCGCGGGGGGGCAGGCCGGAACCAGCGGCGCCAGTGGCGATGTGAGCGGCGGCAAGAAGGATGCGGTCACCGCGGGTGATTATTACAAGGGCGTGGCGGTCTTCACGATCGTGAAGGGCGGTGCCCTGTACCAGGCATCTGTGGCAGGTCAGAAGTACTCGTACAAGCCACGCAAATCGAGCTGACCGGCGGCCTGACTACGTGCCACGGCGGGCGCGTGGCACGTAGAATATTGTCATGCCCACCTCCAAGCCGAGCCTCGCCGCAGCCGATCTCGACCAGCTGATGACCGGCCTGGAGGTCGAGTTCGTCAGGTTGGTGGAGTGCCTGGTGAGTCCGGGCTGGCGGCTCTCGATTCCCGCGGACGATGTGCCGGCGCTGCACTACACCCTCTCAGGCGTGGGCAGGATGCTCGTGGCCGACCACCCGCCCATCGCCCTCATGCCGCACACACTGGTCATTACTCCGCCGCGCAAGGCTTTCAGGCTGGAGGCGCGTGACGGGAACGGCCGCTACGGGCAATCCGGCACTGTTGAATCAAGCTCGTTCCAGTTCGCCCCGGGCGAGTTGAACCGCGTCGTGGCCGGGGGACGCGCGCCGGAGATCGTGTTGATCTGCGGCTACTTCAAGGCTTCCTACGCCGCGTCCGTGCAGCTGTTTGCCTCCCTGCCGGCGCCGCTCGTGGAGGAATTCGCCGCCGCGGACCAGGTGGATGTGACCCTGAAGGCCGCCATGGCCGAGCTCATCAAGCAGGAGATCGGCGCGGGCGCGATGTCCACGACACTCCTCAAACAGGTGCTCATCACGATTCTGCGCCGCTCGCTGACTTCGGCGGGCCGTTGGGCGGAGCGCTTCGCGGCCCTGAGTGACCCCAGGATCGCACGTGCCTTCTCGGACATGCTCGCCCGCCCGGGCGAGCCGCACACCGTGCAAACACTGGCCCGGGCGGCGGGACTGAGTCGCTCATCCTTCATGACCCGCTTCACACAGGCCTTCGGGGACTCTCCCATGACCGTTCTGCGCCAGTTGCGCATGCGGCGCGCACGTACCCTGCTCGCCACCAGGAGCCTCACCATCGACCAGGTTGCCGGCGCCGTGGGTTACTCCAGCCGCAGCAGCTTCCATCGCGCATACCGCAAGGCGTTCGGCGAATTCACTCCTTAGGGTGTTGCCCGGCAGTGGCGGGGCACATAGCGTGCTGCCCCATGAGCGGCAACGACGCCAAGATCCGCGTCATGATCGTGAACGATCACCCGATCATGCGGGTCGGCCTGCGGATGGCGGTGCGGCGCGAGCCGGACATGGAGCTCGTCTGCGAGGTGGCCGATGAGGCCGAAGCCATCGCACAGATCGGCTCATGCCATCCCGACGTGGTGCTGATCGATCTGCAACTCCCGTATGGTTCCGGATCGCGCGCCATTGAGGCGATTCATAAGCTGTCGGCGCGCAGCCCGATCGTGGTGCTGACGACATTTCCGGGCGATTCGGACGTTCCGGCGAGCGCGACTCACGGGCCGGTCGTCTACGTTTCAAAAGCCGTCTCCAGTCAGGAGATCATGGCCGCCGTGCGCCGGGGGTGGACTCACTCTTTCGGGTAGTACATCTTGCCACCCCGCCGGCGGATAGTTCGGTTGATGTACACCACCGGGAGCGCGATACGCATACTGATCGCCGATGACCATCCTGTCATGCGCGCTGGCCTGCGTGGTGTTCTCGAGCTGGAAACCGACATCCGGGTGGTCGCTGAAGCAGGTGACGGGCTCGATGCCGTGAGCCAGTTCCGGCTCCATCGGCCGGACGTGAGTCTCATCGACTTGCAGATGCCCAATCTCGACGGTTTGGGCTCGATCCGCGCGATCCGGACCGAGTACCCGCAAGCGCCCATCGTTGTTTTGACCACCTACCCCGGGGACGCGCGGATCGCCAGCGCCGTGTCGCTGGGCGCCGTCTCATACATCCTCAAGACATCGACGCGTGCGGAGATCGTCGCCACGATTCGTGCCGCCGCCCACGGCCGCAACACCTTGGGACCGGAAGTGCTACGTGAAATCTGCGCCTATCGTGGCACGGAACCCCTGAGCCCGCGCGAGATCAGCGTGTTGCGGTTGGTGGCAGCCGGCAAACAGAACCGCAGCATCGGCGCGGAACTCAAGGTATCGGAGCAAACCGTCAAGACCCGTATGAGAAACATCCTGGCCAAGCTCGACGCCCGCGACCGGACTCACGCCGTCACCATCGCCATGCGGCGCGGTTTCATAGACAACACTCAGTGACGGGCGCGCCACGGCCACCGCCAACGGCGGGCGAACGCCACACCGCCCGGGACGGTCACCGTAATCCGGGTCCCCGCTCCGGCGTTGCTCTCAATCCGGAAACGGGCACCCAGTTGGGCAGCCCGCTCCCGCATGCCCAGCAGCCCGAAATGCCCACGCCGGTGGCCGGCCCGCAGAATGTCAGGATCGATGCCACGCCCGTCATCCACGATATGCAGGCGAAGTGAGCTGTTGCGATAGTCGACCGTCATGCCGACGCGACTCGCGCCCGAATGCCGATGCGCATTGCGAATGGCCTCCCGACCGATGTCGATCAACTGCTGACACGTCGCCGCCAGCAGCGGCCGCGGTGTGCCGCTGGCCGTGATCTCGAAGGTCGCCACCTGTCCAGCGGACTCCCTGCCACCGATCGCGGCCAGGGACTCCAGCAGATCCTGGGACCGCGGACCCGCTCCGCGCAGCGACATGATCCGGTCCCTGCCCTCCATCACGATCTCCCGGGCCTGTGTGACGACAGTCGCGATCTCACCGCGCCGCTCCGGGGGAATGGCCGGGTCACTCGCCCAGATCTGCAACCGGAACAACAGTGCCTGGATGCCCTGGAGCAAGGTGTCATGCAGGTCGCGGGCAATACGCTCCCGCTCGGCGTGTACGAGTCTGCTACAACGCATCATCGCGGTACTATAGATTTTTCTTCAGGTCCGCAGGTGTCCTGGAGTCCTCGAGCCGTGTCCGCAAGTCCTGGAGAATGTCATGTCAGAGAGCCTCATCCGCATCATGACCGTGGAGGATCACCCGGTTTTCCAGGAGGGACTGGGCATGATCATCGCCACGCAATCCGATATGACGCTCGTCGCCCAGGCAGCCACGGCGACGCAGGCGATGGAGGAATACCGGCGCGCCAGGCCCGACGTGACACTGATGGATCATCGCCTGCCCGGTGCCAGCGGCACTGACGCCCTGATCGCCATTCGCAGAGAATTTCCCGCCGCGCGGATCATGATGCTCACGACATCCAGCGGTGACATCGAGATTCAACGTGCGTTGCGTGCCGGCGCGGCCGCCTACGTGCTCAAGAGCACGGCCAAGGACGAGTTGCTGCAGATCATCCGCAGCGTCTCGGCCGGGCGCAGATTCATCCCGGGCGACGTCGCGACTTTCGTCGCCGAAAACATGTGCCGTGAAGACCTTTCGGCACGCGAGCTGGAGGTGCTCGAGCTGATTCGCGAAGGCAAAAAGAACAAACAGATTGCCCGTCACCTGAGCATCGCGGAGACGACCGTCAACTTCCACATCAAGAACATCGTCGGCAAGCTGCAGGCCAACGACAGAACACATGCCGTGACGATTGCGTTACGGCGTGGGGTGCTGCAACTGTGACGAACCGTTTGAGCATTGCGCGAGCCGTCAGTAGACTCGACCCCCCTGGAAGAGCCCGTCGAGGCGCATTCGCATGACATTCCAGATCAAGCGCGTTTATGAGCCCGCGAGTCCCTCGGACGGCACCCGGGTGCTCGTCGATCGTCTATGGCCGCGAGGCGTGAGGAAGGCCGACGCCCGCGTGGCCGTGTGGATGAAGGACGTAGCCCCGAGCCCGCAACTTCGACTCTGGTTCCACCACGATCCCGAGCGGTTCGCCGAATTCCGGCGTCGCTACACCAGCGAGCTCAAGGGCAACCCCGCGGTCGCCGAGCTCCGTAAGCTCGGCAAGAGCAAGCGGGTGACCTTGTTATACGCGGCCCATGACCCAACGGTGAATCACGCGCTGGTGTTACAGGCAGCGCTGAGCCGCCGCGCGTCGCCCAAGGCCAAGACCGCAGGGAAGAGACCATAATGGATGCAGTCGTACTATCAACGCTATTTCCAGTCATTGCGTTGCTCGCGTTGGGGATTGCCACGGCGGTCGGCTGTCGCGCCATCGGCCTGAGCCCGATCGTCGGGTACATCGCACTGGGCATTGCGCTGAAGGCCTCCGGCATTCCCATTGTGTTCGACAACGCGACGATCTCCGTACTGGCGGAGCTCGGCGTGGTGTTTCTGCTTTTCGATGTGGGTCTGCACTTCTCCCTCAAGCACGTCCGCGAGCGCGCCAGCGACATTTTTGCCTTCGGTCCGGTACAGGTTTTGTTCGCGACCCTGTTACTGGGGATTGTCGCGCTGATCTGCGGATTCGCACCGCTGCCGGCCTTCCTGATTGGGGCGGTTCTCTCGATGTCTTCCACTGCGGTGGTCGCACGCCTGATCGCCGAAAGGCACCAGCAAAACTGCCCGGTCGGCCTGACCGCGACGGCCATCCTGGTCTTTCAGGACGTCGCGGCCATTCTGCTGTTGATCATCGTCGGGGCCCTCGGAGCCGGTACCGGAGTCGCGGTGGTTACGCTTCTCGCCCTCGCGAAAGCCCTGGCGGCGTTTGGTGCGACAGTCGTCATCGCACGCCTGGCCATCCGGCCCCTGTTGGTTCTGGTCGCGGCAACCCGTAACGAGGAGGTCTTCACGGCGACGGCCCTGGTGATCGCGCTCGCGGCCGGCTGGGCGACCGGACAGATCGGGCTATCGCTCACCCTGGGAGGATTCCTGGGCGGCCTGACGTTGTCCGAAACGCCCTACCGCGCGGTCATCCAATCGGAGATCACGCCGTTCCGCGGGCTGCTGCTCGGGTTCTTCTTCATCTACGTCGGCTTTTCCCTGGATGCGGGGATCATCATGCAGTACTGGCCGGCGGTGCTCGGCGTCGCGGTACTGTTTGTCGGCTTGAAGGTCCTGACGAACGTCGGAGCGAGCCTGGTATTCCGCTGGTCCGTTCCCGGCTCGACCCAACTCGGCTTTCTGCTCTCGCAGGGCTCCGAGTTCGCCTTCGTCATGCTCAGTTTGCCCGTCATGCGCGCGCTCATCGGCGAGTCCACCGCTTCCATTCTCGTGGCCGCGGTCGCTCTCAGCATGGCGGCGACACCGAATCTCGCGGAGGCGGGGCGCTCGCTGGCCGGGCGGATGCGACGCCGGCGCCAGAAGGCGGTGGATCCGGAGCTCGTGCCGCGCGCGACGATCGCGCCCGTCATTATCGTCGGCATGGATCGGATCGGCCGTACCGTCGCCGACGCACTGATCGAGTTCAACATCGAGTACTTCGCCATCGAGGGTGACCAGCGCATGCTGCGAGAGGCGATTGCGGATGGCTACACGGCGTCTTTCGGCGATGCCGCTGATACGCGCCTCTGGGAGTCCGTAGAGCTGAACCGCCGCAAGGTCAGCGTACTGACGGCACCGCGCATGGACGTGGTGAGCGACAACAGCCCGGTGGCCGCCGCCCAATACCCCAACCTCAGGCGCATTGCCGTCGCGGCGGACGAAACGGAGGCCCGCCGCTTTCAGGAGCTCGGGATCAAGGCCGTGGTCGAGCGCGGCATGCCCAAGGGCCGCGACATCGCCGCGGTGGTATTGGTCGAGTTGGGTTGTGACCCGACACGGATCACGCAATGGTCCCAACAGGTCAGCGATCGGGAGCTGGAGAAAGCGACTCCGGCGGTGGCCACAGCGTGATGGCCGGACTGCTCTGGCGCTCGGGGAGCGCTTTCTGCGGTGCCGCCGACACGTAATCCGCCACGTGATCGGCAAGCGCGGTCCGCAATTCGGCCAGGTTGGCCGGCTTGTTCAGAATGTGATCGACGTACGGGGGGATCTCATTCTCATCGCGCAGGTGCTGCCCCCAGCCTGTCAGCAGAATGACCGGCGTGTTGGAAGAGACGCTCTTGACGGCGGCGGCTACGGCCCTGCCGTCCACGTGCGGCATACCGAGGTCCGTGATCACCGCATCGAAGCGCTCGCCACGTTGGAATGCCGCCGTGAAGACGTCGATTCCGGATCGGCCGCCGTGAGCGACGGAGACATGGTGCCCCTCTCTCTCGAGGATGGCCCGCATCGACTGCCTCAGCAACTCGTCGTCGTCGATGACCAGGATACGCAGGCCCCGCAACTGTCGGCGTGACATGATTGCGACAGGCGCCTTGGTCTCACTCGCCGGCGCAACGGGGAAGACGAGACGGACCACCGTCCCGGAACCGAGCTCACTATCGATCTCGAGCGCCGCGCCGTGACGCTCGGCCATTCCATACACCATCGCCAATCCGAGGCCCGTGCCACGCTCTCCCTTCGTCGTGAAGAAAGGATCGAGACAGCGAGAGCGGACTTCCTCCGTCATACCAACACCCGTATCGCAGATCTCCACCGTGACATGGTTCTGCGCACCGGAGGAACGCAACGTGAGCGTGCCCCCCTCGGGCATCGAGTCGACCGCGTTCAGGACCAGGTTGGTCAGGGCGTCCCGGATCTCCGCCTGCACCCCCAGGACGGGGGATACCTGCATGGAATGCTCCAGGCGCACGTCGATGACGAAACCCCGCTGCTGCGGCATGTCGGCCCATCGGGCCCGTGTCAGATCGACCACCTGCTCCAACAGCGTGCGGACATCGATCGGCAGACGCACGGCATTCGCATCACGGCCACGATAAAACTCCTTGATACGGGTGACCGTGTGGGCAACATCGTCGATCGCCTGGAGCACGACCTTCAGATCGCTGCGCGCCTCGGCGCTCAGGGTCTTGTCGTGATCGAGCAGGGACTGCGTGTACAGCGTCGCCGGTGTGAGCGCGTTGTTGATATCGTGGGCGATACCGCTCGCCATGCGACCGAGTGAGCGCAGCCGCTCGTGCTGGATACCCGCCTGCTGTGTCTGCCGCAGGTTCTGGTAGGCCGCCTCCAGCTCCTGGGTCCGCTCCGCCACCCGGGTTTCCAGGGCATCGTTGATGCGGCGGATTTCGGCCTCCGCCCGCTTGCGCTCGGCGATCTCCAGCTCCAGGCTGCTGTTGGCACGCTGCAGTGCAGCAGGACTCGGCCAGCGCAGCGCCTCGGGCACCAGGCGCACCAGCAGGACGGCCGTCGGCAGGGAGGCGAGCGCGGTGACCGCCTTGACGATGCCGGAGAGCCAGTACACAGGCCTCCAGATGGTCACGATCTCCATCAGGTGTGTGGTGCCGCAGGCAATGATGAAAATAGCAAAGCACACGAACACCCAGTTGAATTGCAGGTCCTGCCGGCGCCGCACGAAATACAGCAATGAGAACGGGATGGAAAAGTACGCCAGCGTGATCAGCGAATCGGCCAGGACGTGCAGCGCCAGGATGTCCGGGCGCCACAGGTAACACATTCCGTGGGGCATGAAGCCGCTGGAGGAGAACAGATGCTCGCCGGACTCGCTTTGAAGATAGCCGGGCATTGCCTTACATCCTTTTTTTGCCACCGCGCGGGTGGCGATACCTTAACCGCATTTGCGCCCGAGTTGTACTCAATTAGGACCAAGGGGAGAAATACCAATGACTGACCGTCGCTCGATTCTCAAGTGGACCATGTTGGGTGGCGGTGCGGCGTTGGCGCGCCTGCTCGCAGGTCCGCTGGCCAATGCCGCAACCCCGCAAAAAGATCAGGACACGCAAGCGGTTTTCGAGCGTGCCACGCGCGGTATGCCGGCGCCGCGCATCCAGGACGTCAGCGTCATCCAGGTCGGCGGCGGCGGCGTCAACGATTCCACGGTCGTCAAAGTCACCACCGACCAGGCCGGCCTGTACGGTTACGGCTGCGCTACGGCCACGTTCCCGGGCGGACGCGCCAAGCTGGTCGCGGCCGCGGTCACCGACTACCTCAAGCCCCTGGTGACCGGGCGGACGACCGACCGCATCGAGCAGATCTGGCAGCTGTGCTACATGAGCTCCTACTACAAGAATGATGCAGTCCTAAACTGCGCCATCAGCGGTGTGTGCGATGCACTCTGGGACATCAAGGGTCGCCAGGCAGACATGCCGGTGTACCAGCTCGTCGGCGGCAAATGCCGCGAAGCGGCGGAAATCTACCTCCACGTCAACATGGGCGCGCAGGACCCGGGCAAACAACTCGTCGAGAACTCGATGCGGCTGGTGGAGAAAGGCTGCCGCAACCTGCTGGTCGCCATGTTCCAACGCGACGCCACGGTCAGCAACCTGTACGGGCAACCCAGGTTCGACGACGGCTCGCTCGCGTTCGATCGTGACAAGGAAACGCGCAAGGTGCTCGCGGCGTTCGAGACATTCAGGAAGGAGATGCC
>DAITMW010000071.1:16496-26122 GCA_036834945.1 Steroidobacteraceae bacterium
CATCCGCCATCACATCTCCCACATCGGCGGCTTTACCGCCGCGCGCAAGGTCGCCGCGTTCGCCGAGAACTACGAGGTGAAATTCGCCTGGCACGGCGCGCCCAACTCCCCGGTCGGCAGCATGGCCAACCTCACCCTGGATCTCACCAGCGAGAACTTCGGGATCCACGAGCACATCGACTACACGCCCCTGGTGGAGGATATTTTCAGGGGCCATCTGCAGATCAAGGACGGCTACGCGTGGATCAGCGACCAGCCGGGCTGGGGTATCGAGGTGGACGAGGCGTTGGCGGCCAGACATCCGATCACCGACGAGCATCCCAACGAGTTCCGCACCAGGGACGGAACTATCATTCAAGGGACCGGCTAACCTTTCAACAGGCTTTCCCGGGTGTTGCGCGCCGCGAGTTGGCGCGCGCTCGGCCCTCACTCCAAGGTAGGATCGCGGCAGTTCATCCAGACCCGGGCGAAGAGCCTGTAATAGAGCTGTCATGCAGATCCACGACCACGCCCCGAACGCCTGGGGCCGGGCCTTCCTTTGGGGCGGTATCGGGCTCGGCCTGTTGCTGGTGGCGGGATTCCTCAGCGGCGGATTCGGATTGTTCGGCGGCCGCAAGGCGCCGGACACCGGACCGCGGCTGTTGGTCCGCCAGGGCGGCAGGATCGTCGTCCCGGAGAGTTCCCCGCTGCGCAAGCGGCTGACGGTGACCCCCGCGGAGGCCGAAGAAGTCAGCGCGAAGCTGGTGTTGCCGGCGATCGTCGAGTCGGATCCGTCGCGCACCGCGGCCGTTCTGACACCCCTGGGCGGCCGTGTGCTCGAAATCAAGGTGGCTCTCGGCGACCGGGTCCGCAAGGGCCAGGTGTTGGCGGTCATCGACTCCCCGGACCTGGGGCAGGCCTATGAGGACAACGACAAGGCCGCGGACGCCGCGCAACTCACACAGAAGAACCTGGCACGCCAGCAGGAGCAGTTCAAACTCGGCACCGCCTCCGCTCGCGAGCTCGACCAGGCCAGAAGCGATAATGCACAGGCCACGGCCGAGCATACCCGCACCCAGGCACGCCTCAGGACCCTCGGCGTGCCTGCCGGGAGCGCGAGTCCGAAGCATTCCACCTTGCTGTCGGTGGTCGCCCCCGTCTCCGGTAGCGTGACCGCCTTGAGCATCGCGACCGGCAACATGATCAACGACCCGACGCAACCGATCATGACCGTGGCCGATCTCAGTACGGTCTGGGTGACCGCGCTGGTTCCCGAAAAAGACGTCGCCCTGGTCGCCAAGGGCCAGGACGCGGACGTTTCCCTGACCGCCTATCCCGGCAAGGTGCTGCACGGCAAGGTGTTGTTCGTCAGCGATGTCCTGGACTCCGACTCGCGCCGCGACAAGCTGCGCATCGCCTTCCCGAACGTCGACGTCACCCTCAAGCCCAACATGTTCGCCAGCGTCACCCTGTTGGGACCGAAGCAGACACGGGTCGTCGTACCTACGTCCGCCCTGTTGATGAACAACGACCGGACGACCGTGTTCGTGGCGACGGCGCCCTGGACATTCGAGCGCCGCACCATCACGGCTCGGCTCGAGGAAGGCACGACGGTGGCCCTGGATTCCGGCGTGCAGCCGGGTGAGCAGGTCGTGGTCAAGGGCGGAATTCTCCTCAATGATTGACCAGCTCGTCGGCTTCTGCCTGCGCCGGCGGGTGGCGATGATCGTTCTCGCCGCACTGCTGCTGGGATTCGGCATCTATGCCTGGGAAACGCTCTCGGTGGAGGCGTATCCCGAGCTCGGCGATGTCGCGGCGCAGGTCACGACCCAGATGCCCGGACTGGCCGCCGAGGAGGTCGAGCAGCTGATCACGGTACCGCTCGAGCGGCAGATCAATGGCACGCCTGGATTGCTGCTGATGCGCTCCACGAGCACCTTCGGGCTGTCGCTGATCACCGTGTTGTTTCGTGATGGCTACGAGGACTACTGGGCGCGCCAGCGCCTCCTCGAGCGCATCAACCAGACGACGCTGCCACCGGGTGCGGCGCCCTCGCTCGACCCGGTCGCCGGCCCCGGCGGCGAGATTTTCCGCTACACGCTCGAATCCGACACCCGCAACCTGCAGGAGCTCTCGGAGATCCAGCGCTGGACGGTCATTCCGGCGCTGAAGTCGGTACCCGGTGTCGTCGATGACACGAACTTCGGCGGCTTCACCACGGAGTACCAGCTCGATCTCGATCCACACCAGCTCGAACATTACGGCCTGGGGATCACGGATGTCATCAACGCGATCAACAGCAACAATACCAACGCGGGAGGCGGACGGGTCTCACGCGGCGATCAGAGTTACGTGATCCGTGGCGTGGGCCTGCTGCACACCCTGGACGAAATCGGCTCGATCGTGGTGACGCAGGTGAACGGCACCCCGGTGTTGGTGCGTGACCTCGGCAAGACCACGCTCAGCCACCAGGAACGCGAGGGTATCGTCGGCAAGGACAACAACCCCGACACGATCGAGGGTATCGTCCTGATGCTCAAGTACCAGAACCCCTCACGAACCCTTGCGGGCATCCATGCGAAGGTGGCCGAGCTCAACCGGCAGCTGGCAAAGCAGGATGTCAGGATCGTGCCGTACAGCGACCGCGACGACCTCGTTCACATGACCGTGAGCAAGGTCGGCCGCACCATCGCCGAGGGCGTCGGCCTGGTGTTCCTGGTGCTCATCATTTTCCTGGGCAGCCCGCGCAGCGCCTTTGTCGTCGCGGTCTCCATCCCGATGGCCCTGGTCGCGGTCTTCGCCTTCCTCAACCTCACCAAGGTCTCGGCCAACTTGTTGTCCCTCGGGGCCATCGACTTCGGCATCCTGGTCGACGGCGCGATCGTGGTGACGGAAGCGATCCTGCGGCGGCGTGAAGCCACTCCCGAAGAGGAGTTGAGCGAGAGCGAGGTGAAGGCGGCGGCGGTCCAGGTGACCCGCCCGATCTTTTTCGCCAGCCTCATCATCATCACCACCTACCTGCCGCTCTTCTCCTTCGAGCGTGCCGAAGCGAAGCTCTTCACACCCATGGCCTACACCATGGGTTATGCGTTGTTCGGCGCATTGCTGACGACGCTTGCGCTGGTTCCCGGTCTCGCCTACTTCGCCTTCCGCAAGCCGGGCCGCGTCTATCAAAACCGGTGGCTGGAAAGGCTGACACTAGGATATGAGCGCGTGTTGCAGGCCTGCCTCGACCAGCCGCGGATCATCTACGGGGTCACGATATTCGCATTGTTCGCCGTCATCGCACTCGGGGCGACCGTGGGTCGCGAGTTCCTGCCCGACCTGGACGAGGGCTCGTTGTGGTTGCAGGTGCAGATGCCCACGGGCCTCGCCTTGAACCAGGCGAGCGACATGGCGAGCGAGTTGCGGCGCGAGGTGTTGAAATACCCGGAAGTGTCCTACGTCGTCACCCAGGTCGGCCGCAACGACGACGGCACGGACTCCTGGACCATGTCGCACATCGAAGCACCGGTGGGCCTGAAGCCCTATGACACCTGGCCCGGCGGGGAGAGCAAGAAAGCGTTCGTCGAGCGCTTGGCGGGCGACCTGTCGAGGCAGCTGCCCGGCTTCGACATCGGCATCAGCCAGCCGATCATCGACGGTGTCAACGACCTCATCGGTGGCGCCCACAGCCCACTGGTCATCAAGATCTACGGCGACGATCTCGGCATACTGCGCGACATCGGCCACCAGATCGTCGACGTGCTCTACACCATACCCGGTACCTCCAGCGCCTCGATCTTCCAGGAGCCACCGATCCCACAGATCGAGATCAGGCTCGATCACCAGAAAGCCGCGCGGTATGGTATCAACATGACGGACGTCCAGAACGTCATCCAGACCGGGATCGGCCAGACGCCGGTATCCACTGTTTACGTCGGCGAGCGGACCTACCCTCTCACCGTCAGGTACCTGGCCGAAGCCCGCAACAACCCGGACGCACTCGGCAATCTGTTGGTCAACACGAGCAGCGGCGCGCAGGTACCGCTCTCGCAGATTGCCACCATCAGGGTCCGCTCGGGCGAAAGCACGGTCACGCGTGAGAATGGCCAGCGCAACCTCACGATCCGCATCGACAATCGCGATCCCGACCTGACTTCGTACCTGAAGCTGGCGCAGGAGCGGATCGCCGCGAAGGTCCACTTCGATCCCGACAAAGTGCGTCTCGAATGGGGCGGCCAGTTCGAGAACCAGCGGCGTGCCGAGTCGCGCCTGCTGGTCATCCTGGGCATGGTGATGGGCCTGATGCTGATTCTTCTGACAGTGGGCACGCACTCCTTGCGGCAGGCCGCGCTCATCCTGGGTGTCGTGCCGCTGGCCACCCTTGGAGGGCTGATCTCGCTGCACCTGACCGGCCAGACTCTCAACGTGGCCAGCGGTGTCGGGTTCATCGCCCTGTTTGGTGTAGCGGTGCAGAACGGCATCATCATGGTTGCGAACCTGAACCGCTTCCGTAAGTCGGGCTTCGATCTGCACGAGGCGGTCATGAAGGGCGCGACCGAGCGCTTGCGGCCGGTACTCATGACCGCGACCGTGGCCACATTGGGCATGCTTCCCGCCGCAATCCATACAGGAGTGGGAAGCGATGTACAGCGTGGCATCGCCACGGTGGTGGTTGGAGGACTCGCGGTCGCCACCATCCTGACGTTGTTCGTATTGCCCTCGATGTATCACGTCATCGAGCACTGGGCGGAGGCGCGCCATGGCCGCACGGCGTGGCATTCGACATGAGAGCCGTCAGCACAGTCGCGCTGGCCGTGGTCCTGTCCGGATGCGCTGTCGGTCCGAACTTCAAGCGACCCACGCCCCCGGCTGACCCCGATTACGGCACCGCATCGGCGCGCACCGAGACGGCGGAAGCCAAGGGTACCGCGGCCGGCAACACCCAACGCATCATCGCCGGCATGGACATCCCGGCGCAGTGGTGGACCGTTTTCCAGTCGGACAAGCTGGACTCCCTGGTGCAGCAGGCGATCGAGTCCAACCCCGATCTCGAGGCGGCCAGGGCGGCATTACGCCAATCACACGAGCTGTACCTGGCGCAGCGGACGACCTTCTTCCCCACGGTGCAGGGGGAGTTCGATGCGCAGCGCTCCAGGAATGCCATCGGCACCATCTCCAATCCGACGTCCCTGCCACAGGACAACCCCTACTACAACCTGTACACAGCACAGCTCACTGTGAGCTACATGCCCGATATCTTCGGGGGAGCCCGGCGAGCGCTCGAGGCGGCCCGGGCCCAGGACAACGGCACCCGGTTCCAACTCGAGGCCACCTACCTGACACTCAGCAGCAATGTCGTGGTGACCGCGATCCAGGAGGCCGGCCTGCGTGGCCAGTTGGCCGCCACGGAACGCATGTTGGAACTGCAGCACGAGCTCACGGAGAAAGTGCGACAGCAAAAGGCCCTGGGCACGGTCAGCAATCTCGACGTCCTGAACCAGGAGGCCGCGGAAGCGCAAACCGCGGCCACCCTCGCGCCCTTGCAGAAACAACTGGGCCAGACGCGGGACGCCCTCACCGCCTTGCTCGGCCGGCTGCCCTCACAGGAGCCGGCGGAAACCTTTCGACTGGACGAGTTGAAGTTGCCGGGCGAGCTACCTGCCACAGTCCCCTCCAAGCTCGTGGAGCAGCGGCCGGATGTGCGCCAGGCCGAGGAGAACCTGCACTTTGCGTCGGCGCAAGCCGGCGTGGCGATCGCGGACATGCTGCCGCAATTCGCCATCACCGGGAATTGGGGCTCCACGTCCCTGCGGGCTGGGGACCTGTTCAAGACCGGCACGGGATTCTGGGACGTCGGCGCATCGCTCACCCAGACACTGTTCGATGCGGGAGCCCTGCTTCACAAGCATCGCGCCGCGGATGCGGCCCTGGACCAGGCGGGTGCGCAGTACCGCGCCGCTGTCATTCTGGCGTGCCAGAACGTGGCTGACAGCTTGCGCGCCTTGCAAGCCGATGCCGATGCTTTGCAAGCCAACGCAGCGAGCGCACGGGCGGCGCAAGCCGCCTTTGACCTGGCCCGGCAGCAACGGGACCTGGGAACGGTCAGCTTCGTTGCCGTCCTGAGCGCCGAGACCATCTACCAACAGGCCGAGCTCGCACTCGTGCAGGCTCAGGCAAATCGCTACGCCGACACGGCCGCCCTGTTCCAGGCCCTCGGCGGCGGCTGGTGGAACCGGCCGCAAGGGGGGAAGCCATGAGCGACAATCTCATCCAGCGCGAAGATCGCGGCGGGGTGGCGGTCCTGACACTGAATCGCCCGGGGAAACTCAACGCCCTCTCCAAGGAGGTGTTCGAGGCCCTCGATGATCACGTCGAGACCCTCATGCGCGAGACGAAGACCATCGGCGTCGTGGTGCTGCGGGGAGCGGGCGGAAATTTCTCCTCGGGCTACGACATGCACGAGGTCCTGCAATATGTGAAGGCGCACGCCAAGCCGCATTACCACTCCGAGGTCATCGACAAACTGGCGAGGCTTCCGCAGGTGGTCATCTCCGCGATCCAGGGACACTGCTCGACGGGCGCGCTGGAGCTGGCCCTCGCCGCCGACCTGATCGTCGCCAGCGAATCGGCGAACTTCTGCGACGTCTATGCGCGCTGGGGGCTCACTCCGATCTGGGGCCTCACCCTGCGGCTACCCCACCGCATCGGCACTGCAAAAGCCGCCGAGATGATGCTGACCTCACGCAGCTACACGGGCCGTGAGGCACAGGCCATGCACCTCGCCAACTTCTGTTTTCCAGACGGGAGCTTCGAGACGGAGTTGACCTCGCTCTGTAACGACATCCTCGAGAACTCCTGGTACGCCAACCACGTGATCAAACATGCGTTGGTCGAGACCGAGGGACTGACCCTGCGCGACGCCTACGCGCTCGACCTGTTCAAGAACGAAGGATTGGCGCCGGACGCCGCCAGGCGTGTGGCGAAATTCTGCAACAAGAAGCAGGGTAAGCCGGAGCGCTAGGCCGGAGCGCTAGGTCGCTGGCCTGCGCCCTGGCAAGCCGACGCATCGCCTGGAGGGCAGTTCCTAGATACCGCCCTTCGCCACGATTGGCCCGGTGGGCGCGGCATGAGAGGCCGGCATTGGGGGCTCCAGGCTGACCGCCAGAACGGAGCCGGCAACCAGGCCCGGGCGGACATCGTCCGGGATCGTGACCGTCGACGACCTGTTGGTCGACACGCTCGCCACCCATTGAGGCGCCTTGCCCGCGGGAATGACCCAAAGCTCAGGCACCCGCCCCTGCGGGTCGGCGGGCCCAGGGACCGGGACCACGGAAACGGTGCCGCGATTGCGATCGATCGAGACCAGCCAGGCGGCCGTGCCGTCGTCGTGCCACAGGGCGGTGACCGCCTGCCCCTCGACCTGAGTTGGACCTTGGGGTTGTCCCGCAACCGGTGGCTGGCCGCGGTGAACCAACATTCCGATCGCGACGACCGCCACGAGTAGCGACAACGCCGTGGCAGTGCGCCAGAACAGGAGACTACCGCGCAGTTTTGACGAAGACGGGTCCGGGTCCGTCCATCCCAGGCGCTGGCGGATCTTCGTCCAGACGCGTGCCGGCGGCTCAACCGCCTCGATGTCATTCAACCAGGGCGCGAATCGCCGCTCCCAGTACGCCACACGCTCGGCGAATGACCGATCGGAGTCGGCACGACCCTGCAAGCTACGACGTTGCGACGAGTCAACCACGCCTAACACCAGCTCCGCCGCGAGCAGATCATCCGAAGGCGGCTCCGTCCCATCCGCGCTATTTTCCCCGGGTGGCACACCGGACGCGCTCATGGCCCCAGGCACTCACGCAGCTGCAGCAGGCTGCGGCGGATCCAACTCTTGATCGACCCCAACGGCGTCTTCAGGCGCGTCGCCAACTCCTCGTAAGTCGCGCCTTCAAAGAACGCGGCGCGGATCAGCGCACGGCGCCGGGGCTCGAGCTGATCCAGGCAGCGCTCGAGCTGCTGGCGATCGGTGGCGGCCTGGGCCTGCTGCGGCGGTGACGCTCCGGGGTCTTCCAGATCCTGCGCGAGCTCGAGGTCGGCCTGTGCCTTGCGGGCGGGCAATGAGCGCAACCGGTCGATCGATTTGCTCCGCGCGATCATGGACAACCAGGCGGTCGCACTCGCCCGCGTAACGTCGAATTGAGCGGCTTTGCGCCAGACGGTGGTGAACACGTCCTGCAGGGCGTCCTCCGCTTCCGAGCGCTCGGACAAGACGCGCAGGCAGATACCGAACAGCCTGCTGGACGTTTCCCGGTACAGGGCCTCGAAGGCCTCGCGATTGCCGAGCGCGACCTGCGACAACAGCGCCTCCAGCGGGGTGCCCTGATCCGAGGAACGCGAGGTCGTGCTCGCCTCAAGCATTCGGACACCGCATGGTGGACGGCGTGATGGGTAGGTGCATTATCTCCTATACGAGAGAACAACGGAAACGGATTCACTGCGCTAGTTCGACGCCGCCGTGGACACAGACGGCGGGACAATCACACGCAGATGCACGTCCCGCGACGCACCGTAGGCACCGTGATTGGCATCGGCCATCAGCAGACCGCCACGCCACGGAAGCACGACCTGGTTCTGCGTGCTGGTGTCCGCCAACACGGTCTCCTTCGGCTTCCCCTGGATCCACTGGAACATGGAGATCCGGCACGGCGTACCCGGATGAGTTGGAGGATTGCTCTCCGGGCGCGCAGGATCACACGCCTGTTCCTGCTCCGCGACGAGTATATAAGGCGTGCCCCCATTCCAATCGCCCAATGTGATCTCGTGTATGTCCCGATAGCTCGATCCGAGGTTATGGGGGATCCACGGCTCCTGCGGATCGGCCGGCTGCTCGAACATCGTGATCCCGCGGTCATCAGTGGCACCACCGGGTCCTTCGTGCTCATTTGGGGCGGTGATGACGGCGTATTTGTCCGATCCCAACTTGCCGGCGGCGAAGCTATTCCCGACATTACCAGGACCTATGTAGTGTTTCGCCCAGTGCGGCGTGCGGGCATTACCACCTCGTAACCGTGGGTTCTCGTACCAGAAGATGTTGCCGTTGGGACTCGAGCCCACCAGGTGCGGCAGCGTGTCATCGCCAACTCTCAACACCGCGATGTCGTCGCCGACGTCCGCAACGTCATAAACGACCTGCCAGTGATTACGGTCGTTCTGGAACGCCACGAATTCACGCGCCCGCAAACTGATGGCGCCCGAACAGACAATATCGACTTTGCCGTCGCCGTCGAGATCTTCCAGACGGATGTTGTGGCAACCGTTCTTCGGATTGACGACGTGGCTGGGCCACGGCCGGGTCACCGCGGCGGCTTTCCCATGGTTGAGCGGATTCTCGAACAAGACGATCTGGTTACCGATGGAGGCGACGAGATTCGGATAGGCGTCGCCTGGAAATTGGATGGGACGCGCCCGCTCGTAGGCACTCCCACGCGCGACGATTGTCGAGCGCTTCCACGGACCCTGAAGCTGAGCGGACTGCGACTGGTAGAGGTACATGCCGCCGCGGCCATTGCCGATGACGACGCTCGGAAAAGTGGTCGAGGTGAAATAATCTATCGCCTTCTCCAACGGCTCACCGACCGGGAGGTGGCTGTCGATCACAATATCCG
>DAITMW010000072.1:0-26018 GCA_036834945.1 Steroidobacteraceae bacterium
TCCGGCATCTCGATGGGCGAAGGCATGTATTCGATGATCGCGTCCAACAGCGCCTGCACGCCCTTGTTCTTGAAGGCGGTGCCACACATGCACAGAACGATCTCGTTCTTGATCGAGCGCTCGCGCAGACCCTTGCGGATCTCCTCGTCCGACAGCGCCTCACCTTCCAGGTACTTGTTGGTGAGCGTCTCGTCGCCTTCCGCGGCGGCTTCGATCATCTTGGCGCGGTACTCCTCGGCCTGCTCCTGCAGAGCCGCCGGGATGTCGCGGTATTCGAACTTCATCCCCTGGGTTTCCATGTCCCAGTAGATGGCCTTCATGCGCACCAGGTCGACCACGCCCTCGAAGTTGTCCTCGGCGCCGATCGGGATCTGGATGGGCACCGGGTTACCGCGCAGGCGGGTCTTGATCTGGTCGACGCAGCGGAAGAAATTCGCGCCGGCCCGGTCCATCTTGTTGACGAACGCGATGCGCGGCACGGCGTAGCGGTTCATCTGCCGCCAGACCGTCTCGGACTGCGGCTGGACGCCGGAGACGGCGCAGAACAGCGCTACGGCGCTGTCGAGAACACGGAGCGAGCGCTCGACTTCGATCGTGAAATCGACGTGGCCCGGGGTGTCGATGATGTTGATGCGATGCTCAGGGAAGGTCTTGTCCATGCCCTTCCAGAAGCAGGTCGTCGCGGCCGACGTGATGGTGATGCCGCGCTCTTGTTCCTGCTCCATGTAGTCCATGATGGCCGCGCCGTCATGAACTTCACCGATCTTGTGCGAGACGCCTGTGTAAAACAGGATGCGTTCGGTCGTAGTCGTCTTCCCGGCGTCGATGTGCGCCGAGATTCCGATGTTCCGATACCGCTCGATGGGCGTCGCGCGTGCCACGGTCAATGTTCCTCTAAGAGGGCCTGTCAGGCCGGATACCCCAGCCAGCGGGGGGTTATAACGGGTTGCGCCCCCCGGGGGGATCACAAGGGGGGGTACCCCCCTTTCATTCAATACCTTACCAGCGGTAGTGTGCGAAGGCCTTGTTGGCCTCGGCCATGCGGTGCGTATCCTCGCGCTTGCGGACAGCGGCGCCGCGACTCTCGGCGGCGTCCATTAGCTCGTGCGCGAGCCGGAACGACATGGACTTCTCGCTGCGGTCACGAGCAGCCTCGATGACCCAGCGCATAGCCAATGTCTGGCGGCGAGTCGACCGAACTTCAACGGGGACCTGGTAGGTGGCGCCACCGACGCGGCGGGACTTCACCTCGACGACCGGCTTCACGTTATCCAGAGCGCTGGCCAGCACTTCGATGGCTTCCGCGCCCTTCTTGCCGGTCTTCTCGCTGATGCGATCGAGGGCACCGTAAATGATGCGCTCGGCGGCGGACTTCTTGCCGCTCTTCATGACGACGTTCATGAACTTCGCCAGCATCTCGTTATTGAACTTCGGGTCCGGGAGAATGGTGCGGACCGGAGCTTGAGCTCGACGTGACATAGTGTTGGCTCCTTACTTCTTACCGCGCTTCGCGCCGTACTTGGAGCGACCTTGCTTGCGCTCGTTGACGCCCGCGCAGTCGAGGGTGCCGCGGATCGTGTGGTAACGCACGCCGGGGAGGTCCTTCACACGACCACCACGGATGAGGACCACCGAGTGCTCCTGCAGGTTGTGGCCTTCACCACCGATGTAGCTGGTGACCTCGTAGCCGTTCGTGAGGCGTACGCGGCAGACCTTCCGAAGGGCCGAGTTCGGCTTCTTCGGCGTCGTCGTATAGACGCGCGTGCAGACACCGCGCTTCTGGGGGGAAGCCCCGAGCGCCGGTACCTTAGTTTTCTCTGCCCCAGTCCGGCGAGGTTGCCGGATAAGCTGACCCGTGGTCGCCATACGTCACTCCAAGATCCTGCGTCGAGCGCCTTTCGCTCTTGGCGCGAGCAGGTATTCGTTCGCGCGCCTTTAGTAATTAAACAATAGCGGCTAGAAGAAGACCGGGCCGCCTTTGAGGCGGCCCGGTATTAGTAAGTCGCTGTTTTCGCATCCGGCGTGCAGTGAGGGCCGGATCGACAAAGGCCGGCGATTCTAGGTACGAGGGCAGGGAGTGTCAACCCGCCGTCAGGTGTCACCCTGGCCGTTCCTATTTCGATAGGACAATTGCTTTGTATCAGATTGACTGGCTACGATCCCTTGCTGCCTAGTTACGAACGAATTTTCGAGGTAACCGGCCCTCGGATCCGGGCGAAACCAAGCCCACCGCAGGCCCAGCACCCCGCCTGGATGGCGGGATGAGTGCGGCTCCAAGGACGTGTCTACGTCACGGTGAGGTCTCAGCGGAGGCGGTGTGCGTGGCTTGCTAGCGGTCGGGCTTTTGAGCCTGGCTGCACTCTTCATATCGGTTCGCGGTGTCGCCAGCCCCGAAAGTGTGGCATCGGCTGAACCGACGACTTCCGCCCCACCTGCCCTGGAAATCGAGCTCCTGCGGCCTACCAGTGCTCCCGTCACTCTCGAGGCCGTCACCAGCGGCTCCCTCGATTCGCATTTCGGCAAATTCGCGGGCTACAAGGCGACCGCGCCCGCCGAAACGCTGTGGTTGCGAGTGCGAAGCCCCGCACGGTTCAATCCTATCGGGCAGGTTCCGATTCTGATCGCCCGGGGCGGCTGGTTCGAGAAGATCGAAGCCTTCCCGGCCGGCCCCGCTGTCACCGAGCCACTGCAGCGCGTCACCGACCTGCGCGAATTCGGCGGCGCGCACCACAGCGTCTTTATCCTCCCCCAGGGGCTGTCGGCCGATCGAACCCTCTACCTACGCGTCGCGACCCGGGAGGATGGCGCCAGCTCGCTGCGCTTCTCCGTCGGGACACTGGATGCGGCACTGCAACGCGCCGCATCGCACTCGAGAATGATCGCTCTTGCCGTTGGCGCGCTCACGGCGATGGCGCTCGGGGCCCTGCTGATCTGGTTCATTCTCAAGGACAGACTCTTCCTGCTCTATCCCGGCATGTTCCTGTTGGAGGCGCTCTACCTGGTCTACTTCTCAGGGGAGGGATTCGACTGGCCGTTGCTCTCGTATGGACGGGCCGTTGCCGCCTTTACCTGGAATGTCCCGGTAGCCTTGAGCGGCGCGGTCGCCTGTCTGTTCATCCGTGAGATCGCCGATCTCAAACACTCCTCGCCGCGGGTCTACACGATCTTCGGATGGCTCGCCTGGGCATTTGTCCTCCTCACCTTCTCCAACCTGGCGCACCTGGTCGGTTGGGGCGGGTTCGTCGCGGGAATCGGCAACCTGATGTTCGTCGGCTCGGCGATCTTCACGCTGGTGGTGGCATTCCTGGCGTGGCGCCGGGGCAATCGCGCGGCGGGTTGGTTCCTGATCGCCTGGGCGATGTTGGAGACGGTCACCATCGCCACCGCGATCCGCCTGCTCCTCGATCGCGCCGAGAATGCCGAGGGTCTTCTTTATTATGTATTGCCGTTCTCCATGGTGGCGGCAGCCATCCTGGTCGCGTTGGGCGTTGCCGACCGGTTGCGCGAGCAGCGCCTCGCGTTGTCCGAGGCCGAGCGCCGGGCTCAGACCGATCCGCTCACCGGAGTGTTGAACCGGCGCTCGCTGGTCGAGCGTCTCGACGCCGCCTGTCTGCGGGCCCGGGCACGCGGCCTGCCGATCGCCCTGTTGTTCATCGACCTGGATCATTTCAAAGAGATCAATGACTCCTTCGGCCATGCCGCCGGAGATGCCTGCCTGAGAAAGATCATCGGGCCCATCCAGGCGGAGCTGCGGCAGTCGGATGTCATCGGGCGCTATGGCGGCGAGGAGTTTGTTGTGATTCTCAGCAGCGCCGACATCGCCGCGGCACATCCCATCGCGGAGCGCATCCGCCACCGGGTGGCGGAGGTACGGGTCGACGGGTTCGGCCCCACCATCAACCTCACTTGCAGCATCGGTGTCGCGACCAGCGACACGCTCGGAGTGTGGGGCGAGCACCTGATCGCGCAGGCAGACGCGGCGGTGTATGCCGCGAAGCGCTCTGGACGTAACAGGGTTCAGGTCGCGATCGCCAAGGCCGCCTGAGCCCACGGATTCGTCCCCGGGGTTGGCGGATCCGTCCCCAACGGCGCGCCGTCCGGCGCACTGGAGCCTTCTCTGCGCTCATAATGCGGCGAATGCTACTGGAGAATGTCATGTCCACTGTACTGACGAAATTCCACGGCGCCCTCCTCTCTCTGCCCCTCATTGCCGCCGCCCTGGTGACGAGCCCAACCGCGTTTGCATCTGACATCTACGACACGGCGGTACACCACGCGGGACGCCCCGCCGAGGATCTGGAGCGCGATAAGTTAGAGCATCCCGCCGAAGTACTGCGGCTCGCCGGGATCAAGCCCGGCATGCAGGTGGCGGACGTCTGTGCGGCCAACGGCTACTACAGCGAGCTCCTCAGTTACGTGGTCGGGCCCCAGGGCCACGTCCTGATGCTCAACAACGCGGCTTACGATCATTGGAGCGAGGGCTGGAAAAAGCGGCTGGAGAGCAATCACAGCCTGAAGAATGTCGAGCACCGCACCGTCGATTTCGAGCACCTGGATCTGCCGGACAACTCGGTCGACGCGCTCGTCCTGGTCAAGGTCTATCACGACTTCTACTGGGTGGACACGACGCCGAAGGCGATCTGGCCCAAGATGGACCCACAGGCGGTCTTCACCCAACTCACCCGCGTGCTGAAACCCGGCGGCATCCTGCTCCTCGAGGATCACTCCGCGAAACCCGGCACGGGTAGTGCCGATGCGGGCAGCCTTCACCGGATCGACGAGGCCTACACCGTGCAGGATTGGGAAAAGCACGGCTTCAAACTGGTGACCAGGAGCGACCTGCTGCGCCGGCCCGACGACAAGCGCGAGTTGGTGTCCTACACGCAGCCGGGCCTGGGCAAAACGGACCGCTTCCTGCTCGTCTTTCGCAAAACCTGAGCCGGGGGCCGTTTCAGCCGCCGGACTGACTCGGCAGCATCTCCGCACTCTCGACCACATATCGGGCGTGGTAGAAGTCGCGGATGTGCACGATCCGCGTCGCGGACCATTCCAACAGGACGAAGTACCGGGGCGTCCGCGCGGGATCGCCGGCGTCGTAGACGAGCACCGCGGGCCGGCGCTCGACGAATCCGGGCATGAGCTTCCAGCCCTGCATGCGGCTGTAGTTGGTGAAATAGCTGCCCACCTCGACCCGCCCTTTGCGTCGCAACCGGCTGACCAGGTCGAGTTGCACCTCGTCGGCCAACATGTCGCGCAAGGTGTCGAAATCGCGCGCGTTGAAACGATCTATATAGGCAGCCAACAGCCCACGCTCGGCATCCCCTAATACCGGTGGCGGACGATCATCAGGCTGCTCCGCGAGCTCGCGTAAACGGGCGCGGCCGCGATGCAAAGAGGCTTTGACGGCGAGCACCGTGTTGCCGGTGACACCGCTGATTTCCTCGAGCGAATAACCGAGCACATCCATCAGGATCACGCTGCTTCGCTGCACGACCGGAAGCTCCATGAACGTTCTGAGGCTGGCCACGGCGGCCTCGCGCTCCACCGGCTCAGGCGCGGGATCGATCAGCATGTCGGGATCCTCATCCGAAAGAACAGCATGGCGTCGTGCCCTCCGGCGTAGGAAATCCAGTGCGGCGTTATGGGCAATACGCACCAGCCAACTCTCGAGATGCTCGATCGTGCCTGCCTGCGGCAGCGCCTCGAAGGCCTTCATCATGGCTTCCTGCACGACGTCCTCTCCGTCGATGACCGAGCCGGTCATGCGGGCGCAGTAGCGATGCAGCCGCGGCCGCAGAGCGGCCAATGCGGTTTCCAGGGAATCGGTTTTGTCGCTGGTCATGACGAGTAAGACTTCCGGGAGAGCCCAAAGGATGCGCGAATCCTTTTACATGCCGCCGGCGTCTTGGGTATGTCCCCCCAAAAGGAATGCTCTATGAAACTGCACACGTTCGTCGGCTCACCCAATTCCCGCAAGGTCGAGGCCGTCATCGACCACCTGAAGCTCGACGTCGAGGTCGTCTATCACGACTTCCTCGCCGGCGATCTGCGCCTGCCCGAATATACCGCTCTCAACCCCAACGCCCAGGTGCCCACCCTGGTCGACGGTGACTTCGTACTGTGGGAATCCAACGCCATCATGCAATACCTCGCCGACAAGGTACCGGGCAATACCTTGTTTCCGCGCGAGCCGCGGCTGCGCGCGGACGTGGTGCGTTGGCTGTCCTGGGACCTGGCGCACTTCGGCGAAGCGTTCGGCGCGCTGGCCTTCGAAACCTTCATCAAGCCGAAACTCAACATCGGCCCGACCAACGAGACCCGGGTGAGCCTGGCGATGACCTGGCTGGCACGGCGCGCGGCGGTGCTGGAGCAGCACCTGCTGGATCGCCGTTACGTGGTGGGCGATAACCTCACGCTCGCGGACTACTCCCTGGTGCGCTTCGAATCCTACCGGACGCGCACGCCATTCGACTGGCGCCCGTATCCCAGGATCAACGCCTACTTCGACCACGTCCGCTCATCCGATTCATGGGTACGGACGGCGCCCGACCAGGATGCCCTGGGTCGCCGCCCAAAAGCCGCCTGATAAGGAGCCTTCAATGAAATTGCACACGACCCCCGGCTCGCCGTCCAGCCGCAAAGTCAAGGCCGTCATCCACCACCTGAAGCTCGACGTCGAGAGCGTCAATTACAATTTTTCCGCGGGCGAGCTGCGCTCCCCCGGATATACAGCCCTCAATCCCAATGCGAGCGTACCCACCCTCGTCGATGGCGACCTGGTCCTGTGGGAGTCCAATGCCATCATGCAATACCTCGCCGACAAGGTCCCCGCCAGCGGCCTGTTTCCGCGCGATCCGCAACTGCGCGCGGAGGTGGCGCGTTGGCAATTCTGGGAGCTCGCGCATTTCAACAAGGCGTTCGGCACCCTGGCGTTCGAGACTTTCGCGAAGCTGAAACTCAACATCGGACCGACCGATGCGACGCTCGTCGGGTATGCCATGGCCGATCTCGAGCGCCGTGCCCCGGTGCTGGAGCAACACCTGCGGAATCGGCGTTACGTCGTGGGGGATGCCATCACGATCGCCGACTATTCGTTGGTCACTTTCGAGTCATACCGCGCCCGTACACCCTTTGACTGGCGGCCGTATCCGAACATCAACGCCTATTTCGACCGTATCGGCTCACTCGATTCCTGGATCGAGACCGCGCCACCGGATCTCTCGAAGCTCAACCGCAAGTCCCAGGCTGCCGCCTGACATTACTTAACGGCTGACGGCCCTGGGAAGGAGGGACTCACGCGCGCGCCACTGCTAAGATCAAGCAATGGCCACACCCCATAACAAATCAATGGTGGCGGCGATGCTGTTGATGTTGACAGCATCGCTCGCCACGGGCCCGGCGGCTGCGGCGCCGCTGGAAGTTTACGGACGGTTGCCTTCACTGGAGGAAGTTGCTTTGTCTCCGGACGGCGCCCGGCTGGCTTTCGTTCGTACTTCGGGAAACGATCGCGTCCTGGCAGTGGCCGACCTCGCGAGCCGCAAGGTGATGAGCGGGATGCGCCTGGGGACGGCGAAGCTACGCTCCATTGAATGGGCGGATACCGATCACCTGCTGATCGTCACGTCCGAGACCTCCCTCCCATGGGGGCTCGTGGGCCCGGTACACGAGTGGTACCTGATGCAGGCGTTCGACGTCGTCACGCACAAAATCATACCCATTCCCGACGCTGACCACCTCGGCCCGAGCACCCCCCGCATAATGAACGTAGTATGGGGCGACATCATGGTCCGTCATGTTGACGGCCACACCGTAGTGTTCGTACCGGGTTACTACGTTTCCGACGAGATTCTGCCTGCGCTGTTCAAAGTTGACCTGCAGAGCGGCGCGGAAAGAATCGTCCGGGAAGGCTCGCGTGCCACGCATGCGTGGCTGGTCGATGAGAATGGAGAGATCGCGACCGAAGAGGATTACAGCGACAAGGAGCAGCGTTGGTGGATCCTGCAGCGTCGCGACGGGCACATGAGCGAGATCGCATCGGGGCACGAAGCCATCGACTATCCGGAGCTGCTGGGCTTCGGCCCGGAGCCCGGAACGCTGCTCATGGAGACCAAGGAGAATGGCGATCCCGTCTGGCGCCTGCTCTCCCTGCAGGACGGCTCCTTCGGCGCGCCCATGGCGGCGCGCGAGGCCATGGAGGCGCCGATCGAGGATCCGCAGACACACCGGATGATCGGCGGCGTCCATGTCGATGATACGGCTCACTATGTCTTTTTTGATCCGAAGAACCAGGCCAGGTGGGATGCCATCGTGCGCGCGTACGGCAAGGACCAGGTGCGCTTCGTCTCCCGCTCGGACGACTTCAAGAAAATCATCGTCCAGGTGAACGGCCCCGAGTTCGGCTACGGCTACCAGCTCGTCGACATGACGACCCACCGGGCCGAGCCTGTTGGAGACGTTTACCAGGGAGTGACCCGTCCGCTGGAAGTGCGGCGCATCACTTACAAAGCCGCCGATGGCCTGGAGATCCCGGCGTATCTGACGCTCCCGCGCGATAAGCCGGAAAAGAATCTGCCGCTCGTATTATTGGCGCACGGTGGCCCTGCCTCGCGGGACACGGCACGTTTCGATTGGTGGGCGCAGGCACTCGCCGACCAAGGCTATCTCGTCCTACAACCCAACTACCGCGGCTCGGACATCGAGCAGAAGTTCATGGAGGCGGGTTTCGGCGAATGGGGCCGCAAGATGCAAACCGACTTGTCCGACGGGGTGCGTTATCTCGTGAAGGAAGGGCTCGTCGATCCGGCGAGAGTTTGCATCGTGGGAGCGAGCTATGGCGGCTATGCCGCGCTTGCAGGGGTGACACTGGATCCGGGCGTCTACCGCTGCGCCGTGTCCGTGGCGGGTATAGGGGACCTGAAACGCATGCTGCGTTGGGAGGGCTCGGTCCACAGTGGAGACACACAACGCTACTGGGACCGGTTCATGGGGGTCAAAGGGCCGCAAGACCCGGTCCTCGACCAGATCTCACCGATCAAGCATCTCGAGGCCGTCAACGTACCCGTACTGTTGATTCATGGTCGCGACGACACGGTCGTCCCCTTCGACCAGAGCAGCGACATGTATGACGCGTTGAAACACGCGAAGAAAGACGTAGAGATGGTTACGTTGAAGAAGGAAGACCACTGGCTCTCGCGGAGTGAGACCCGCCTGCAGATGCTGCAGTCCTCCGTCGCTTTCCTACGCGCTCACAATCCGCCGGACTGAGTGCGCGTGAATGGGTGCGACGCTGCTATCGCGCAGCGCCGCACCGCGTGCGTTTCGTTACTTGGGCTTGCTGAACTTGAGAAGGAACTGATCGGTCTTGCCCTTGACCGTGGCGTCAAACACCTTGTCCTTGTGAGTGTCGTTGGCGTTGCGCAGGATCTCGCTCTGTCCGACGAACTTGAAGCCCGCGGACTCGACCTCCTTCTTCACCGCTTCCGGATCGACACGGTGCAATGTCCCCGTATCGCGGAAACCCGAGCCCTTCTCCGCCGCGTGATCGAGAACGATGTACACGCCGCCCGGCTTGAGCGCGTCGAATATTGCCTTGTCGATGGCAACGACATCCGCGTTCGGGATGTTGTGGAAGTCATGATAGTTGCGTGACGTCCAGATGACGTCGACGGGCTCGGGCAGCTTCAGATCCGTCACGCGCGCTACGATGACACTGACATTCTTGTAGTGAGCATCGTCAGCGATCGCCTGCACAGCCGCGGACGGGTCCGGTGACCCTTCCGGTGCGTTCGGCCGTCGCGGCGGCGGTACGGCGTAGACGTGGCCGCTCGAACCAACCACGTCGCTGAATATACGAGTGAAGTAGCCGCGACCCGGCAGGAGATCGACAACCTTCTGGCCCGACTTCACACCGGCGAAGGCAACACTCTCGGCAGGCTTGCGATCCGCGTCGGCCTCACGATCCGCATCAGGGCGGGCCGGGTCGGCCACGGCCGCGGTGATCGCCTTGGGTATTGCGCTGGCAGCTTGCGCGTCCGTAATCGAGAAAGCCAATGCAGCGATCAGCGTTCCCGTGGCAAGAGACAAAGTACGCATCATCCGGCACCCCTTTTCGGTTAGGGTCGCGACTCTAGCAGCCTCCCGCGAGCGGCTACTAGCTCGAGCTCCCAGGTCTCCGCCACGAGGTCGTGTCCGAAGCTGTGGTGCGGCTCGCTCGAAGTCCTCTGAAATCCAGCTTCTTCGTAAAGGTGGCGCGCCGCGCTCAGGTTCTCTTGCGTCCACAGCACCATCTTGTGATAGCCGGCCTCGCGCGCGAACTTCACACACTCGGTGACGAGCATGCGTCCTAGCCCAAGACCTCTGGCGTCGGGCTCTACCAGCAGCAGGCGAAGTTTCGCCGTCGTCGCATCCTTGGCAACGACGAAAATACAACCTAGCCGCCGCCCGCCGCGCTCAGCGATCCAGCAACGCTCGCGGGCGGGGTCCAGTTTGCGGATGAACTCCACCGTAATCTCGGCCACCAGAATCTCGAACTGCTCGTCCCACCCGTATTCGCGGTGGTAGAGCTCGCCGTGCCGCTGCACGACCCACCCCATATCGCCGGGAGCGTGGGCGCGGAGGGTGACTTTTGCGGCGTTGGTCTCGGAGGGCGCTGGCAATGCCGTCGGCAGTCCCGATTGGCCGCCCAAGGCGCTTTGAATGACTTCCATGGCCATCAGCACGGCATATCGACGCTGCTCATCGAGCGAGGCCAACAATTCCTTCACCTGGTCCTGCGTGCGGCGCTCGAGCGGCTCGAACACGCGCACTCCGGCAGGCGTCAGCCGCAGCTGCTGCCGGCGTCCGTCTTCGGGCGATGCCGCTCTCGCGAGCAGCCTCTTCGTCTCGAATCCCTTCAGCAACCGGCTGAGGTATCCCCTATCCAGATCGAGGTCGTCGGCCAGCTCGGCCGCCGTAACTCCGCTGCGGTGCGCGATTTCGTACATCACGCGTACCTCGGTCAGCGAATACGGGCTATCCAGATGCCCGTCCGACAGGATTCCGATGCGCCGGGTGTAGTCACGATTGAAGGCACGGACACGGGCGATCTGCTCGGCGGATATCGACATGGCGGGCCATCCGGGTCACCAGGTTGAGGGAACCCAGTCTTGACGAAATAGTTGCCTGAGTCAACTAATTTCCTACGGCCCCGCGACCACGCGGCGCAAGGTCGATTCGCCCATCGCGGCGTGTTGCGGGTGGTCCACCAGGCCCGTGTCGAGCAGGGTCACCCCGAACAGAACAGCCCAACCTTGCGCGCGCAGGTAGGTAGCCTGTGAGATCGAGCCGCTCGCGCTCAACGCACGCGCGCGTGCGTCGGGGTCGGCAAACAACATCCAGATCGAGGCCAGGTCCGTTGCCCGATCGCCCGAGGCCATATCGCCCCAGTCGATGATCCCTGCGAGCGTCCCGCGCTCAACGAGCACGTTCCGAGCGTGCAAGTCACCGTGGATCCAGGTGGCATCGACATCGATCGGCGCCGTCAAAGCCTCTTCCCAGATCCGATGGACATCCGGTGTCAGGGCCGGCACCGACTGCTTCGCGAGCCGCTGCATCCTGTCAGTCACCTGCGTGGCGCGTTGAATGAGCGGTACGCCGCGAACCGGGTTCGTGGGCGCCCCCGCAGGCGCCGGCACATGCAGCGCTTTGAGAAACGCACCCAGTGGTGTTGCTTCACCGGACACCGGTGCGGCCAGATCAGCCGTCACACCCGGCAACCACGAAACGATGCTCCAACGCCAGGGATAGCCGCATCCGGGCACACCGACCCGCCGCGGCACGGGTGTCGGCAGCGGAAGAGAGCTCGACAAGCATGGCAACCACGTCTGCTCGCTAACGATGAGGTCCGCGGCGTATTGGCGCCGCGGCAGTCGCAGGCACAGCTCGTCCCCCAGCCGCACCATGACATTGTCCCAACCCGCATCAACAGGCACACAGGGCAGAGGCGCGAGGTCGGGGTGCTGCTCGCGCAGAAGCCGCCGGATCAGCGGCTCGTCGATGTTGACTTCGGCGGGCGGAGTTCCCGACATGAATGACCTACTTGCGCTCGAGCGCCATCCGTAGCCCGAGTCCGGCCAGTACCGTCCCCATGAGCCAGCGTTGCACCACCATCCACAGGGGGCGCGACCCCAGAAAGGACGCGATGGTACCCGCCGCGACGGCGATGAGCGCGTTGATGCTGAGGCTGATCGCGATCTGCAGGCTGCCCAGGGCGAGCGACTGCGTCAACACGCTGCCACGGGCCGGGTCGATGAACTGAGGCAGTAACGAGAGATAGAGCATCGCGGCCTTGGGGTTCAGCAGATTCGTCAGGAACCCCATCGCGAAGAGCCTCCGAGGACTGTCAGCAGGCAGGTCACGGACCTGAAAGGGCGAGCGCCCGCCGGGCTTGAGTGCCTGCCAGGCCAGATACAGAAGATAGGCGGCACCCGTCAGCCGCAAGGTGTCGTACGCCACTGGTACGGCGAACAGCAGCGCAGTGATGCCCAACGCCGCGGCAACCATGTAGACCAGAAACCCCAGGCCTACGCCCCCGAGCGAGATCAACCCTGCCTTGCGACCCTGACAGATCGAGCGCGAGACGAGATACATCATGTTCGGCCCTGGGGTGAGGACGAGGCCGAGCGCCACGAGACCGAAGGCCAGCAGCGAGGAGACAGTAGGCACGGGCGGACTCCCTGGGACTGAAATTGCGGCGCACAGTACGGCCAGCCCGAGGGCCGCTGCAGATACACGTACTGCGCTCCGGTCCGCACTGTACCGGGAGCGACCCTGCACAGAGCCGATCGTCGCCCCGCAGGCCTCGCGTCGCCACCCCGCGGCCTCGCGTCGCCGCCCCAAAACATATCCCCCTGGTGGATGCAACTTAGTCCCATTTGCAAACAAATCGCATCCGTGACCGGAGCGCAGCGGAGGGAATAACGGGAAGCGCCAAAGGCGCGACGCGGGGCAACCGCCCTCTTGATTCACCGCTGCATCAATTGCGGTGTTTGAACGGGGGCGCCACGACGCGCCCGTGTCAAACGATTCAAGCATGCTTCAATCGTGCCAACCGCAGGGTGGCCGCGGAATCCTCACACGTCGCTCACAGCGCCAGTAGCATCGTCGGCGGGTCGAGCTCAACTACAAACCTGATTCACACCAACAACATCACTGGAGAGCCATCATGGACGCCGTCGGAGACGCCGTTCTGAGTTTCATCAGTCAACATCGTGTCCTGGTCTCGATCGTCACTCTCATCGTTCTCGCACTCTGTTATCGCGTCATTCTCTGGATGTTCGGCGTCGTCATCGTGCCCGATGACCGGATCGGCATCGTCACCAAGAAATTCGCCCTGTTTGGTGCCCACCGGCGCCTCCCGGACGGACGCATCATCGCCCTGAACGGCGAGGCGGGTTATCAGGCCGACACGCTGCCGCCGGGCCTGCACGTCGGACTCTGGCCGTGGCAATTCACGGTCGACTGTGTCGAATTCTTCACCGTGCCGCCCGGGAAGATTGGCTGTGTCGAAGCGTGCGACGGCCAACCTCTGCCCGCCGGACGGATCATCGCGCGCCAGGTGGACTGCGACTCCTTCCAGGATGCGCGCGCATTCCTGCAAAACAACGGCCAGCGCGGCCCACAGATGCAACTCATTCCACCTGGTACCTACCGGGTCAACCCGTTGCTGTTCACTGTCACCGTGACCGACTCCACCATCATTCCTCCGGGAAAGATTGGTGTCGTGGAAGCGCGGGACGGTAAACCGCTGTCCACGGGGCGCATCATCGCGCGTCATGTCGAGTGCGACTCGTTCCAGAACCCGAACGCGTTCATCTCGGGTGGCGGTGAGCGAGGTCCGCAAATGGCCGTCATGGCTCCCGGAACATATCGCATCAACCCGCTGCTGTTCTCGGTCCAACTGTCCGACGCGGTCGATATTGAAGAGAACAAGGTAGGCATCGTCACGACCCGCGAGGGAGCGGCCTTGAACAAGGACGAGATCGCGGGTCCCGCGGTCGACGGTCACAACATGTTCCAGAGCCCGCAGGCCTTCGTCGACAACCACGGCAGCAAGGGTCTGCAGGAGCAGGTGCTCCTGGCCGGCCGGTATTTCATCAACCCACGCTTCGCGACCGTCGAGGTCGTCAACATGACCGAGGTACCGATCGCTCATGTCGGCGTGGTCATCGCGTTCGTCGGCAAGGAAGGCAAGGACGTGACCGGCGATACGTTCCGGCATGGCAACCTGGTGAGCAAAGGAGAGAAAGGCGTCTGGGTCGAGCCGTTGGATCCGGGCAAGTACCCCATCAACCCGTACACCCACAGGGTCATCAACGTGCCGACGGCCAACGTCGTATTGAATTGGGCGACCGGCAAGACCGAGGCGCACAAGCTGGACGCGAACCTGTCCACCATCACCGTGCGCTCGGCGGATGGCTTCAAATTCAACCTCGACGTGTCGCAGATCATTCACATTCCGCGCAACGACGCCCCGAAAGTCATCGCCCGCTTCGGCGACATGTCCGCGCTCGTCACCCAGGTGTTGGAGCCGACCATCGGCAACTACTTCCGCAATGCCGCGCAAGGCTCCGACATCATCGATTTCCTGAAGAACCGCTCCACGCGGCAGGAGGAGGCCCGCGGCGCCATTTCCGTGGCCTTGCGTGAATACAACGTGGGCGCGGTCGATACACTCATCGGTGACATCGTCCCGCCGGATCAGCTCATGAAAACCTTGACCGACCGGAAGATCGCCGAACAGGAGCGCGTCACCTACGAAACTCAGCGCCAGGCCCAGGAGGTGCGTCAGCAACTGGAGCAGGCGACTGCTCTCGCCGCAACGCAGGCAAAGGTCGTGGACGCCGAGCGGCAGGTAGCCATCGCGGAATTCAACGCGCGGGCGAACGTGAAATCCGCCGAAGGGCAGTCACAGGCGAAGAAGATCAACGCGGAGGCTGACGCCACGGTGCTTCGGACCGTCGGTGATGCTGAGGCCGCGAAGACCCACGCCGTCGGTGGTGCGGAGGCCGAAGTGATCAAGCTCAAAATCGCCTCGATGGAATCGGGCAACTATGCCCTCGTGCAGGTGGCCCAGGCGCTGGCGAATGCAGGGGTGAAACTGGTGCCGGATATTGTCGCCGGCGGCAGCAGCCTGGGTGGCGGCGGGACACTGGTCGACGTTCTGCTTGCGAGCGTCATTCGCGACCGCAACGGAGTGAACGGCGCGGCGGCCGGGACCGGCAAAGCGCTCGAAAAGATCAGCTGAGGCATCTCAGGGGCGGGGCGCTTGCAAAGGAAAACGCCCCGCCCCGCGGGGGCTCGGCGCGACAGCTCAGAGCCGCTCGGGTCCCTCGCGCGATGCACGCCCTGCGACGACTTGGAGCAGCGTATTCGCCTCGGCGAAGTCGAGCTTTGCGGGCGTGGGGATCGCTGGCGTGGCGCCAGCAGGAGTCAGGCGAAACTGAATTTCCTTGCGCCAGCGTCCGGCCTCGAACTCGGAGGCGACCTGTTCGAGCGGCAACCCGAAGGCATCCTTTACAGCATCCGAGGCAGACTCGCCCTGGCGCATCAGCGTCGCCAGCTCGCGATAATGCGTACGCCGTTCTTCAGTGGTCAGCATGCCAAACTGCGCCCACTCGCGGGCACGGTGCATGAATTCCTTGTAGTCGAAGTCAGTGCCCGCGTTGATATCGGCCGGGCGAATACTCAGCAGCTTCTCCAGGTCGTAGTGCACCTGTGGACGGCGAGGACCGTCAGGGGACGGCTCAAACGGTAGCGCTCGATTCAGCAGCACGGAACCATCACCGCGGATGATCAAGCCATTGAGGAGATTTGCCAGGCCGAGCTGGAACCACGGCGGGTGATGTTGCGTCGGGCCGGTCGTCAGCATTCCCTCTGCATACAGCAGTAGTACCGACTGCAAGGGATCGTCCGAGCCGCTCTCGTCGACAATCGCCGTTATGTTGAAATCACGACCCGGCAGGTACTTGCTGTAAGTTCTGTACCCACTCGAGCGCTGCTGCTGGCGCTCGCTGTTCGAGAGCAATACCCGGGGAGCATCCTGTTGCGAGATGGAGTACACAGCGAGCGGTGGCGGTGCAAAATCCGGGCTCCAATCCGCAAGCTGGCGCAGTATGTTTTCGAACGCGAGGAATTGTGTCGCCAATCTCGTGCAGCGCTGCGCGCTGGCGTCTGATACGACAGTGACCCGGTCGATCGTCACCCGCCAATAGGTCGTTTCCGCGAAGGCAGGATGGCCATGGACGGCCGCAAGAAAAACGACCAGGACCGTAGGCCGGAGGCGCCGCAGATGTCCTCGCGCGATAGCGAATGTGATCCGTAGCATTGCCGCCAATTGTCGGGCGCCAGCGCCCAGGATGCAATTGCCGGTGCGGCTGGACGACATACTCGGGCCGTGTGACCTCTGGCAAGGAGAGGGGCCGTGATCTGTGCCACAATCCTGTGCGTCGCCCGACCTTGGGCGTCTTCATCTGTAACAGAATATAACAGACTTATGACACGCACCCTGATCTCCCTTCTCTGCGGCTGTGTGCTCGTTCCCCTGTTGTCGACCTCCGCGTTCGCGGCCAAGCCGCCACCGGGTGATGCCACCAAGAACGCAGGCTCAGTGGTCGCCACCACGCCGTCCGCCGAGCCGACACCTGCCATCGCGCACGATGCGGAAAGTGCCGTGGTGAAAGTGTTCGCCACCCTACGGCGCCCGGATCTCCTCAAGCCGTGGACCAAACAGTCGCCCGCGGAAGTCACGGGCTCGGGTGTGGTCATCGAGGGTCACCGCATCCTGACCAATGCTCACGTGGTGAGCTACGCGAGCCAGGTACAGGTCCAGGGCAACCAGGCCGGCGACAAGGTCTTCGCCACCGTGGTGGCCGTCGCGCCCGGCATCGATCTCGCGGTCCTCCAGGTCGAGGATAAATCGTTCTTCGATTCCCGGCCGCCCCTGCCCCGTGCGAGCGTCCTGCCGCAGATCAAAGACCCGGTGCTCGCCTACGGCTTCCCGACCGGCGGCACCTCGCTGTCCATCACCAAGGGCATCGTCTCGCGGATCGAGTTCGTGCCCTATAACTTCCCGGTGTCAGGCCTGCGCATCCAGATCGATGCGGCGATCAACCCCGGCAACAGCGGTGGCCCCGCCGTCGCCGGCGACAAGATGATCGGTCTCGCCTTCAGCACCCTCAACAACGCCCAGAATATCGGCTACATCATTCCGAACGAGGAAATCGAGCTGTTCCTGAAGGACATCGCCGACGGCCACTACGACGGCAAGCCCGCGATGTTTGATGAGCTGCAGACCCTGGAAAACCCCGCGTTGCGTTCCTTCCTGAAGGCGGACAGCTCGGTGCAGGGCATGGTCGTACACCGGTCCTTCAACACGGAAGCGTCCTACCCCTTGAAGGAGTGGGACATCATCACCCGTATCGCCGATACACCGATCGACGACGAAGGCATGATCAAACTCGGCAGCAACCTGCGTGTCGATTTCCGCTATCTGATTCAGAATGTGGCGAGCAAGGGCAAGGTCCCTCTGACTGTCGTGCGTGCCGGAAAGCCGATGCAAATCCAACTCCCCGCTCCGACGACGCGCCCCATGATGATCCCGAGCCTCAAGGGCGAGTACCCCTCCTACTTCATCTACGGCCCGATGGTCTTCTCGAAAGCCACGCTGCAATTCAACGGATTCATTGCCGGCCGCGCGGAGACCGCACTGGGCTTCGTTCACAGCCCTCTCATCACCCGCATCGGCGACCCGCCGGATGCGGACCGCGAAGAGCTCGTGATCGTCTCCTCGCCCCTCTTCCCGAACAAACTCTCGAAGGGCTATTCCAACCCCTCCGGTAGCGTCGTCTACTCCGTGAACGGCACTAAGATCCGCAGCCTGAACCACCTGGTCGCCGTGCTCCGCGACCTCAAGGACGAATTTGTCTCCTTCGAATTCGACGGCGAAGGCGGCGAGGCCATCGTCCTCCCCCGCGCCGAAGCGGTCGCCGCGACCGACGACATTCTCAGCGACAACGACATCCGTGCCCAGGGCTCGCCGGATACGCTGAAAATCTGGCAGGAGAAGACCACCCACTGATTCTGATAGTCTTGCTGGCGATGAACCCGACAGCCGCTGAACACCGTCGACGCCCTGGGTCGATCACGCGAGGTCTCGCATGCCTGTGCGCGATCGGCGTGTGGGGCGTTGCGCTGTCCGGGCCCGCGAGCGCCGCGAAAGAGGCGCCAGCGAAGACCGCGCCCGTGCAGGCGATCAACGCATGCTCGCTTCTCGAGCGTGAGGAGATCGCGAAGGTGATCGATCTTCCCGTCAAAGCCGGCGTCCGCAAGGACGAGGGGCTCGTCACGAACGGCGCTTACTCCTCCGCCTGTGTCTGGGAAGTCGACGTGGAGAATCCAAACCGCGACAACCCTGAGGCGCCGATGGGCGGCAAGAGCTTTGTCATTCTGAATGCCATGCGCTGGCCCGCGGGGCTCGCCCACACTTTCCTGGACGAATTCCGCCAGGCCGAAATCAACCACGACATTCCAGGCAAGACCAGCCCGCGGAAGTTCGGCGACGACGCGCTCTGGTGGGGAGACGGGCTCGCCGTCTACAAGGGTGACGTCAGCTTCGGGCTCTCAGTCTTCCTGCCACCGTCCGACAAGCGCCCGCCCAAGGGCGTCTTCGAGGAGCGCCTCGCTCCGCAGATCCTGCGCCGGCTCGATCCGCACCCCGCCAGGAAGTAAAGACATCAAGTCTTCTTCAGCTTCTCGCGGATGGCGCGAAGCTGAACGACAGCCTGCATATCCTTCTCCCGTGCGAGAGTTTCCTTGGCTTGAATCAAATCGTCGAGTGACATCACGCGACACCGTCGCCCGAACAGCTCGACCTCGATCGCGTTGGCCCGAACTCTCTCGAAGTCTCCGATTCCGGCAATGGACCCCAAGAAGTCGACGGGACCGAGATCAGTCCGCAAGTACAGATTGCGGACATCAACATCCGGGCCAGGGTTATCGAGGAACGAGAGCTTTGATTCGCGATGTGCCGGGTGTAGGTCGCTGAGGATCTGCCGGAGCTTCGCCACGTTGGCGCGAGTGAGCACCGCACAGACATCAAGATCGCGAGTCAGCAGGGACGAGCCGTGGAGCATGGCGGCAAAGCCGCCGACAACGACGAATTCGATTTCAGCGTCGCAAAGTCGTTGGATCAGGGTGTTGATGTCGGTCACGGAGCTCATCGCCGGCTCTCTCGAACTCGAGCGCCATGTTCAACGCTCGCTGATGATGAACAGCACGCTCTTCGTACGAATAGCCCAGGCTCTCGTCGATCAGGCTCAGATCGACGCCGGCGCGTTCCGCCAGCTCGATAGCGTTCAAACTGGTGTCACTCATGACGCTAATTTACTACCGGACGATAGCAAATTGCTATTGAGTCACCACGCGTACTACCGGCCGTTTCCCGAAAGAAAACGGGCTGGTGAAAGCTCGCGCTCTCACCAGCCCGTAGGTACTTCCAGGCCGGAAGTGCGGCGGTCTTAGCCCGCCGCGCTCTCCGACTCTTCTCCGACGCTCGAATCCTCAGCGTCAGGCAGCCCACCGCCGACATCCATGAAGCTCCGGCGCTCGACCCCGTCGGTCTTCTTGCGCCGGGAGGCGTGAGCCGCGAAGCCCGTGCCCGCCGGGATGAGGCGTCCGACGATAACGTTCTCCTTCAGGCCGCGCAGATCGTCCTTCAGACCACGCACCGCGGCTTCGGTGAGCACGCGGGTCGTTTCCTGGAACGACGCTGCCGAGATGAAGGACTCCGTCGCCAGCGAGGCCTTGGTGATGCCGAGCAACACAGGCTGCAGAGTCGCCTGTCCCTTGCCCGCCTTCTCCGCGGCATCGTTGATCGCAAGCGCCCGCGCACGGTCGAGTTGCTCGCCACGGAGGAGAGAGGTCTCGCCCGTCGCCTGCACCTCGGTCTTGCGCAGCATCTGGCGAATGATCACCTCGATGTGCTTGTCGTTGATCTTCACGCCCTGCAGACGGTAGACGTCCTGGATCTCGCGCACGAGGTAGTTCGCCAGCGCCGCCACGCCCTGCAGACGCAGGATGTCATGCGGGTTCGGCTCGCCGTCCGCGATGACCTCACCGCGCTCGACGGTTTCACCCTCGAACACGTTGAGTTGACGCCACTTCGGAATCAGCTCCTCGTACTTCTCACTGTCATCACCAGTGATGATCAGACGACGCTTGCCCTTCGTCTCCTTACCGAAGCTCACCGTACCGGACTTCTCCGCGAGGATCGCGGGGTCCTTCGGCTTACGAGCCTCGAACAGGTCGGCAACACGCGGCAGACCGCCGGTGATGTCGCGAGTCTTCGAAGACTCCTGCGGGATGCGGGCGATAACGTCGCCGACCGACACCCGAGCACCGTCCTCCAGGCTCACCAACGCGCCGGAGGGCAGCGTGTAGACGGCCGGGATCTCGGTGTTCGCGAAGGTCACTTCCTTACCCTTGGCGTTGATCAGTTTGATCGTCGCACGAACATCCTTACCACCACGCTGCTTCGTATCGAGCACCACTGTGCTCGACAGGCCCGTGACTTCGTCGACCTGCGACGTAACCGTCATGCCGTCGATGAAGTCGTTGAACTTCACGAAGCCCGCCACCTCGGTGACGACGGGGTGGGTATGCGGATCCCAAGTCGCGCAGACCTGGCCCGCCTGGACGAGGTCACCTTCCTTGACGTTGATCACCGCGCCGTAAGGGATCTTGTAGCGCTCGCGCTCGCGACCGAAGTCGTCGACCACGCCGATCTCACCCGAACGGGATACCGCGACCAAGTGACCCTTCTCGTGCTGCACCGTCTTAACGTGGTGGAAGCGGATGAGGCCCTTGTTACGAACCTCGACGCTGCTGGCAGCAGCGGCTCGGGAGGCGGCACCACCGATGTGGAAGGTACGCATGGTCAGCTGCGTGCCAGGCTCACCGATCGACTGCGCGGCGATAACGCCAACAGCCTCACCGATGCTGATCGGACGGCCGCGGGCAAGATCGCGCCCGTAGCAGGCCGAGCAGACGCCGTAGCGGGTCTGACAGCTGATCGGCGACCGGACCGTCATCTGGTCGACGCCGTCGGCTTCCAACTGGCGCACCAGCCGCTCGTCGAGCAGCGTGCCCTTGGACACCAACACTTCCTCTTCGCTGCCCGGCTTCAGAATGTCTTCCGCCAGGACACGACCGAGCACTCGCTCGCCCAGTTGCTCCACGACGTCACCGCCTTCGACCAGCGGAGTCATGGTCAGACCACGTGACGTACCGCAGTCGAGCTCGGTGACCACGAGGTCCTGAGCGACGTCGACGAGACGACGGGTCAGATAACCCGAGTTCGCCGTCTTCAACGCGGTGTCGGCCAGACCCTTACGAGCGCCGTGCGTCGAGATGAAGTACTGCAGAACGTTCAAGCCTTCGCGGAAGTTCGCCGTGATCGGGGTCTCGATGATGGAGCCGTCAGGCTTGGCCATCAGGCCGCGCATACCGGCGAGCTGACGGATCTGGGCGGCGGAACCGCGCGCTCCCGAGTCAGCCATCATGAAGATCGAGTTGAACGACTTCTGCTTCTGCTTCTGGCCCTTGGAGTCAGTCGCCTCTTCGGTACCGAGCTTCTCCATCATGACCTTCGCCACCTGGTCGTTCGCACGTGACCAGATGTCGACGACCTTGTTGTAGCGCTCGCCGTTGGTAACGAGACCGGACGAGTACTGGTCCTGGATCTCCTTCACTTCGGTATCGGCGTTGGCGACGATGCGGGTCTTCTGCTCCGGGATGACGATGTCGTCGATACCGAAAGAGATGCCCGAGCGGGTGGCGTACTGGAAGCCCGTGTACATCAACTGGTCGGCGAAGACCACGGTCTCCTTCAGACCCAACGCGCGATAGCACGCGTTGATGGTCGCGGAGATCGCCTTCTTCGTCATGTCCTGGTTGATGATGTCGAAGGGCAAGCCTCGCGGCAGGATCTCCGACAGCAGCGCACGGCCAACCGTCGTGGAAACGAGCCGCAGACGGTCGTGCAACTCGCCATCCGGACCACGCGTGGCATCCTTCAGACGTACTTTCACCTTCGCCTGCAGAGAAACCGTACGGCTCTCGTAGGCGCGATGAGCTTCGGCGACGTCGGAGAAGTACATGCCTTCACCGGCTGCACCGACACGCTCACGGGTCATGTAGTAGAGACCCAGAACGACGTCCTGCGACGGCACGATGATCGGATCACCGTTCGCCGGCGAGAGGATGTTGTTCGAGGACATCATCAGAGCGCGAGCTTCGAGCTGCGACTCCAACGACAGCGGCACGTGCACGGCCATCTGGTCACCGTCGAAGTCGGCGTTGAACGCCGTACAAACGAGCGGGTGCAGTTGGATCGCCTTGCCTTCCACGAGCAGCGGCTCGAACGCCTGAATGCCCAAGCGGTGCAGAGTCGGCGCGCGGTTCAGGAGCACGGGATGCTCGCGGATGACCTCCTCGAGAATATCCCAGACCTCCGGTCCCTCACGCTCGACGAGACGCTTCGCCGCCTTGATGGTCGACGCTTCGCCACGGAGCTGCAGCTTCTGGAAGATGAAGGGCTTGAAGAGCTCGAGCGCCATCTTCTTCGGTAGACCGCACTGGTGCAGGCGCAACTGCGGACCGACCACGATGACCGAACGGCCGGAGTAGTCGACGCGCTTGCCGAGCAGGTTCTGACGGAACCGGCCCTGCTTGCCCTTGATCATGTCGGCCAGCGACTTCAACGGGCGCTTGTTGGTACCCGTGATGGCGCGGCCGCGGCGGCCGTTATCCAACAGGGCGTCCACCGCCTCCTGCAGCATGCGCTTTTCGTTGCGCACGATGATGTCAGGCGCGTTCAGCTCGAGGAGCCGGCGCAGGCGGTTGTTGCGGTTGATGACGCGGCGATACAGGTCGTTGAGGTCCGACGTCGCGAAGCGGCCACCGTCCAACGGGACGAGCGGACGCAGGTCGGGCGGCAGCACCGGCAGGACGGTCATGACCATCCACTCCGGCTTGTTGCCCGACTCGATGAAGGACTCGATCAGCTTCAGGCGCTTCGACAGGCGCTTCAACTTCGTCTCGGACGAAGTGGAGGCCATCTCCTCGCGCACCTTCGTCATCTCGACGCTGAGGTCGATCGTCTTGAGCAGCTCGAACACGGCCTCGGCGCCCATGCGGGCATCGAACTCATCACCGTGCTCCTCGATGGCCTCGAGATACATCTCGTCGGTCAGGAGCTGGCCGCGCTGCATCGGGGTCATACCCGGATCGATGACCACGAAGGCCTCGAAGTACAGCACGCGCTCGATCTCGCGCAGCGTCATGTCGAGCATGAGGCCGATACGCGACGGCAGCGACTTCAGGAACCAGATGTGGGCCGTCGGGCTCGCGAGCTCGATGTGACCCATGCGCTCACGGCGCACCTTCGACTGAGTGACCTCGACGCCGCACTTTTCGCAAACGACGCCGCGGTGCTTGAGCCGCTTGTACTTACCGCAAAGGCACTCGTAGTCCTTCACCGGCCCGAAGATCTTCGCGCAGAAGAGTCCGTCGCGTTCCGGCTTGAACGTACGATAGTTGATGGTCTCCGGCTTCTTCACTTCGCCGTACGACCACGCACGGATCATCTCCGGCGAAGCGAGACCGATCTTGATCGAATCAAAATGCTCAACAGGAGCATGCTGTTTGAAGAGCTTGAGTAAATCTTTCATAACTTAGTCCTGCTCCAGTTCCATATTGATGCCCAGTGACCTGATTTCCTTCACGAGCACGTTGAAGGACTCAGGCATACCGGCATCCATCTGGTGATTGCCGTCGACGATGTTCTTGTACATCTTCGTACGGCCGTTCACGTCGTCGGACTTGACCGTCAACATCTCCTGCAAGGTGTAGGCGGCGCCGTAGGCCTCGAGCGCCCAGACCTCCATCTCACCGAAGCGCTGACCACCGAACTGCGCCTTGCCGCCCAGCGGCTGCTGGGTCACGAGGCTGTACGGTCCGGTCGAGCGGGCGTGCATCTTGTCGTCGACCAGGTGGTTGAGCTTCAACATGTACATGTAGCCCACCGTGGTCGAACGCTCGAAGCGCTCGCCAGTACGGCCGTCGAACAGATGCGTCTGGCCACTGGTCGGGAGATCCGCGAGCGCCAACATGCGCTTGATCTCCTCCTCGGCCGCGCCGTCGAACACCGGCGTCGCCATCGGCACACCATTCGACAGGTTCTTGGCCAACGCGATCAGCTCGGCATCGTTCAGGCTGTCGATGTCCTCATGCTGGCCGCCGGTCTTGTTGTAGACCTGCTTGATGAAGTCACGCAGCTCCGCCACGGCGGTCTGTGCTTCCAGCATCCGGCCGATCTTCAAGCCGACACCCTTCGCCGCCCAACCCAGGTGAGTCTCCAACACCTGGCCGACGTTCATACGCGAAGGCACGCCCAGCGGATTCAACACGATGTCGACCGGAGTGCCGTCCTCGCTGTAGGGCATGTCCTCGACCGGGACGATCGTGGAGATAACACCCTTGTTACCGTGCCGGCCGGCCATCTTGTCGCCCGGCTGCACGCGGCGCTTCACCGCGAGGTACACCTTCACCATCTTGAGCACGCCCGGGGCGAGATCGTCGCCGGCCGTGATCTTGGCCTTCTTGTCGTCGAGGCGCTTCTCGAACGCCTTGCGCTGCAGCTTCAAGCGCTCCGAGGTCTGCTCGAGTTGCGCGTTGGCTTCCTCGTCCTCGAGACGGATCTCGAACCACTCCTCACGCGGCAGCTCATCGAGGTACTCCGTCGTGATCTTCGTACCAGCCTTGAGCTTCTTCGGGCCACCCGCGACGCTCTGACCGACGAGGAGAGCACGCACGCGCTGGAAGAGGTCGTCCTCCAGGATGCGCTGCTGGTCGGCGAAGTCCTTACGGACCCGCTCGATTTCCGCCTTCTCGATCGACAGGGCACGCGAATCCTTGTCGACGCCATCGCGTGTGAACACGCGCACGTCGATCACGGTACCGTCCATGCCGGGCGGTACGCGCAGACTCGTGTCCTTAACGTCCGAGGCCTTCTCACCGAAGATCGCGCGCAGCAACTTCTCTTCCGGTGTGAGCTGGGTCTCGCCCTTCGGCGTAACCTTACCGACCAGAATGTCCCCCGCCTTCACTTCGGCGCCGATGAACGCGATACCCGCCTCATCCAGCTTCGCCAGGGCGGCGTCGCCGACGTTCGGGATGTCGGCCGTGATTTCCTCGGGACCCAGCTTCGTATCACGCGCTACGCACGTGAGCTCCTCGATGTGAATCGTGGTGAAGCGGTCTTCCTGCACGACGCGCTCGGAGATGAGGATCGAGTCCTCGAAGTTGTAGCCGTTCCAGGGCATGAACGCGACGAGCAGGTTCTGCCCGAGCGCGAGCTCGCCGAGGTGGGTGGACGGGCCGTCGGCCAGCACGTCGCCACGCGAGATGCGATCACCGGCATTCACCAGCGGACGCTGGTTGATACAGGTGTTCTGGTTCGAGCGCGTGTACTTCGTGAGGTTGTAGATGTCGACACCCGGCTCACCGGCCGTGGTCTCGTCGTCGTTCACACGAACCACGATGCGGGAGGCATCGACCGAGTCGACCAGACCGCCGCGCTTGGCGACGACCGTGACACCGGAGTCGATGGCCACAGGACGCTCCATCCCGGTACCGACGAGCGGCACTTCGGAACGCAAAGTCGGCACCGCCTGGCGCTGCATGTTCGAACCCATGAGCGCGCGGTTCGCGTCGTCGTGCTCGAGGAACGGGATGAGCGAGGCGGCCACGGAGACGATCTGCTTCGGGCTGACGTCCATGTAGTTGATGCGATCGCGCGGCATCAGAGTGAATTCATTCTGATAGCGGCACGACACCAGCTCGTCGGTCAGCTCACCGTTGGGGCCGAGCACCGCGTTCGCCTGCGCGACCGCGTACTCACCTTCCTCGATCGCCGAGAGGTA
>DAITMW010000073.1:0-4679 GCA_036834945.1 Steroidobacteraceae bacterium
CGAGCCGCACTCGACGGTCGTGCTCGAGGCCGGGTGGCGGGCGCAGCGGCTGGCGGGTGGGGAGTTGATGTTGGAGGCGGAGTCGACGGAAACGATCGCATCGATCGACGAGGGAGCGGATGCGACCCTTCCCGCGCGCATCGAGATCTTCAACAACCTGTTCATGCATATCGCCGAGCAGATGGGCGAGGTGCTGAAATCGACGGCGCAGTCGGTGAACATCAAGGAGCGCCTGGATTATTCCTGCGCGCTGTTCGATGCCGGCGGTGGCCTGGTTGCCAACGCGCCCCATATGCCGGTGCATCTCGGGTCGATGGGCGCGAGTGTGCGCGCCGTCATCGACGCGCAGCACGGGCGAATGCAACCGGGTGACTCGTGGCTGATCAACAGCCCCTATCATGGAGGCACGCACCTCCCCGACATGACAGTGGTCACCCCGGTGTTCATGGAAGATGCGGACGTCGGCAAGGCTCCTGACTTTTTCGTCGCCTCGCGCGCGCACCACGCCGATATCGGGGGTACCACTCCGGGATCGATGCCGCCTTTCAGCCGGGCTATCGAGGAAGAAGGCGCACTCTTCGAGCAGTTCCAACTCGTGACCGCCAACGAGCTGCACGAGGACGCGCTACGCGCGAAGCTGGCGGCCGGTCGCTATCCCGCGCGCAACCCGGATCAGAACGTTGCCGACCTCCGCGCCCAACTCGCGGCCAACGCGCGCGGCATCGCGGAGATCGAGCGTGCCGTGGCGCGGCATGGATTGGCTACCGTGCGGACTTATATGCGGCACGTCCAGAACAACGCAACGGCCTGCATCAAGGAAGCAATCGACAAGTTGCAGCCGGGGCGGTTCCGTTACGAGTTGGACAATGGCCAGGCGATCGTCGTGCGTGTGGAGATCGACCGCGAGGCCCGTCGAGCTCACGTGGATTTCACCGGTACCTCGCCGCAGGATCCGCACAACTTCAACGCTCCGCGGGCGGTCTGCATGGCGGCGGTGTTGTATGTGTTCCGGACGCTCATCGATCGGCCCATTCCGCTGAACGAGGGTTGCCTGGAACCGCTGGACATCACGATCCCACGAGGCTCGATGCTGGATCCGATGCCCCCGGCAGCCGTAGCGGCCGGAAACGTCGAGACGTCGCAATGCATCGTCGATGCGCTCTATGGCGCGCTGCGAGTGCTGGCCGCCTCGCAGGGAACGATGAACAACCTCACCTTCGGCGACGAACGGGTGCAGTATTACGAAACCATCGCCGGCGGAGCCGGGGCGGGGCCGGACTTCGAGGGGTGCGACGCTGTACAGACGCACATGACCAACTCGCGACTCACCGATCCGGAGATCCTCGAGGCGCGGTTTCCGGTGCTGCTGCGGGAGTTCTCGATCCGTCGCGGTTCCGGCGGAGCTGGCCGGCACCCCGGTGGCAATGGCAGTGTACGGCGGATCGAATTCCGTGCGCCTCTTTCGGGCGCACTTCTCGCCAACCACCGACGCATCGCGCCATTCGGGCTCGAGGGGGGGCAGCCTGGCGCCGCGGGAGCCGCGACCTTGCGGCGTGCCGCGGGTGGCGAGGAGCAGATTGGAGCAACCGCGAGCTTTGAAGTGCGGGCGGGCGATGTGCTGACGATCTTTACACCCGGAGGTGGCGGGTTTGGACCAAGGGACGATGACTGAGACGAATCCGATCAATCCGACTCTGGCTGACTGGCGGAAGCGCTCCGTATCTCGTATCGGGCGTTGGATGTTTACGCGCGCGGTGTGCCGGCGCGCGCCCTACTTCGCATCGATCAAGCCGCACTTTCTCGAGCTGCGTCCGGCGGTGTGTGTTGTGTTCATGCCCAGGCATCCGGGGACTGCCGGACCAGCGAGGACGGTACACGCCCTGGCCATAGCGAATTTGTGCGAGCTGGCGGCTGACCTCGTCACTGAGGTGACCGTGCCAGCGGGTATGAAGTGGCAGAGCCGCGGAATGACGATCGAATACCTCCGCCGGGCGGAGTCAGATGTCACAGCGACCGCTCGGCTCAACAAGACCGAGTGGGGTGAGACGCAGAATGTGGCCGTGCCCGTGACTGCGGTCGACCGGAATGGATCTGAGGTCGTACGTGCGGTAATCACGATGCGTGTGGAGCCGGCGACTGCCAACTCGGTGGCCGCCCGTTGAGGTGCCGGGTCAACGGCACGCGGTTCGCCACTAACGGCCTGCAAACGTCTTGCGCACCGTAAACAGGACCTCTCGAGGGCGGCCGGGTTGGCCGTCCACCTCGTCGTAGGTCGAGAGCTGGTTTCTCTCGGTCACGAAGTAAACCTTGTCGGTCACGTTGGAGAGGAACAGCGAGGCTTGCCAGCCTCCCCTCTCCGAGTCCCACGTCAGGCGCGCGTTCAGTACGCCGTAGCCCGGCTGCATCGAGATCAGCTCGTCCTGCGGGTCATTGAACACTTTCGACTGCCAGGTGTAGTCGAGCCGCGGGGTCAGAGTGCCGAGAGCGCCCAGGGGAATCGCATATTGCGCGCCGAAGTTTCCCTTCCACGTTGGAGTCAGAGGGGGAACGTCTGAGAGGGTTGGCCCTCCCGGGTTGGTTACCGGATCGTAGGCCGCGCCACCGAGGCTGAGCGTTTTGTAGTGCAGGTAGCCGACCGATGCGTCGATGTTGAGACCTGCGATGGGGCGGGACTCCAGCTCGAGCTCGATACCCCGGATGCGGGCGGATCCGACGCTCTCGGTGAGGAATGCCGGGAAGCCGGTTCCGGGGTCGACGGTCGCGACCGGTAATTGCAGCGAGCTGTAGTTGCTGGTGAAGGCCGCCACGTTGGCCCGCAGGCGGTGCTCGAGCCATTCGCTCTTGAGGCCGATCTCGTAGGCGGTGACTTTCTCGGGGCCGAATTCCGTCACCTGCGTGCGTGTCAGGGGGCGCGGGTTGAAGCCGCCGGACTTGTAGCCCGTCGAGTACTGGGCGTACGTCATGATGTCCGGCGTCCATTGCCAGGACAGGCCGACCTTCGGGTCGACCCGCGAGATGCTGACATTGCCAGTCGGATAAGGCGGTGCGAAGCCGGCCAGGAAGTTGCCCAGGTTGGTTGGGAAGAGGCCCGCGGGGACGACGCCGACCAGGTTGGGCTCGTAGCGATAGAAGGTGTAGCTCTTGGTTTCGTGCGAGTAGCGCGCGCCGAGCTCGAGGCCCAGGGAGCTCGTGATTTTGTAGTTGATGTGCGCGAAGACGGATTCGTCCCTGGAGGAGGCAGGGTCGCCTGTCAGGAACAGGATGCCTCGGCCGCCGACGTTGGCGGAGTTGTCGACAATTCCGTTGTTGAAATCCTGGCTGTCGAGATAGTAGGCCCCGGTAGCCCAGTCCAGCGCGTTGTCGAGCGCGCGACCGCTGAACTGGAGCTCCTCGCTGAATTGGTGGTGGCGCAGGAAGTTGATCGGCAAGTTGCCCGTGATCGGTGCTCCGGAAGTGTCTTCGGCAAACTCGCCGTGGTACTTGCGGTAGGCCGAGATCGATTTCACATGGACGCCATCCAGCGGGGTATCCCAGTCGATCGTGCCGGCCACGCCCCACGAATAGACACTGCTCGTCAGCGGTCCCTGCAGATTCACGACGGGGTCGGTGTAGGTGCCGTAAGTGGTGTACGGATCCTTCGTGAGGAAACGTGAGTCCAGCGGGATGCCGAAGATCGGAATGGCCTGCGCCGTGCTGTACAGCGCGAGGGCGTTCGAGATCTGCGAGCCGGGCTTGCCCGGGGTGCCGCTCGGATTGGGCGGCAGAGCGAAGGCGATCATCTTCGTCGCGGGCTCCTCGCCGTGGTCGGCTGTCATATCGGCCGACAGATTGAACTCGAGCGTATCAGTCGCGAGGAAGCGCAGGGCGAGGCGTGCCGTTTGCACGTTGTCGCCGCCATAGCTGCCGATCCTGCAGCCATTGGCGTGGGTCACGGGCTGGAGCTTGCCCGCCAGACCCGGGTTGGCGCACGCGAAGTCCAACACGTCCATGTAGCCGGTGCTGTGGTTGGAGCCGGCTGACACACGCACGAACAGGCGATCCGGGATCAGGGCGAAATCATAGGCGCCGCGTACCTTCACGCGGCTGAAGCTGCCGTAGCCTGCCTCGAGGTAGCCGGTGTCCTGACCCGTCGGCTTTTTCGTGAAGATGCGAACCGCACCGCCCTCGGTGTTCTTGCCGAACAGCGTTCCTTGCGGTCCCCGCAGGATCTCCACGCTATCGATGTCCGTCAGGTCGAAGACGGACCCGAAGACGGTCCCGAAGTACACGTCGTCGATGTAGAAGCCGACGCCGGGCTCGAATGTGTATTTGAAGTCGTTCTGGCCGACACCGCGGATCGACACGAACGCCGACTTGCCGAAGCCTGTACCGCCCGACTCGATGTTGACGTTGGGGGCGGCGTGGGCGACATCGGCTACGTTGACGTAGCCGCGGGCGTCGATTTGTTCCGAGGTGACCGCGGTGATCGCGATTGGCGCCGCTTGCAGGTTCTCGGTTTTGAATCGTGCGGTGACGACGACTTCGCTGAGGCCTTCACCTGCCGTTGGTGGTCCGGCAGTCGCCGGTGGAGATGTTTCCGTTCCCTGTTGCGCAAGCTCGGCCGCGCCCGCGATCCCTGCAGCAGCCCAACACGAAGCCAGAAGAACGAAGCAACGACTCGATGCGCTCGCCATGCCCCC
>DAITMW010000073.1:4779-26008 GCA_036834945.1 Steroidobacteraceae bacterium
CGATACTAACCGCGCAATATGGAGGTTTCGATCTCCCACTCGACGCGATGCCGCGAGGTGGTCAGGCGATTAACGGACACGGGGCGGACGCGGCTGGCGCCGGCCTGGTGGGTGACGAGCCATGTGTCGTATTCACCGGGCTTGCTGGTGGCAAACCCGAACAGCAGGTTGAATTTGCCTTCGGCGACGAGTTGCGGGCGGTTGACGCGGGCGTCCGCGATGACGAAATGACTTTCGTCGGGGGAGGTTCCCACGAAGGCGCCCTGCTGCGCGAGCTCGTCCAGAAAACCTTCGACGAGCGTCTGCGCGCTTTCCCAAGTAGCGGGTCCGTTGTGCTCGAGCGTGACCCAGCGCGTGCCCTGCTCAATGCTGGCGGCGATGAACAACGCGAGGCGGCGCGCGGCGAGGAATTTCCAGTCCGATATCCCACACCCGCCCGCTGCGAGCGTTCGCGGGCTGATGGGAGCTCTGATGCTCGGGCGGACGGAAACGAGCGTGTTGACGCCCGCATGCGCCAGGCGCAAACGATCCGAGTCGCTCACGGGCACAGCCGGGCGCAAGCCGGGCCGTAGGATCGACTCTTCGCTTTCCGCCGCGGACCACACGGGCCAGGTCTCATCGGAGCGGGCGATCATGCCGGCGGCGGCACCGCACGAAGCAAAGGTCTCGACACGGCCGCGGAGGCGATCAAACGCCTGGACGCGTGGGAAGAACATTACGGCGCTGTCACTGCGGAACGGCCAGATGCGCAAGGAATCGAGTGCCGTTCGGGCGGAGAGCCATGCCGACGGAGGATCCACGACCAACAGCGCCTGGCGTTCGCGGCAGAACTTCGCGGCGACGAGCAAAGAGCTCAGTCCAATGTCGCTATCCCGCGTGAGCGGCGGGATGCACAGCATGTTGAAACGCGAAGCGCCCTTGAGCGCAAAGACGCCGGTTCCTTCGATCGCGGAGCCGATCACGTCGTAATCCGTGAGCGGGCCGCCATCGTCGCCATCGGGGTTCGATACCGCGTAGCCGATGACTGCGCCGTTGGGTCCGCTCGCGGATCGGTCGGGGCGTCGCGTCGGGATAGTGCCCGTCGCTCGCACGAGTCGCGACTCGAGCAACACGTCGGCTACGAATCGCCCCGAGTCCTGCACGATCGAGACACGCCGGAAAATCTCCTGGTCTTCGATCAGCTCGGAGGCGGCGGAACGGACGCGTTGGACTACGAGGTTGAAGCGATCCGGCTCGCCTTCGCCGATGCCGTCGTAATCAATCGAGGCACGCAGGTATTCGCGTGACCCTGGATTTAGCGCGATCAGTCGTAGTGCGGAACCCGAGGCGGGCAAGGTGATTGTGGGTGGGTGGGCCCCATTGACGACGCGGACGACGAGCGCCTTACGGCCGCCATTCTCGAAATACTGCTCGAGCGCGTAGGAGAGCGTCGAGGGTTGCCAGAGTCCGCCGAAGATCTGTTGGAATTCCGCGAAGCTCCCAACAGGGATCGGATGATTGACCGGTCCCTTGAGCGTGCGGCCGACGAAGGCCGCGATTCCAGTTGGCACGCGCTCGATCGCGCGCTCCGTCGTTCGGCTTTGTTCTGCGAGTTCTATGCCGGAAACACGGCTGTCGGCCACGTCGAGCCTCTCGGGATCCCCACCCATTGGGCCGCCCGGACTCTAGCATAGCTATTGCTTGTGGTCGTCGGTTTTTGGCGACGGTTTTCTTGACAGTGCCGGTCGGATCTAGCGGCGCGCGGCGGCCCGAGTCTCGTGCACGGAGGTCACTTTCGAGGCTGCCGGCGACGAGGACTTCTCCGTTGCGCGCTGGGCTTCCTCGGCACGAGCGCGCTCGAGATCGTCGCCCTTGCGGGCGATCTCGGCGAGCATGAGTTGGAGCCACTCGGACAGGGCGGCCATCGGCGTCTACCTTTTGATGAGGACTATTGAGTCGCTTTGGCCTGAGAGCCTGCCGCAGTCGGGACGGCCGGTCCAGAGGAACGTGGCTTGGCGACCGGCGTGGCGGTGGTCGGTGCCGCACCGGCCGGGGCCGCGCCGGAAGAAGCGGGGGCGGCGGCAGGCGCCGCATTCGCCGGCGCGCCCGGAGCGTCACCCGACTTCGGGTCGACGTCGGACATCATCTGGCGGAAAGTGCCTTCGTCCATGGGGAGATCGGTCTTTCCGTCCCAGGTCGATCCGTCGGGCACGTGGTTCTGCACTTTGTTGGCGGCGGCCAGTATCTGGTCAACGCTGGCATCCGCAAGGGAGACCGGCACGGGGAGCCCGCGGGGCTCATGCGACAGCGAGGCCACGAGGTCCCAGTTCACCTGCTCGCCGTGGGCCTTGAGCTGCTTTTGCTGACCGGTGCTGATGGCCTTCGTCAGGCGCGCGCGCGGCTTCTTCCAGTCGCGCGAGTCATCCTCCAGTACGTCGTAGGGCTGCATGTACAGCTGGCCCTCGTGCCAACCGAACACGAACGGTTGGTTGACGACGCGGACCTGGGTGCCGATCGGCACGGTGTCATACAACTGTGCTATGTCTTCGGGGTAAAGGCGAATGCAACCGTGGCTCGAGCGCAGGCCCACACCCGCGGGCTTGTTGGTGCCGTGGATGAGATAGCTCGGCCACTGCAGGTAGAACGCGTATCGTCCCAGCGGATTGTCAGGACCGGGGCCGATGACCTTCTCCAACTCCTCGCCACGTTCCTCGCGATGCTCCTTGATGACCGAGGCCGGTACGCGCCAGGTGGGATCCGCCTGGCGCCGGACGATCTTCGTCACGCCTTCCGGAGTCGCCCAGCCCATCTTGCCGATGCCGATGGGATGGGTGATCACCACCTGTGGCTCGCCGGACTTGTGCGGCGGGAAATAAAACAGCCGCATCGCGGCGATGTTGATAACGATGCCGGTACGCGGCGCGTTGGGAAGAACAAACTGAGTCGGTACCACGATCGCGCGATCCGCGCCCGGCAGCCACGGATCGACCTTGGGATTCGCGCGTACAATCTCTTCGTACCCCACGTTAAAACGCCGCGCGATATCCGTGAGCGTGTCTTCCTTCGACGCCTTGACGACCTGCACGACGCCGACGACGTCGTCATCGGGGGAAATTTCAAAGCGCTGCGTGGCGACCGGCTCCGGCTCGGTGGGTGCCGGCGGCGGCGCGGGAGGTGGAGGCGGCGCGGCGTGCTTCATCGGGTGGAAGAGAGAGCACGCGGTCACGAGGACACAGAGGGAGGCCGCTGCAGCGGCTCGAATCTGAGGGAGCTTCATGATCTGGAGTATGACATTCCCGGGGTTTTCACGGTTCGGATTCTCGGCGTTCCAGTACAGCCGATTCAACCTTCGTTCATGTCCGGTTCACGTTCGGATCACATGAGCGACTGACTCTCGAGCTTAAGCAATTTACTTGCCGGACGCGCCAGACCCGGGGAGATTGGGCTTCGGCCGGAAATCAAACATCCGCGCGGTGAGATCGGTGGGAAACGTACGTACAGTGGTGTTGAAAATCCGCACAGCCTCGATGTAGCGATTACGCGCGTCCGAGATGCGGTCTTCGGTTTCGCGCAGTTGCGTACGCAGGTCGAGGAAATTCGCATCCGATTGCAGCTGCGGATTGGACGAGGCGAGTCCGATCAGGTTGCCCAACGAGCGGCCGAGCTGATCCTGCATCGCCTGGTAGCTCGCAAAGGCCGCCGGGTCGTTAAGCACCGCCAGCGAGGGATATAAGCCCGTGCGCGCCCCGGCTTCCGTGGCACCCATGAGTGCCTGCTCGGAGGCCGTAAATCCTCTCACGGAGTCGGCGAGGCTGGAAATGAGGTCGGCGCGGCGCTGGTACTGGCTCACTACTTCGGACCACGAGGTCTTCACCGCCTCGTCCTGCTGCTGCAGGGAGCTGTAACCGCACCCAGAGATCCCGAGAACGGTACAAACGATCATGCCCACTGCCCACTTCATACGGTTATTTTGACTTAATTCCTGATCTGGAAATCACTCGGCAGAGAGTGCCGACTCCGTCACAGCCACAGTCACCCAAGCTTCAAGCCGCGGCGCAACCGGGCCGATAGTCGGTAGGGAGGCCACGCCCCCTTCAAGGAGCTTTTGCACTTTGGCCGGCACCTACAACCTCTGGCTCGTCGCGCTGTCCATTGCGGTGGCCGTCTTCGTATCGCACACCGCCCTGAGCCTGTCGGCTCGGGTGGCGCGGGCGAATGGCGCGTCCTCTACCCGCCTATGGCTCGCCGGGGGCGCCACGGCGATGGGATGCGGCATCTGGTCAATGCATTTCATCGGCATGCTGGCCTTTTCCCTGCCCATCGCCCTCGCATACGACATTCCGACGACCCTGGTCTCGCTGTTCATTGCCATCATCACCTCTGGCTTCGCCTTAGGCATAGCGAACCGCCCACGGATCAGCCTCCTGTCCCTCAGCGCCGGCGCGGTGCTCCTGGGTGGTGGCATCTCGGCCATGCATTACGTCGGCATGGCGGCCATCCAGATCACGCCCATGATCACCTACGAGCCCGGGCTCCTCGCGGCCTCCGTCGCGATCGCGATCGGCGCATCGTTCGCCGCCCTCTGGCTGTTCTTCCAGCTGCGCGGCGGGCGCTCCTGGCTCATGCGCCTGTGCCGGGTCGGCGCGGCATTCATCATGGGCCTCGCCATCAGCGGCATGCACTACACCGCCATGGCGGCCTCACGCTTCGCGGCCGGATCCTTCTGCATCGGCGCCGGCACCACGGATCAGCGCTGGCTGGCGCTGGGCATCGGCCTCGCCGCCATCGCGATCCTGAGCATTACCAGCATCCTGCTGATCTACGACGCTCACCTGGAATCGCGCACTCGCAAGCACAACGAGCAGCTCGAGCGTGCCAATGCGCAACTGGAGCATGCGGCAACGCACGACTCGCTCACAGGTTTACCCAACCGCCTGCTCCTCGCGGACCGGCTCGCGCAGGCGACCGCTCAGGGTGAGAGGCACTCACGGGGCTTCGCGGTTCTGGTGGTCGACCTCGATCGCTTCAAATCGATCAACGATTCACTCGGACATACCGCCGGCGACGATATGTTGAAGGAAGTGGCGGGGCGGCTGAATCGCCTGCTGCGCAAGGCCGACACGCTGGCGCGGCTGGGCGGTGACGAGTTCGTTCTGGTGCTCAACGAGATCGCCGGACCGCGGGATGCCGAGAGCGTCGCCAGCAAGGTGCTCGCGAGCCTGACCGACCCGGTGGTGCTGTCGGGAATCGATGTGCAGATCTCGGCGAGTATCGGCATCAGTGTGTTCCCGGAGGATGGCATCGACGCGGATACCCTCCTCCAACACGCGGACGCGGCGATGTATCACGCGAAGAAAAACGGGCGGAACGCTTTCCAGTTCTTCGCGCCTGTCATGAACGCCTTCGCGCGCGAGCGGCTCGAGCTCGAGAGCGGGCTGCGCCGGGCGCTCACGCAGGGTGAGTTCGAGTTGCATTACCAACCCAAGGTGGATGTCAGTACAGGTCGGATCGATAGCGCCGAGGCTCTGATCCGCTGGCGTAATCCGAAGCGCGGGCTGACGGCACCGAGTGGATTCATTCCCATCGCGGAGGAAACGGGGCTCATCGTTCCGATCGGCGAATGGGTGCTGCACGAGGCCTGCCGCCAGGCGCGTGCCTGGCAATTGAGCGGCATGAAGCCGCTGCGGGTCGCGGTCAATCTGTCGGCGCAGCAATTCAAACAGAAGAGCCTGGTGACGACGGTGCGCGAGGCCCTGGCCGCCGCCGAGCTCGATCCGGCTTATCTGGAACTCGAGCTCACGGAGAGCGCGGTCATGCAGGACGCGGAGAGCTCGATCCAGGTGTTGCGGCAGTTGAGCGGCCTGGGGGTGCGTATTTCCGTCGACGATTTCGGGACCGGTTATTCGAGCCTGAGTTATCTGCGGCGCTTGCCGCTGGACAAATTGAAAATCGATCGCTCGTTCATCCGGGAGGTGGCGGCGAGCCGCGACGACGCCGAAATCGTGCGCGCGATCGTGTCACTCGCGCACAGCTTGCACCTGAAGGTCATCGCCGAAGGTGTCGAGACGGCGGAGCAGCTCACCTTCCTGCGGGAGCTCGGCTGCGATCAGTATCAGGGGTTCCATTGCAGCCCGCCGGTACCGGCGGATGAGTTCGAGAGGATGATGAGCGCGGCACAGCCGGATGCTGCGCCCGCGAATGATGACAACACATCCGACACGATCATGATTCGCGCGCTGCGCAATGCATGAGTTGAAAGAGCCGCAGGGGTTGGGCCCTCGCGGCGCTGCGGAATGCGCGAGTTGAAAAGGCCCGAGGGTTGGGTCACGGCGCTGCGCAACGCCCATGGGCGTGCGACCGCCGGGGCTCGCGAAAACGCATGGCCGTGCGACCGCCGAGGCTCGCGAAAACGCATGGCCGTGCGACCGCCGAGGGCTCGCGAAAACGCATGGCCGTGCGACCGCCGAGGCCTCGCGCGTAGCGGGCAAAACCACGCTTTTGCCCGCGGGCCAACATGTGCGCTGCGCTCGATTCCGCCAAAAGCGCCGCAGGCGACTTTTGGCCAATTAAACGAAAAAAACCCGAGGGTTTTTTGGGCCCTCGGGTTCAGAATGCGGACTTTCGATGAAGGGAAGGAAGTCCGCTAGGGGATATCAGTGCAGTCTGGCCCAGTGCAGAATCTTGATGTCATCCGAGTCCAGGTCGAAACTCTGTGCCAACAGGGAGCGCAACTCGCGCGTTCCGCGGACGTTCTCCAGCGGATGTCGCAGCTCTACTACACCACTCCACTCGTTCGACGCGACCGCGGCCTGAGCGCTGGAGCCTGTTACGAAGTGCGTGTAGTACTTGGTTGCCACGGATGGAAAGGTTAAGGCCATGGCCTTAGGACGTCCGTGAAACGATCCACAGAACACCGGCGGTTTTTGTAAAGCGCTTTGCGACACCTAGGCGACATAATGGGCACTACGGCTCTCGTGAGCGCGCTGCGGCGGCGCCGCGAGGGGAAGCTTGCGACCGGACAAGTTCGACACTGTGAAATATGACGCGCTTCCGATTGCCCCAGACACCGGGGTCGAAATACATCACCACCGAGGGCGCGCGGCGCCTGCGTGAGGAGCTGGATCAGCTATGGCGGGTTGAGCGACCGAAGGTGACCCAGGCGGTCAGCGAGGCGGCCGCCCAGGGCGACCGCTCCGAGAACGCCGAATACATTTACGGGAAGCGCCGGCTGCGGGAAATCGACAGCCGGGTCCGTTTTCTGCGCAAGCGGCTCGACGGCATGGTCACCGTCGACCAGCCGCCCTCGGATCCCAACCGTGTCTTCTTCGGTGCCTGGGTCTCGCTGGAGTCCGAGGATGGGGAGGAATCGCGCTACCGGATTGTTGGGCCCGACGAGTTCGATCTCGCGCCGGACTACATCAGCATGGATTCGCCACTCGGCCGGGCGCTTTTGCGCAAAGCGCTCGACGACGAGGTGACGGTGGAACTTCCGGGGGGTGCCCGGAAGTTCATCATCGTGGCGATCGACTACGCTCTCACCAAACGACCCTGACGTTCTTGAATTGCCAGGGATCGTTCTTGTCGATGTCCTCGGGGAACAGGCGCTCGCGCTCGTGTAGCGGCGTCCAGTCGGTGTACTGACCCATCACCGGGCCGAGGTAAGGCATGCAGATGTCGAGCGTGCGGCGGAAGTCCATCTCGTCCGGCTCGACGATGCCGCAGTTGGGATTCTCCATCGCCCATACGACGCCGGCCATGACGGCGGAGGTTACCTGCAGGCTGGTCGCATTGTTGTACGGCGCAAGCTTGCGCGCCTCGTCGATCGAGAGTTGCGAGCCGTACCAGAAGGCGTTTTTCTTGTGGCCGGCCAGGAGCACGCCGAGCTCGTCGATGCCCTGCGTGATGTCGGCCATCAGGATGCGCTGCCGCTCCTGTTGGATGTAGTTGCGTCCGACCAGCTCGTGGATCGACATGATGGCCGAGTCGCACGGGTGGTAGGCGTAATGGACGGTCGGGCGGTGGATCACCTGCGCGCCGTCGCGCACCGTGTAGTAATCGGCCAGCGAGATCGCCTCGCTGTGTGTGATGCAGAAGCCGATGAAATGGCCCGCCTTCGGGGTCCAGGTGCGGACCCTCGTTCCCGCGCCCGGCTGCATGAGATAGATCGCCGCCATGCAGCCGAAGTCGTGGCGCTTGCCGTCGCGCGGGAAGTTCCGCTCGTGGGTGCCCCAACCCATCTCGCTCGGCTGTGACCCTTCGCCCACGAAGCCGTCGATCGACCAGGTGTTGACGAACTCGCCCTTCTGCTTCGGCTTGTCGGTCGTCTGGGTATCGCGCTCGGCGATATGGATCACCTTGATGCCGAGCCGGTGCGCGAGATCGCCCCAGTCGCCGCGCGTGGTCGGGTTTCCGGCATCCACCTGCGTGTCGGCGGCGATGTTGAGCAGCGCCTGCTTGACGAAATGCGACACGAGCCCCGGATTGGCGCCATGCGTCAAAACAGCGGTGGGCGCGCGGGCATTGCCGGGGCGCAGCGCGAGGGCCTCTTCCCGCAGTGCGTAGTTGGTGCGCTTGGCGGCCGGCAGCGTCGGGTCGGTGTAACCGCCGGGCCACGGCTCAATGCACGTGTCGAGGTACATTGCGCCTTTTTCCCAACAGAGTTTGATCAACGCAACACTCGACACCTCGACCGAGACGTTCACGAGGAAGTCGCCACGGCCCAGCAGCGGATTCAGGACGCGGCGGTAGTTCTCGCGGGTCAGCCGCTCTTTGATGAACTTCACCCCGTATTGCGCGGCCTCATCGTTGCCGCGGTCTTCCGCGGTGACGATGGTCACCCGTTCGGGTGAGATGCCGATATGTCTCAGGATGAGCGGCAGGACGCCCTGGCCGATGCTGCCGAAACCGATGAAGAGAATTCGCCCTGGGAAATCGACGTGTACGGTGTGATTGCTCATGATGCTCCAAACGAACGCGCAAGGGCGGACCGCCCTCCGACGGCCGCCAAAGGCGGCAGGGTATCAATCAGATTCCCGCACCGCCAGCGAACGGGTCAGAAAGTTTTCAACTCGCGTGTGTCTGGAGCATTTCGCGACGCTTCGTCGAGGCCGCTCAGCGTCGCCAATGCGGCGGATACGTCCGTTCGTAACCCGGCAGTTTTTCAACGCGCTCGAGCCAGCGGCCGAGTGCCGGGTAGTTCACTTCGACAGGCAGGAAGCGCGAGGACAGCTCACGCGCCTCCGGTCGCTCCAGCGCACGCCGCAGCAGCTGGATTCCAGGAAAAATGACCATGTCGACGGCCGAGAAGCTTTCACCCACGACCCAGTCGGATTTCGACAGCCGCGCCTCGATCGTGCGCGCTTCGGCGGCGACGTGGTGCATGTCGTTGGTGATCTGATCGTTGCGCAGGTGATCGCCGCGCGATTGCGGGCTCTTGTCGAAGATCGCCCGCACGATGTTCATCAGGTGCGGCTCGATGTAGGCCTGGTATTCACAAATCACGCGCATGATCACCCCGGCCTCCTCGGGCGTGCGCCCGAAGATGTGCGGCTCGGGATATTTCAGGTCGAGGTAGTACAGCACGGCCAGCGACTCGAAACAGACGTAATCGCCGTCCTTGAGGACGGGGACGCGCCCGCGCCAGTTCAAGGCCAGCATCTGCGGGGACTTATGCTCCTGCTTGGAGAATTGCAGGATATGACTGGTGTATTGCAGTCCCTTGTACTCGAGCGCGAGCAGCACGCGCCATGCGTAAGGACTGCCGCTAGCCCAGTAAACGTCGATCGCCACTGCTAAGTCCGTCCAAAATGTTGTGGCCAGAGTGTGCGGACCCGCTTCGGTCCGACCCGGAAGGTCCAAACGATTGTAACGGCAACGGCACAGCACCGAAAATGAGAACCCTATGAACAGTACCTTGATCGAGCCAGCCGAGCTGGCAGCACCCCTGGCACGCGCCGCCGCGGACTGGGCCGTTATCGATTGCCGTTTCGATCTGACGCGGCCGGACTGGGGGGCGAGCGCTTACGCCGCCGGCCACGTTCCGAGCGCGTTGTATGCGCATCTCGACCGCGATTTGTCGGGTCCTGTCGGTCCCGCGACCGGACGGCACCCGTTGCCTTCGCCAGAGCAGCTGGCGGAAACGCTCGGCCGTTGGGGGATCGACTCCGCTGTTCAGGTGGTTGCGTACGACCAAGGTAATGGCGCCTATGCAGCTCGGCTGTGGTGGTTGCTCCGCTGGGCGGGGCACCAGAAAGTCGCAGTGCTCAATGGAGGGTTCGCCGCGTGGCAGCAGGCCGGCCTGCCGATCGCGACGGCGGTGACCTCGCGGCAACGCCGCGCCTTTTCGACCCGACCTGGCGCGGCGCAGGTGGTCAGCACCGCCGAGCTCGAGCGTGCGGTGCATGACAAGGTGCTCGGGAGCGGCTCCGTGTTGGTGGATGCGCGCGCCGCGGACCGGTTCGCAGGTGAAAACGAAACAATTGACCCCATAGCCGGTCACATCCCAGGTGCGCGCAACCATCCCTTCGCCCGCAATGTCGATTCCCAAGGCCGTTTTCTGCCGGCAGGCGAGCTCCGCGAGCGCTGGACAGCGACCTTGGGTGCGGCCGCCGCTCAGCCCGGCGCGGTGCTGGCGATGTGCGGCTCGGGAGTGACGGCCTGTCACAACCTGCTCGCGCTGGAGGTCGCAGGCCTCACCGGGGCACGGCTCTACGCGGGGTCATGGAGCGAGTGGATTCGCGATCCGGCCCGGCCAGTGGCGCGAGGACCCGCCTGAGTGCGAGGGGTTACTCTCGTTTGACACACATTTTTGCTATGGTGCGCGCAACTGGAGATTGTTTGTACGTGGCTGGGCGCCTTAGCGGCGGCCGGCCACAATCATTTTGGCCCCGACAATTCGGACATACGCGTGGCAGCAGACCCGAAAAGCACCCCCAACGGTAACCGCAAATACAACCCGGCCCAGCCCTGGACGATCGAGGACTCGCTCGATCTCTATCACGTCAACGCCTGGGGCAAAGGCTATTTCTCCATCAACGAGGCCGGTCATGTCGTCGTCCGCCCCGATACCCAGGGGACCAACGTCATCGACCTGTACGAGGTGGTCGAGGGGCTGAAGGCCCGCGACCTGACGACACCGGTCGTCGTCCGGTTCTCGGACATTCTGGCCCACCGGCTCCGGCACATCCACGCCGCCTTCGCGCAGGCGATTGCCGAGAACAACTACAAAAACCGCTACTCCGCGGTGTTCCCGATCAAGGTGAACCAGCAGCGCCTGGTGGTCGAGGAGGTGTACCGCTACGGCAAGGAGTTCGGTTTCGGGTTGGAGGTCGGCTCGAAGCCCGAGCTGCTGGCGGTCATGGCCATGACCGAAAACGCTCCCGACCGTCTCATCGTCTGCAACGGCTTCAAGGACGACAGCTACATCGAGGCGGTCACCCTCGCGACCAAACTCGGCCGCACCATCATTCCGGTCGTGGAGAACTTCGAGGAGCTCGGCCTCATCCTCAAGCATGCCGACACCTACAGTGTGCGGCCCCGCATCGGGGTGCGGGTGAAGCTCTTCAGCGAGGGCTCCGGCCGCTGGAGCGCCTCCGCCGGTGAGAAGTCGAAATTCGGCCTGTTCATCACCGAGATCGTGGAGCTGTTCAATATTTTGAAGGCGCGCGACATGCTCGACTGCCTGCAGCTCGTGCACTGCCATCCGGGCAGTCAGTTGCAGGATATCCGGCGCGTGAAGGACGCCATCAACGAGTTGGCGCACGTGTACGCGGAGCTCAAGCTCATGGGCGCGGGACTGCAGTACATCGATGTCGGCGGCGGCCTGGGTGTCGACTACGACGGCAGCGGCACCAATTTCTCCTCGTCGATGAACTACACGCTCAACGAATACGCCAGCGACGTCGTCTACCGGGTCGCCAGTGTTTGTAACGCCCGCAACATCCCACACCCGGTGATCGTCAGCGAGTCCGGCCGGGCGGTGGCCGCCTACCACAGCGTGCTCATTTTCGACGCGCTCGGCTCTTCGGCCCTCGACAAGTTCAGGGTGACGGGCCAGGTCTCGGAAGACTACAACGGCGACAAGGAGTTGCCGCAACCGGTGCGCGACCTGTTCGACGCCTACCGCTCGGTCAGCGAGCGGCGCCTGGTGGAGTGCTACCACGATGCCCTCACGGCCCGGGAGCAGATCCTGCAGATGTTCAATCTCGGGTTGCTGTCGCTCGAATTCCGGGCGTTGGCCGAGCGGCTGTACTGGGCCACCTGCACCAAGCTGCGCGACTACTGCCGCAAGCTCGAGCGCGCCCCCGACGAGCTGGAGGATCTCGAGTCAACCCTCTCCGACACCTACTTCTGCAACTTCTCGGTGTTCCAGTCGCTGCCGGACAGTTGGGCCATCGACCAGTTGTTTCCCGTCATGCCCATCCACCGTTTGGACGAGCGGCCGACCCGGACCGGGGTGCTCGCCGACATCACCTGCGACTCGGACGGCAAGATCGATCATTTCGTGTCGCTCCGCGACGTGAAACGGGCCCTGGAGCTGCACGAGCTCAAGGAGGGGGAGAAGTACTACCTGGCGGCTTTCCTGGTGGGGGCGTACCAGGAGACCCTCGGGGACCTCCACAACCTCTTCGGCGATACCCATGTTGTCCATATCCGCCTCCACGACCAGGGGGGCTGGTGGATCGAGGAGATCGTCAAGGGCGACACCGCCAACAAGGTGCTGGAATACATGGAGTATGACGTGGCGGAGCTGTACCCGGCGCTCGCCCGGGACTGCGAGCGGGCCATCCGGGACGGGCGGATGACCATCGCGGAGAGTCAGCACCTGAAGCGCTTCTACGAGAAGGAGCTGGACGGGTACGCCTACCTGGAGCCGGCCGGCGCTTGAACTTAAGTCGGGGCGGGCGACCCTTGAGGACCTCTAAGTCGCCCCGCCCTGTTCCCTAACCGCAGAATTCGCTGCGGCGGCGAGACCCCTCCAGGCATGGCTGTTGCATGTTTCGGGAGCCAACTCGACACCGTGGCGAACACCCCACAGCCCCCTCTCCTACAACTGCCGGAAGCGGCGAAAAAGCATGTTTGCTTCCCGCAAAAGCCGGGAGTAGCATGAGTCTTGCGTTCGTATCCGCCATGGATGAGTACGCTTTGTTAGAAGAGTGTGTTGTATCCATCTCCCGCGGGTGCCTTTCCCGTGCACCCCGATCGGGTATGTCCCCAGAGGGCATGTCCCCAACAGGGATGTCGCCAGCGCGCATGTCGCAAACGCGCATGTCGCCAGCGCGCACGCCCCATCCGTGCACGAACGAAGGTGCAGGCCGTCTGGCCCCAAGCGCTACGCAATTGACTAATTAAAAGTGCCGATCGTGTGCCTTGAAGCCTTGACCTGTTTGACTGATCACGCGGTTCATGCGACCGACTCGCGCGGTGCGCCGCTGTCCGCATTTCCAAGAGAGACTTCCGGATGACGACGATCTATGTGGGCAATCTGCCCTTCAGTGCCACCGAGCAGGACGTCAAGGCGTTGTTCGAACGTCATGGCAAGGTGGAGTCGGTAAAGTTGATCAACGATCGGGAGACCGGCAAACCGCGCGGTTTTGCGTTCGTCGACATGCCCTCGAGCGAGGCGCAGGCCGCGATCCAGACATTGAACGGGTTCCAGATGGGCGGACGCCCGTTGCGCGTGAACGAGGCGCAGGAGCGCCCCCAGCGCCCCCGCCAGGGTGGTGGTCCGTTCCGTCGCTGACGGTCGGACGAGCCACCCGCCGCATCGAGGAGCCGCAGAGAAAACCCCGCCGCGCGCGGGGTTTTTTCCGATGATGTTTGCCACGCGAAAGCCAGCCCTGGCGTTGCTAGCGACCGTGTTGTTGATCGCCGGATGCGCGATGACCAGCACTCGCCAGGCGACCGCGCAGGCGCTCGACAACATCCTCGCCGACCCGCACCGCTCGGAGGCCGACCGCGCCCGGGACCGCTACCGGCATCCCAAGGACACCCTGCTGTTCTTCGGGATACGTCCGGAAATGTCGGTACTGGAGGTCTGGCCCGAGCCGGGTTGGTATACGGACATCATCGCGCCGTTGGTCCGGGATCGGGGTAAGTACTATGCGGCGGTGATCGAGGCCGATCCGGGCAGCAAGTACATCAACGCCCGGCTGGAGGCTTTCCACAACCGGCTGGCGGCCGATCCGACGCTGTACGGGAATCCGACCGTCGTGACCTTCCCGACGAACGGCGGTGACGTCTTGCCCGCGGGCTCGCTCGACATGGTGGTGACCTTCCGCAACCTCCATAACTGGATGGCCCGGGGCACGGCGCCCCAGGTCTTTGCGACCATTTTCAAAGCGCTCAAGCCCGGTGGAGTACTCGGGGTGACCGAGCATCGCGGTAACCCGGCGGTGCCGCAGGATCCTCAGGCCAAGAGTGGCTATGTGAACCAGGACTACGCGATCCAGCTCATCGAGGCCCAGGGGTTCCGGCTCGTCGGGGCGTCCGAGGTGAACGCCAACCCCAAAGACACTAAGGACTACGAACAAGGTGTATGGACGCTGCCCCCGAGCTATCGGCTGGGGGATAAAGACCGCGAGAAATACGCGGAAATCGGTGAGAGCGACCGCTTTACGCTGAAGTTCGAGAAGCCCGCGAAGTAGTCACCGAACCTGGCCCGGCCTGGTCGCGGGCCGTGCCTGTGTCAGCGGTCGTCGGTCACCACATGTCTTTCAGACGTGCGCTGACATCCAGCGTGGAGGTATCAGCACTGCCATCCGCGCGGAGGATGTCACCGCTCGCGCTGGTCGTGCCGTGGAAGGTTCCGGCGTCGAGTGTCTTCAGCACTTTCTCGGTCATGAAGCGGCTGCGGCCGCCGTAGACGTGCGCGTCGCCCTGTCTCGACTGGTTCGTCAGGTGGAATTTCAGGGGCGCCAGCAGGATGAGGTCGTTCTGCGCGCGCGTCAGGGCCACGTACAGCAGGCGCCGCTCCTCCTCGATCAATTCCGGTTTGCCCGTGGCGAACTCGGAGGGGAAGCTGCCGTCCACCACATTCATCAGATATACGGTATCCCACTCCATTCCTTTGGCCGAGTGAATGGTGGTCAGTGTCAGGAACTCCTCGTCCAGGACCGGCTGCCCCGCGAGGTCGCTGGTGGCGTTGGGCGGGTCGAGGGTGAGCTCGGTGATGAACCGCTCCCGTGAGGGATATTGGCCTGAGAGGAGCTCCAGTTGGTCGAGGTCGCCGATCCGGGTGTGGAAGTGCTCGTAGATGCGCTCGAACTGTGGCTTGTACCACTCGCGCGCAAGGTGCAGCTGTCCTTGCCAGGGGCGCTGCGGGTCGCCTAGCGCGAGCATGAGGTCCGCTAGCTTGTCCCAAGCGGCGCTCGCCGGCTGTGGCGGCGTGAAGGCCTTGAGAGCGGCAAACGCGTTGCCATTCGCCTCGAGGTGCTCGATGGCTTTCCGTGCGTTGACCGGCCCCATGCCGGGAAGCAGCTGCAGCGTGCGGAAGGCGGCAATCGTGTTGCGAGGGTTGTCGGCCCAGCGGAGCAGTCCCAGCAGGTCCTTGATGTGGGCGGCCTCGAGGAACTTCAGGCCACCGTATTTCATGAACGGGATCTTCCGCTTCGACAGCTCCACTTCGAGAATGTCGCTGTGGCTGGAGCTGCGGAACAACACCGCCTGTCTGCGCAGCCCTACGTTGGATTCACGCCGCTTGAGGACTTCGGAGCAGATGCATTCGGCCTGCGTCTGGATCTCGTCGACAGTGATGATGCGGGGACGAGCGCCCTTACCGCGGATCGACAGCAGGTGCTTGCGATACTGGCGTGGTGCGTCGGCCATCACTGCGTTCGAAACGTCGATCACGTCTTGTGTCGAGCGATAGTTTTGCGCGAGCGTCACGATTTCGGCGCGCGGGTTATACCGATCGGGAAAGCCGAGGATGTTCTCTACGGCCGCCGCGCGGAATGAGTAGATGGCTTGCGCGTCGTCGCCCACGACGGTCACCCCGGATCCGTCCGGCTTCAGGCCGTGCAGGATCTCGGCCTGCAGTTTGTTGGTGTCCTGGTACTCGTCGACGAGCACGTGATCGAAGTTCGAGCCGACGTGCTGCGCCAGGCGCGGGTCGGACATCATGACGTGCCAGTAGAGCAACAGATCGTCGTAGTCGAGCACGTTGTAACGCTGCTTCTGCTCGACGTATGCACGATAGAGGCGCGATAGGTCGGCCTCCCATTGCGCGCACCACGGGTACTGCTGCTCAAGGGTTTCCTTGAGCGAGCGCTGGGTATTCACGCGATAGGAGTAGATCTGCAGGCAGGTTTCTTTGCGCGGGAAGCGCTGCTCCTTGCTCGCGAATCCGAGCTCCTGGCGCAAGCCGTCCAGCATGTCGGCCGAGTCGGCGCGATCGACCACGGTGAATTGAGGGTCGAGCTTCAGGTGACGCGCGTAGTGGCGCAGCAGTCTGTTGCCGATGGAATGGAAAGTTCCCGCCCAACTCAGTCGCTGCTGAATCGTCTGACTGACACCACCCAGGGCTTCATTGAGTGCCTTCTTGGTGATGTCCTGCGCGCGGCGGCGCATCTCGGTAGCCGCGCGGCGCGTGAATGTCAGCATCAATATGCGCGCCGGGTCGACCCCGTGAATGACGAGGTGCGCGACCCGGTGTGCGAGAGTGTCCGTCTTGCCGGTGCCCGCACCGGCGACGATCAGAAGGGGACCCGACTTGAAGCCCTTCTCGGGAAGGGGCTCTCCGTAGGTCACAGCCTTCCGCTGTGGTCCGTTCAGCTTTTCGAGGTGTGACGTGGTTGGCATATTCGAGGGCCGAATATACGGAATGCCTCCCCTACCTGTCACCGACTGGGGTCACAAGAGTTTCGCTTCCATTTCGCTTCAGCGCAGGACTTGGCCGTCCGCATCGAGCACTTTGACCTCACCCAGGTTGAGCTTGCGCACGCTCGCCTCGATGGTGGACAGGTCACCGACCACGATCCAGGTGAGTGCCTCCGGATGCACGAGCTCAGTGCCGGCTGCCTGCAGTTGCGCGGGGGTGAGGGCTTCGACCTGGCCCACGAATTCGTTCAGGTAATTGTCCGGCAGGTCGTACGTGAGGATATCCGCGTAGGAGGCGGCTACCTCGCCGGCGGTTTCGTTCTTGCCGGGAAGGGCCTTGACGAGTGCGTCCTTGGCGAAGCGGATCTCCTTGTCGGTCGGCTGGCGCGTGCCGGTGAGGTCGCGCAGCTCCTTGAGCAGCTCCTGCATCGATTCGGCGGTTTTGTCAGTTTGCACCATCGCGCTGGCGACGAAGGGGCGTTGGCCCTTGGCGTCCAGGAGGCCGCTGCCGGCGCCGTAGGACCAGTGTTTGTCCTCGCGCAGGTTCATGTTGATCCGTGAGACGAAGCTGCCTCCCAGGATTTTGTTGACCGTCTCCAGTGCGTCGTTGTCCGGAGTGGAGCGTGGTGGCGCCAGCTCCACCGCCATCACCATTGACTGCTCCGCCGCAGTCCGGTTCACGAGGAAGACCCGCGGTTTGGGCTGGGGAGCGACGGTTTGGAGTTGCTTTGTGGGCAGTGGCTCGGCGGGGGCGCGCCATCCGGCCAGGCGTTGCTCCAGGAGCGGTTTGATTTGTGCGAGGGTGGTGTCTCCGACGATCAGCAGGGTTGCGTTGTCGGGGCGTACCCAACGCCGGTAGAAGGTTTTCAGCTCGTCGGTCGTCATCGACGCCACGGTCTGTTCGGTGCCGATTCCGGAGAAGGGGTTGGAATAGGCATGGCCCTCGCCGTAGACCAGTCGCGGGAACAGGCTATAGGCGATGCCGGCCGGTTGGACTTTCTGCTGTTGGATCGCCGCCAGGAGCTGGCCCTTGCGACGGGTCAGCTCGGCTTCCGGGAAAGTGGGGTTCAGCAGGACGTCGCTGAAGAGGTCGAGGGATTCCGGGAGGCGGCTCGTGATGGCGTTCAGGGAGATGAAGGACGTGTCGAGCGTGGAGCCGCTGCCCAGGCGCGCGCCTAGCTCTTCGGCGCGCGCCGAGATTTGCAGGGCATCGCGTGTTTTCGTGCCGTCATTGATCATGGACAGAGCGAGGTTCGCCGTGCCGGACTTGGTGGCGATGTCGGCGGCATGGCCCGCATCGACCATCAGGTAGAGCTGCACGATGGGGACGCTGTGTCGCTCGGCCAAGGCGACTTTCAGGCCGTTGGCGAGGGTGGCGCGCTGCAGGGGTGGCAATTTCAGGGCCGGGGGCGTGCCCAACTCCGGCGGGCTGCTGCGATCGGCGCCGTTGCCGGCCAGCGGGTGGTAGTCGGGGAACGGTTGCACGTCGAGAACAAACACGCCGTCGGAGAGCCATTCGCGCGCCGCTTTCTGCAGGTCCGCGGGCGTGGCTTCGCGCATCCATTGCAACGATTGTTTGTAGAAATCCGGGGAGCCGCCGTAGAGCTGGCTCACTCCCAGCGTGGCGGCTTTGCCGCTTGCGCCATCGATCCGCTCGATGGAGCGCACCATCGCTGCGAAGTTGGTGGTCTTGATGCGCTCGAGCTCCTCGCGGGTCGGACCTGTAGCCAGCAGTCGCGCGACTTCCTCGTCGAGGGCCTTTTCCACCTTGCCCGGGTCGACGCCGGGTTTGACGGTGGCGGTGATCTGGAACTGGGAGCCGATCTCGAAGGGGCCGACGTCGGCGCTGACGGACGTCGCGGTCTGGTCGGTGTAGACGAGGCGTTTGTAGAGCCTGCTGTTCTTGCCCGAGGCCAACACGTCCGATACCAAGCTCAGGATCGTGAAGTCGCGGGTCGTATAGCCGGGGATGTTCCAGGTCTTGTAGATGCGGGCCTGTGGGACGCGGTCCTCGAGGGTGGCGCGTTTCTCGCCGCTCATTTTCGCGACCCAGCTCGTCATGTGGGTCAACACGGGGCCCGGCGGGATATCGCCGAAGTAGTGCTCTACCCTCTTTTTGATGTCGTCAGGCTGTACGTCGCCTGCGATCACGAGTACGGCGTTCGCGGCGCCGTAGTGGGTCTTGAACCAATCCTGCACGTCGGGCAGGGATGCGGCGTTGAGGTCCTCCATGGAGCCTATCGTGGTCCAGGAATACGGGTGACCGGCCGGGTAGGTGCTGGCGGCGATGAGGTTGTGGACTTTGCCGTAGGGTTGGTTTTCGCCCTGCCGCTTCTCGTTCTGCACGACGCCGCGCTGCTCGTCGAGCTTCTTCTGATCGATGGCACCGAGCAGGTGGCCCATGCGGTCGGATTCGAGCCACAGGGCGAGATCGAGCGCGTTCACGGGGACGTTCTCGAAATAGGTGGTGCGATCGAGCCACGTGTTGCCGTTCATCGCCGTCGCGCCGGCGGCGAGCAGCGGGCGCATGAATTCGTCGTTGTGGTTCTCGGAGCCGTTGAACATCAGGTGCTCGAAGAGGTGCGCGAAGCCGCTGCGACCGGGACGCTCGTCCTTGCTGCCGACGTGGTACCAGATGTCCACGGCGACGATCGGGGCTTTGTGGTCTTCGTGGACGATCAGGGTCAGGCCGTTGGAGAGGACGAATTTCTGGTACGGGATGTCGATGTCGGGGAGCGGGGCCGGGGTGGTGGCCGCGGCGCTCGCTTGGGGGGTGTGCGTGAGGAGGAAGGCGCTGCAGAGGGCGGCGAAGAAGGCTAGACGCATTTTTGGACCTGGTGCCAGAGATCGAGCTGATTGAGTAACGCGAGCAGACGATCGTAGTCGATGTCGGCCCACGTGGCGGCATCGCTTTCAAACACCAGGCGCTCCCCGGCGAGGTTGAGGAAATCGAGCGGGGCGGCGGGGCCTTGCTCGGCGAACTCGGCATCGCGATGGCCGGCGTGGCGACTCGGGTCGCCGGCTCGCGCTTTCAGGCGATCGAGGCGCACGGATTCGGTCGCGCGACAGAGGATCTGGATGGTGCGGGCGTTCAGCGCCTGCACGATCGTTTCATGCTCGCCAGGTCTGAAATTTCCTTCCAGGACGAGGTCGTTGCGTGCATTGAGACACTCGCGCGCCAGCGCAAACATCACCGCGAAGCTCGCATCGCTCAGGCGTCGTGATTGCTCACGGTCCACGGCTCCGATCACATCGAGCAGGGGCTCTTTGATGGTGTCTTTGCAGATCACTGGCATGCCGTAGCGCGCAGCCAGGGCGCGCGCGAGCGTGGTCTTGCCGGTGCCTGGGAGGCCTGTAACGAGGATGAGGTGAGCTTGGCGCATGCTGCTGAGTGTGCCACTCTTGTTCGAGGTGCCTCATGAAACCTGAAAAGCAAACGACTCACTTCCGCGGCCGCGTCATCAGGGTAACCACTGACGAGGTCATTCTGCCGAACGGCCATCGGGCCGAGCTCGAGGTGGTACACCATCCGGGCGGCGCGGCGGTGGTGGCAATCGATCAGCAGGAGCGGGTGTGCCTGCTACGGCAATACCGGTATGTCGCTGACGGGTACATCTGGGAGCTTCCCGCGGGGAAGCTGGAGCCCAACGAGCCGCCGCTCCTTACCGCGCAGCGCGAGCTTGTCGAAGAGGCTGGGGTCAGTGCTGAGCAGTGGCACAGTTTGGACAGCTATCTCAGCTCACCAGGAATCTTTACTGAGGTGCTGCACCTCTACCTCGCTACGGGGATCTTGCCGGCGACTGCCGCGCATGAGAAGGCTGAGGTGATCGAGGTTCACTGGATGCCGTTCGCGGAGGCGTGTGAGTGGGCGCTCAGTGGAAAAATCCGCGATGGGAAGACGGCGCTCGGGCTCCTTCGGGCCCGATACTTCCGCGACCAACATCGCGTTTGACATATCCATCACCCTTGCGCTGCCCTGCTGTGTCACATACTGACATTTCGTGACGCATTTCTCGGAATGGCGGTGTTTGCCCCGCTAACGTTTGCGTGGGGATCGGGCCGACAGGCACTCAACATATTACATGGACACTTTCAAGAAAAAGCCGCCCGCTGTGGTCAATGGCCGCGGTGTCACGACAGATGCCGAACGGCGCCGCATCGGCCGGATCGTGCACGACGATCGCGGTAATGCGAGCGTGGACTGGCACGACGCGCCGGCCGACTACAAGCGACAAGTCTTCGAGATCGAGGAGGAGCCGGGGGGTCTTTCGATTCAGAAGGCGCCGCGTACGTTTGATCCTTATTCGCGCGACACGCTGCCGGAGCCCAAGAAGACAGCGGCGCCCAAGAAGGATCTGAAGAAGCTGTCGGAGTGGATCAAGATGATGCGGGAGCTCGAGGAGAGGAAGAGGCGGGGCGAGGGGGAGTAAGCACG
>DAITMW010000074.1:0-25445 GCA_036834945.1 Steroidobacteraceae bacterium
GACGCCCGGAATCGCGGGTGGAAATCTCTACGTCCAGTCAGCAACGACGCTGAGCACCAGCGCCGGCTATGGTCTGAATCTGACAGGGGTCAATTACGACGGCGAAGTGGATCTGATCGCACAGCTCACGACGAACGGGAGCGCCGCGAGCGGACTGTACGATGTCAATAACTTCGGGTTCGGAGTGACCGACGCGAGTCTGGGCACGAATGGCGCCTGGTCGGTGGGCTCGAATGGCCGCGGGACGATGCAGTTCCCCGCGTTGCAGACCACAGGCAACTCGGACATCTTCGCACTCGGCCTGGCATTCTACGTAGTCGACGAATCGACTGCCGTAGTTCTCGAGACCGATTCGAGCCAGTCCGCAACGGGCGTCCTCGTGCTGCAGAGTGTCTTGAACGGTGCGACGCCGGCCCGGGCTCACTTCATGGCGCGGGCGCCGCTGATCTCCCGCGCCGCGGCCAGCACCTCCGGCACGATGAGCGCGACGTCAGCGGGGCGTGTGCGGTGATTTACGAAGCAGGCGCGCAGGGCAAAGTGTCCGTGAACGGAGGCGTTCGACAGGTATACGCGGCCGCGTTCGATCACGCGACGCAGAATCGTGGAGTTGACGTCATCGGTATTGCGATAACGAAAGCACACGGCGCTCAATTCCACGGGCGCCAACAGCTCCAACTCCGGGGTGTTGCGAATGCTGTCCGTCAGTTGACGGGCATGCTCCAGATCGGTCCGGATGGCCGTTCGAAAGGCCTCCAGGCCGTGATAGCGCAAGGAGAGCCAGATCTTCAGGGCCCGGAAACGCCGCGACAGCTCCGTCGATTCCTCGAAGAACGCAAAGCCCTCGTCGGGTTGAGTCTCGAGTACCCGGGCGTACTCACCGGTGTGCGAGAACGTCGCGCGTGCCTGGCCCGCGTCCTTGTACAGCAGCATCCCGCAATCTACCGGTTGATACATCCACTTGTGGAGATCCACAGACATGGAATCCGCGCCACTCAAACCCCTGAATTTCTCCGGCGCCACGAGTGCGGCAGGTAGACCGTACGCGCCGTCCACATGAAGCCAGACCCCATGCGCACGACAGACGGCGCCTATGTCCTCCAATGGATCGATCGCCCCCGTACTCACGGTGCCGGCCGACGCCACGACGGCGACAGGTGTCCGACCTGCCATTTGGTCTTCCGCGACGGAGCGTTCGAGAGCGCTTACATCCATCCGCAGACTCGCGTCGACCGGAATCAAACGCAGATTGCGACGGCCCAGCCCAAGAAGCGCGACGGACTTCGCCACCGACATGTGGGCTTCGCTCGATGTGTAGATCACGCCGGGTCGGGCACCGTCCTCATTAGCGGGCAGACGCGCCTCCCGTGCCATGGCCAGGGCCATCAGGTTTGCGGAGGATCCCCCGCCGCACAGACTGCCTGCCAGCGAACCACAGCCCAGGGCCTGGGCCATCCAGCGAATGACCTGCCGCTCGATCGTGACCGCGGCCGGAGCCGAGCGCCAGGCCGTGACGTTCTGATTGAGCACACTCGCCAGAAGGTCGGCGATGGCGGCAACAGGCTCGCCCGAGCCCAGAACGTAGCCGAAGAAGCGCCCGCTGGGCGCGCGCGACATTCCGATAACCTTCTCGAGGGCGTCGAGTGCCGCTTCCTGAAGGCCCTTCTCCGGCAAGGGCTCGTCGAAGGCTTCTCGCGTTTGAGTCCCGGACACGGACGGATAAGCCCGCGCGTCGGGCAGCCGCGCATAGTAGTCACCCGCCATGGAGCCCAGCCGTGCGACCAGCGATCGGAACCGCGCTTCCGGCAGATCGAGTGGATTCATGGTCGGTGGGCTCCTATGATCGGGTGAAACAATTTTAGCCGCCCCGCGCGAGCGTTGGAGGCCCGCATGTTCCTGAAGAATTGCTGGTATGTCGCCGCCCTGGATCATGAGTTGATCGACGGCAAGCTTTTGAGCCGTATGATCCTGGGCGAGCACGTGTTGCTGTACCGGGGCGAGAGCGGCAAGGTCTACGCGCTGAACGACCGTTGCCCTCACCGGGGCGCCCTGTTGTCCCACGGACGCCTGGAAGGGGACTCGGTGCGCTGCATGTATCACGGCATCCAATACGCCGGCACGGGAAAATGCCTGCAGATCCCCGGTCAGGACATGATTCCCCCGAAGCTGCGGGTGCGCCCTTATCCGGTGGAGCAACGCAGCCACTTCATCTGGATCTGGATGGGGGAAGCGGACGCGGCCGATCCCGCGCTCATCGTCGATCTGCCGTACCTGCACGATCCGCAGTGGAAGGGCATTCCGGCCTACCTGCACTACGATGCCAACTACCTGTTGATCGTCGACAATCTGAGCGACTTCGCCCACCTGGCTTTCGTGCACACCCACACCCTCGGGGGCTCGGAAGAATATGCCTACGTGACGAAGCCCATCGCGATCGAGCGGCAACCGCGCGGTTTTCGCGTGGAGCGCTGGCATCTCAACAGCGATCCGCCGCCGTTCCACAAGAAGGTCATTCGCGATAAGACCACCAAGGTCGATCGCCGCAATATCGCCACCATGTTGATACCCGGGATCTTCACGATGGAGACGTTGTTCGCCCCTGCCGGCCAGGGTGCCCAGGGCGGCAATCTCGCCGGAGCGAGGGAATATCGCAACTGTCAGTTCATGACGCCCGAAACGGAGCGCACCACCCACTTCTTCTGGTCGTATCTGAACAACTTCGAGGGTGAGGACTCGACGATCTCCCGCTCGCTCCTGGACAGCCTCATCGAGGGTTTCATGGAGGACAAGGCCATCATCGAGCGGCAACAGCGCACGCTGGAAGAGGATCCGGGCTTCCAGATGCTGGCGATTCTCGCTGACGCGCCGCTGGCGCATTTCCGCCACGTTCTGACGAAGCTCATCGATGCGGAACAGGCGGGCAAGCGCCCCTCGGTCGCGATGTCCGGTTAGCCCAGCCGTCCCGCGAGCCGCTCGAGCACGCGCGCGCAGATCCGGTCACAACGCGACCCGCCAAATTCAAACAAGTCGCGTTCGGCCAGGTCAATCTCCTGTGCCAACGCCTCACGGAGCAAACCTCTCGCGCGAAAGTACCGGCTGCGTACCGTGGCGGCCGGAATTCCCAGCACTGCGGCGGTTTCCTCCACACTCAGCTCTTCCACCGAGCGCAATACGAATACGACGCGGAACGCTTCCGGCAGAGCGTCGAGTTTGTGTTCGAGGAGTTCCCGTATCTGGGCGCGCGCGACGAGCCGTTCGGGCCGCCGGGAGGGCTCCTCCGCGACGAGCCCCATTTCCTCGCTCGAGCTCACCAGCGGCACGACGCGGCTGCGACGGTTGCTGCGCCGGATGCGGCCCAGGCATTCATTCAACACGAGCCGCGACAGCCAGGTGCTGAGCGCGGCGTCGCCACGAAACTCCGGCATGGCGTGGTAGGCGGAAAGATAAGCATCCTGCAGCGCATCTTCGGCCTCAGCGTCATCGCGTAACGTCGCGCGCGCCAACCGGTACAGGCGCCGATTGTACTGGCGGATCAGCAACGTGAATTGCTCCCGGTCGCCACCGGCGATGAGCCGCGCGATGGCGAGCTCATCCCGGGGCTGGGCAGGGGATGCGAGAAGGCTCATCGGACGATCAACTTTCCCTTCATGTTGGGATGATAGCGGCAACTGTATTGAAACGTACCGGGTTGTCGTGCAACAAAGCTCCAGGAGTGTCCGCCGGCGAGATCCCCGGAATCGAAGCCGCCTGCTGTCACGGTGTGCACGATCAGGTCCGTATTCTCCCAGGTGATCCGCTCACCTTCATGGACCGTCAGCACCGGGGGCTCGAAACCGAGGCCTGACACCTTGACCACGTGAGCTAGTGCTCCCTCCCGGCCAGGGAGGCCTGCAACGTCTTGGCGTGCTCCAGGTGGGCGACGAATGCCGGCCTGACTTTGACCAGCAACGCCTTCAGCTCCGCATTGCTGGCGCTGGGAATCAGCGTGTGGTCGACCGCGTCGAGGACCGCCTGGTGATAGGTGACTTCGTGATCCACATACGCCTTGTCGAAAGCCGTGCCTGAGAGCTTGTGGAGGTTGGCCAGGTTTTGTTTCCCGCCTTGCTCGAGGCTGTCGCTGGTTGGATTGCTTTCCGGTGTGACGTGCAGTCGGGTGACCAGGTCCGTGGCGGCCTGGTTGACGCCAGTATGGTCCTTCACCATCAATTGCGCGAAATCGCGGACCTGGGCCGAGTGTGATGTGGCTTGCGCGAGCTTCCCCGCATCGATGTCGACCTGGTTTGCCGTGACGACAATGGCGGCGATCTGCGGATCAGTCGGTTTCGCGGCAGCGGCCCAAAGGCAGGTGCTGCACAATGTCAACGCGACGGTCAGAGCGGTCTTCATGGCTCGAGCCTCCTGCGGCGACGGTGCCGTTTTTCGTTTGCATCCATTGGATGTCACGACGGCACCAGACGTTCCCCGCGTCGCGCCATTGGCGCCGGACTTACCCCGGGGGTTTGCCGATGAAGCGGAAGCTCGCCGCAATGGGCAGGCCAACCAACACGATGTGAGCGATCAGCCCCTTCAGTATGGCCGACACCTTGAAGGGTCCGACCGCGAACGGGAGCGCGGACAAGGGCAGTACGACGAGGTTCATGAACAGGTAGATCGAGATCCCGTAATAGACCCCGAACAACAGGAAGTTCGCCCGCAGAAACGGCCAGCGCCAGGTGGCGATGCCGTACAACAGGCCGGCGGCGATCAGAATGAAAAAATGCAGCGCGAGGCCCAGGATCCAGGCGCCGGCGCCGCCCTGCAGCGCGCTCGCCCCGAGCAGGCCGCTGGCGATTGCTTTCGGCATGGCCGCTCCGAAGGTCGCGAAAGCGGAGATCGCATCGAGCGTGGCCGCCGCGAACCCCCCCACCAGCGCGGGCAGGAGGATTTTGGCTGGCGACTCGACAGACAGGCTGGCTGTCGCGGTGTTCATTCTGTTGACCTCGTTGGAAATGCCTTACCGGGGGAGCCATGCTAAGCTCAAATGGCCCGTTTTCCAGGACCATTCAGGCCTTCTCGATTGGACCACTTACCTCCCCGCGATCATGACCCGGAACGCGCAACTCGCTGATTTTCCCCTCGCTGTGCGGGCCGCGGACGCCACGTTGTTCCGCTGGCTCTACGATGAGATCCGTACGGCGATCGTTGCGGGCCGCTTGCATGCGGGCGCCCGTCTGCCCTCGAGCCGCAGCCTCGCACGGCAACACAACGTAGCTCGCGGTACGGTGGTGGCGGCCTTCGAGCAACTGGCCGCGGAAGGCTATGTCGAGTGTGTCGTCGGCAGCGGCACTTTCGTGAAACCGGTGCGATCCGAGGCTTTGTTCGAAGCCAAGCCGTTGCGCGCCGCCAGCAGGCCCGTCAACCCACCGATGGGACTGTCGGCGCGGGGACGCCGCCTGGCACAGCAGCCCTTTCCCAGGCTGGTGGCCAACCAGTCGGTCCTGACATTCCGGCTCGATCGTCCCGCCCTGGACGTGTTTCCGATAAAAACCTGGAGCCGGCTGACCGCGCGCTGCCTGAAACGCGCACGCCCCGAGTTGCTCTCGCATGGCCAGTCGTTGGGATTGAGGTCGCTGCGGGAGGCGATCGCGACCTATGTCGGGCTGACGAGGGGTATCAAATGCTCCGCCGACCAAGTGGTCATCACGTCCGGTACCCAACAGTCGGTCGACCTGGTGGCGCGGCTCCTCCTCGACCCCGGCGACCCGGTCTGGGTCGAGGATCCGGGCTATTCGGCCGTCGCCGTCCTGTTACGTGCGGTTGGAGCGGAAGTCATCGGCATTCCCGTGGACGGGGAGGGGCTACAGTGGTCCGCCGGGCGTCGGCGTCATCGATCCGCGCGGCTGGCCTATGTAACACCGGGGTGCCAGTTTCCGTTGGGTGTCACGATGTCACTGCCGCGCCGCCGGGCATTGCTCGAATGGGCCCGGAGGGAGAACGCCTGGATTTTCGAGGACGATTACGACGGGGCTTTCCGTTTCTCGGGCCGACCGCTGGCAGCGCTCCAGAGCCTGGACGCCAGTGGTCACGTCATCTACTCGAACACCTTCAACAAGCTGTTGTTTCCGTCGCTGCGCCTTGCCTTCCTGGTGGTGCCGCCGCGACTGGTGGATGCCGTGGCAGCCGCGAGGTCGGTCCTCGAGCGGTTCCCGCCGCTGTTGGATCAGTCGATCTTGTGCGATTTCATCACTGAAGGGCATCTGGCGCTTCACATGCGTCGCATGCGTGATCTTTATGCCAGCCGGCTCGATCGCCTCGTGCGTTGCGCGCGGGCCGAGTTGAACGGAGTGTTGGAAATGTCGCCGCAGCGCGCCGGCCTGCAGATCGTCGGCTGGCTCCCTGAGGGCGTCGATGACATCCAGGCCTGCCAGATGGCGGCCGCGCACGGAGTCGATTCTGTCCCGCTCTCCTTGCTCGGCGTCGACCGTAAACCGCCTGCAGGCCTGGTTCTGGGAGTGGCCTCACCAGGTGATCACGCCATCCGTCGCGGTATAGAGCGCCTGGGCCGGGCTCTGCGCGAACTCCAGCGGTAGCGGCGCTTACCAACACCTTCGTGTAATCGAACCGGTCGCCTCCTTGTGGTCTGATCCGGAAACCGTACACCAGGGGAGGTTTCGCCATGCCGCTCATGAAAGCCGTTCAGGTGGTCAAACCGAACGCCCCGCTGAAACTCGTGGAGATTGAGCGACCGGAGCCCGGACCGCGGCAGGTGCGGATCAAGGTTGAGGCCTGTGGCATCTGCCATAGCGACAGTTTCACGGTCGAGGGTGGCGTCCCCGGCATTCAGTATCCACGCGTGCCGGGTCACGAAGTGATTGGCATCCTCGATGCAGTGGGCGCGGAAGTTCCCGACTGGAAAAAAGGCATGCGTGTCGGGGTCGGTTGGCACGGCGGACATTGCGGACACTGCCCTCGTTGCCGGCGCGGAGACTTCATTACGTGCACGACCGGGAAAGTCCCTGGCATCTCCTATGACGGCGGTTACGCGGAATACATGGTTGCCCCTTTCGAGGCCCTGGCCGCGGTGCCCGAGGATCTCTCGTCAGCCGAGGCGGCACCGCTATTGTGCGCCGGGATAACCACCTTCAACGTCCTGCGCAACAGCGGCGCCCGGGCTGGTGACACGGTGGCGATCATGGGTATTGGAGGACTCGGTCATCTCGGTGTGCAATACGCGGCGAAGATGGGATTCCGGACCGTCGCGATCGGTCGGGGAGAGGACAAAGAAGGCCTGGCCAGGAAGTTGGGTGCGCACCTATATATCGACAACGCCCGGCAGAACGTCGCCCAGGAGTTGACGAAACTAGGCGGAGCCCGCGCGATTCTCTCGACCGTCACGGACGGTAAGTCCATGGGAGAGGTGATCGGTGGTCTGAGTGTCGACGGCACTCTGTTGGTCATAGGTGCCGCGCCAGAGCCGATCCAGGTGGTGCCGCTGGCGTTGATCCTGACACGCCGTTCCATACTGGGTTGGCCATCGGGGACCTCGGCCGCCTCCGAGGACACTCTGAACTTCAGTGTTCTCAGCGGCGTCAGGCCCATGATCGAGACTGTCCCCCTGGCGCGGGCAGCGGAAGGGTATGAGCGTATGATGACCGGCAAGGCCCGCTTCCGGATGGTTCTGTTGCCTTGAGTGGAGGTTGCGATGGTAACCCTGCGGATCAACGGCGAACCCCGCTCGGTTGACGTCCCGGAGAACATGCCCCTGCTGTGGGTGTTGCGCGATGTCCTTGGTTTGACGGGGACCAAGTTCGGCTGTGGCATCGCCGCGTGCGGGGCGTGCACCGTGCACCTCGACGGTGCGCCAATCCGCTCGTGCGTGACACCGGTGGGTTCAATCGGCAATCGCGCGATCACGACGATCGAGGCGGTTGGCTCGACAGCTGCCGGCGCCCACGTGCAGAAAGCATGGCTCGATCTCGAGGTGATCCAGTGCGGTTACTGCCAATCGGGGCAGATCATGTCGGCGACAGCACTGCTCGCCACGAAACCGAGCCCCACGGATGCCGAGATCGACACGGCAATGGCAGGAAACATTTGCCGTTGCGGTACGTACGTGCGTATTCGCGGCGCCATCAAGAAAGCTGCCGCGGGCGCCACGGCGGAGCGTGGCTCGTGAGCGCGCTGATCGATCGCCGCTCATTCCTCCAGGCAGGCGCCCAGTTGACGGGGGCTCTGTGGGTTGGCCTGAAGATCCCCGCGGCACGGGCCAACGGACACGGCGGCGAGTTCGTTCCGAATGCGTTCATTCGCATCGACCGGCAGGGACATACGACCCTCATCATGCCCCAGGTCGAAATGGGACAAGGAGTCTACACGTCGATCGCGATGATCCTGGCCGAGGAGCTCGATGCCGCGTTCGAGCGGGTGAGCGTCGAGCACGCGCCGCCCGACAACGAGCTGTACGCCAATCCGCTGTTGGGTATTCAAGCCACGGGAGGCTCTACCTCCATCCGTGCCTTCTGGAAGCCTTTGCGTGTGGCTGCCGCTACTGCTCGCGCCCTGTTGGTACAGGCGGCTGCCGAACAGTGGAAGGCTCCTGCGAATAGTCTGCGCACGGCGGACAGTCAGGTACTACACGAGGCAAGTGGCCGGCGGGCGGACTACGGTGCACTGATCGCCCGCGCCCAGTTGCTGACACCTCCCAAGGAGGTGCAGCCGAAGAGCCCCGGCGATTTCAGGATCATCGGCAAATCACTGCCCCGGCTCGATACCCCCGGGAAGGTCAACGGCAAAGTCACTTACTCCATCGACGCCCGGCCCCCCGGCGTCAAGTTCGCGGTCATCGCCATCTGCCCGGTATTCGGAGGCAAGGTCGGTCACGTCGATGACACCCAGGCCAGACTGGTGCCCGGCGTGCGCCAGGTCGTGATCCTCGACGATCTCGTGGCGGTGGTGGGCGATCACACGTGGGCGGCAAAGCAGGGAATGGATGCGTTGCAGGTAACCTGGCACGAGGGTGAGCTCGCGCATCTGACCACGGCTGACATCTTCAACCAGGCGCGCGCGGCGAGTGAGAAACCCGGAGTCGTTGCCCGCAACGAGGGCGACGCCCTCGGCAGGATGAAAGAAGGTGAGATCTTCAATGCGGGCTACGAGCTGCCCTTTCTGGCTCATGCGACCATGGAGCCCCTGAGCTGCACGGCCCATGTCACACCTGCCGGCTGCGAAGTGTGGGTTGGCAGTCAGGTGATGGCGCGCGCGCAAACGACGGCCGCCGCCGCGCTACGGATCCCCCCTGAAAAGGTGATCGTGCATCAACACCTGCTCGGTGGGGGGTTTGGGCGGCGCCTGGAGACCGACTTCATCGACAAGTCGGTGCGGGTGGCTCAACGGGTCGAAGGACCGGTCAAGGTGACCTATACGCGCGAACAGGATATCCAACACGATATCGTGCGCCCGATCTACGTGCATCGCCTTGCCGCGAGCCTCAGGAAAGGGCGCATCGTCGCCTGGTCGCACCGCGTCACCGGTGCGTCCATCCTCGCGCGCTGGCTGCCGCCGGCTTTTCAAAAGGGAATCGACATAGATGCCGTCGACTGTGCGGCTGAAATTCCATACGAAATCGCCAACTTTCACGTGGAGTACGTCAGGGACGAGCCGCCCGGTGTGCCCGTCGGGTTCTGGCGGGGTGTCGGACCGAATAGCAACGTCTTCGCGGTCGAGACCTTCATGGACGAGTTGGCCGTCAAGTACGCTCAGGACCCTGTCGCCTTCAGGCGCGCGCACCTGGAGAAGGCACCGAGGTTCAGGGCGGCCCTGGATCTGGCCGCGCGCAAGTCGGGTTGGGGAACGCCCCTTCCTCCTCGGGCTGGCCGCGGCATATGCCTGTCAGGCGCGTTTGGCAGCTTCATAGCAACAGTGGTGGAGCTACAGGTGGACGACGCCGGTGAGGTACGGCTGCGACGCATCGTGTCGGCCGTGGACACCGGCATCATCATCAACCCGGATACGGTGATCGCACAATTGCAAGGCGGGATTGTTTTCGGGTTGACCGCGGCCCTGTATGGGAAGATCGACATCGAGCGGGGGCGCGTGCAGCAAAGCAACTTCAACGACTATCGCATGTTGCGGATCAACCAGGTCCCCGACATCGAAGTTCATCTCATCGCCAGTGGCGAGGCGCCCGGAGGTGTTGGCGAGGCCGGTACCACCGTCGCGCCGCCCGCGTTCACCAACGCCCTGTTTGCCGCGACGGGGGTCCGATTCCGGCGCCTGCCCATCGATCAGGCACTGCTGGCCCGGAAGAAGACCTGACTCACCGCCGCGCGACCGTCGGAATCCGGGTCAGAAACTCGTACATCGCGGTCAGCTCCACGTCGTCCATCTTGCCGATGGTGCGCCAGGGCATGATTTCCCGGATCTGGTGTCCGCCGGGGTCGGTGCCGGTGCGGAAGGTAGCGATGAACTGCTGCGGGGTCCAGGATTTGACCAGGGTCAGGTCGGGCCCGACGGGAGCCATCTGGCCGGGAACGCCACCGGTGAGTGCCTGGCCGTGACAGATCCGGCAATCCTGATAGGACATGATGTATTCACCGTAGCGCGCGGTGTTCTCCTTGTCGGGCGCGGTCACGATCCCGGCGAACGTTGGTTTGGCGGGCGGCAACAGCCCCGCGCCGAGGAGCAGGAGTCCGCGCAGGTTGAGCCGGTCCGGCGGTTGCGGGGTTGGCTCACCGGCGGGAAGCTGGGTACGGATGTAGGCAATGACCGACCTGATGTCCCGGTCGCTGAGCTTGCCCGCGTTGGTGAAGGACATGATCATGAGCCACCGGCCTTGTTTGTCGAGGGCATTGCGGATGGCCCGGAAGATCTCGCCATCCGACCAGCCCGCCAGCGCTCCCGCCGGTGTCAGATTCGAGGCCACCATGGAGCCTATGGGTACCGGAAAGTCCTGCGCGATGTCGGCGCCGCCGGTCAAAGTCCCGGTGAGCGAATGGCAGCCGCCACAGAAACCATCCGCAATCTGCTTGCCGCGTTGGATCGAATCGGAGTCGAGACTGACCAGCAGGTCTGGAGCCGGTGCGTTGCGGCTGCCGAGCTCCACGAGCGCGACGGTGACCAACACGCAGGCCGTGGCAGCCGCGAGCGCCAACAGGGAGGCGAGCGCCGCTGCGCTCCATTTGAGCAAGCGGCTCTCGCCGTGGCTGTTCCAGAGACGCATGCTGCACCACAGGAGGAGGGTGGCGACGACGATCAGTATGGCGAGATAAGCGAAGTACAGCATCACGGTGTCCCGACCTGTTGTTTAATCCAAGGTCGAGTAGAGCACCCGTGATGTGGCGGACACCGTTAAGTGTCGTTAAAAGGATCTGAGCGGCATCAACTCTTAACGTGCCGGAATTCGCGACGAGCAGACTGTGTTGGGATGGTCGGGGCGCGCCATGCGGGTGACGTAAGGCGCTCCCTGGCCGCTGCCCTTACTTGGCCTTGCTGTAATCGTACCAGACCGCCTCGATGTTATTCCCGTCCAGGTCGTACACAAAGGCGGCATAGTAGCCGGGCGAGTAATCGCGATAGCCCGGCCCGCCGTTGTCCTTGCCGCCCGCTGCCAAGGCAGCTTTGTAAAAAGCCTCGACCTGCTTGCCACTGCTCGCCTCGAAAGCAACGTGCGTCGGCACGACGGTGTGCTTCTTGTCGATCCAGAAGTCGGTGTTCTTCCCATCGTTGAACCCGGCGGCCTCGCCGTATTCCATGTTGTTGTGATACCCGAGCGGCGCGAGCGCTGCAATGTAAAAGGCTTTCGACTTGGCGTAGTCGCTGACGGCCAGTGCGGTATGCGCGATCATGAGGCTCTCCTTGAATTGAGGCAGCCGCAGACAAGCACTAACCGTGCCCGTGGGGTCAGTGCCACGCCCGCGGGGGATTCCGCCCCATACCCCGTATCACCCTCAGGCCGGTTCGATGGCCCTGTCACCCCCTGGAGTTGAGCTATGCTGAATCGCTTCGCAATCCACCGTGCGGCGCTTGCCGTTGCCGCCACAGCTTTCGTCGTTCTGAGCGCCCCGCAGGCGCAAGCTGGCCAATGGACGGCAACCGGGTCGCGAGGCAGGACTTACACCCACTCGTCCTATCACAATGGCAATGGCAATTTCGGCCGCACCAACACGGTCAGCGGCCCTCGCGGCACCGTATCGAGGCAAATCACGCAGACCAACAATGGCAACGGATCCTTCAGCCGCTCCGTGTCAGTCACCAGAACGCCGCACCAATAGGCTCAGAAGAAGGTGGTAATGAGGTCGGTGATGGTGTAGCCGTCATCGACCCTGTAGATGTACTTCCACTTGTCGAAGGTGGTGCAGGGATGCGAGCAGCCCAATCCCACGCGGTCACCCACGGCAAGCGGATGTCGCTCGGGAAGCAGGAGCCGCGCATGCTGATCATTGAGACTGGCGATTTTGCAGTCCGCGTCCAGCTTCTGTGCCGTGCGCGCGTTCCTTGGTGCCCACTTGATCGGAATGGGCATCCCCACATCATACGAAATGTCCCGCTTCCCGACCGTCAGGATCGCCAGCCCCGGCTCGGGTCGCGATTGCACATAAGCCCAGACCTCCAGCGCCGGTTGAAGTGGCGCTGAGAGTGTGAGCTGTCCACGCTCCATCTCGGCGCGCTGTGCCTGCTCGTACATGCCGTGATCATTGGTGATGTAACAGCCACTCCGGAGGACGATCTCCGCCGCGAGCGAGGCGTTGCGCAGCCGTGCGGCTACCATCCCAAAGAAGGCCGACCCGCCGACCGAGATGATCGGCTCCGGCACGGCCATGAGCTTCTCGTTACGGAGTGCCGCCAGGGTCTCCACGAGGTTGCGCAGGAGCTGGTCGACCACCTCGTCGGCCTCATCCGAAGGCTGCCCGACAATGCCTTCGAACGCCTCGACGCCTCTCAGGCGCAGCAGGGGCGCATTCCTTTGCAAGTGCCGGCCGAGCGATACCGCGTCTTGCACGCGGCGCACCCCGGTTCGGCCTCCCGGAATACCGAGCTCAATAAAAACATCCAGCGGACGCGCCAACCGCCGCGCGCTCAGCGCCTGACTCAGAATATCGATCGTGGCGACACTATCGACCAGGCACACGAACTCGAACTGCTCATCCCTCGCCAACTCGTCGAGAACGAATTGGATGGCAACCGGATCCACCAGTTGATTCGCGTACAGAATCCGCGGAATCCCAACGCTCCGGTACGCAAACAAGTGAGCCGGCGTGGCACACGTGATGCCCCAGGCCCCATCCGCCAGTTGCTCCCGCATCAACTGCGGCGACATCGTCGTCTTGCCATGCGGGGCAAGCTTGACTCCCATGCGCGCCGTGTACTCACGCATCGTCGCCCTGTTGTGCACGAGCGCGCTTTGCCGAAGGACGCAAACAGGGAAGGGCACATCGCCCGCCAGCACGTTGTAACCCCGTGCCGCGCATTCCGCCACCGACAACCCCGCAACCTCCGGCGGCAGCCCCTTGTCACCGAGCGAAACCTGTCGCGATCTGACCGATTCCACCGTCACTTCGCCTTGGCCGCCGTCTGTGTCGGTGTCTCCTTCGCGACGAGATACTTCACCAGCTCGATGAGCTGGGGAATCCCGCCCGCCGTGTTGGCCTGCAAGCGGTACTTCCCATTCACAATGAGGGTCGGGGTACTGAGCGCCTGCGCCCGGCCGATCTGCTCATCGGCCATCTTCATCTTCGTATCGACCCCGAACGACTTCGCGGCCGCCAGGAAGTCCTCAACCTTCACCCCCGCCACGCGCGAATAGAAGCGTGCCGCGTCCTCGATCGAGGGCAGGGGTTTCTTCAGCTGATGCGTGTTCGGATCGCTGACAGCCAGTTCTCCGGTGTTCCAAATGGCATTGAACATCGCGTCGTGCGTACGATCGGCGATCCCGAGCGCCTGGGCCGCGAAGAACGCACGCTGAAACATCGGCCAATCCTCGCTGGGCACGAAGGAGGCCGGCAGATAGACGACCTGCGCGTTCGGCGGCAGGGCCGCCTTCAATTGCCTCATGACCGGCAGGAAGGCATTGCATGCCGGGCAGCCGTAAGAAAACACCTCCATGACCTCGACCTTCCCCGCGGGGACAGTCGTAGGCTGCGGCGGTTTTACGGCGAAGTAGTGCGTCCCTTCCTTCCACGTCTGCGCGTAGCAGGATCCTGTGGCGATGACAAAGGCGAGCAGTGCAAGCCAGCTCGAAGTGAAGCGTCGCATACCGATAATCCCCAATCCTGTGCCTTTCCGAGGCGCCCGCCGTAATCGTACCGGCGGCGTGTCCGAGATTCACGTGTCGAGTGGTCACCGCGGCGGCAATTCGTTGCCGGGGAACAGGCGGGCTGGTAAGAGGTACGGCATCAGGGTGGAGGTAACGAATGACCTCGTGGGAGTTAGCGCCTCTTTTCCAGCCCCTCACCATCCGCAATGCCCGGCTGCGCAATCGTTTCGTGATGCCAGGGATGCAGCGCGGCTTCATGAGCGACGGGTCACCGACGCAGAAGATGGTGGATTACATGCGCCGCTGTGCGGCAGGGGGTGCCGGCCTCATCATCAGTGAGTCCACCTCGCCCGATCACCCTTCCGCTTACTGGCAACCGATGATGGGCCGGCTCGAGCCCGGAACCCTCCGCGCATGGAGGAATGTGGTCACGGCCGTGCGAGGCGAGGGGGCCGTTTTTTTCCAGCAGATCTGGCATCCCGGCTCGATGCGCAAGGTCGCGGAGGGTCACCCGCTCGCCGGCTTCCCTGCCTGGAGTCCGTCGGGGCTGATTCAGACAGGACGCAGCAACGGTCGCGCGATGACGCGCCAGGATCTCCAGGACCTCAAGCAGGCGTACGTACGGGCGGCGGAGAGTGCGCAAACACTCGGCGCCGACGGCGTAGAGGTTCACTCGGCGCACGGTTACCTCCTGGATCAATTCCTCTGGGCGCAGACGAACGTTCGTGACGACGAGTATGGGGGGCCCACTCTGGTCGAGCGCGCCCGCTACCCTATCGAAATCGTCGCGGCGATCCGCAAGGCTGTTGGCGAGGATTTCGCCATTTCCTTCCGGTTCTCCCAGTTCAAGGAAGTCGATTACGCGGCGACCGTGGCGTCGGATCCCGAGGACTTGCGCGCGATGCTGGCTGCACTGCGCGCGGCGGGAGTGGATATGTTCAACGTGTCATCCCGCCGTTTTCTCAAGCGCGAATGGCCCGACAGCGCGCACCCGGACCTCACCATCGCCGAGTGGACCAGGAAGCTGACCGACGCGCCCGTCATGACCTGTGGCAGTGTCGGGTTGAATGTCGAGATGTTTGCCAACCTGTTCGAGGATCAGGAGCCCTCCGAGCTGTCCATCGAGCGTGATCTGCGCGCTCTGGCGGAGCGCATCGCAACAGGCAGGCTCGACCTGGCGGGTGTCGGCAGGATGCACATCGCGAACAATGACTTCGTCAACAAGATCCGCGACCGCCGTTTTCACGAGCTCGCACTGTTCAACAAGAGCGTGCACCTCGCCGAAGCCATGGCCGCCGTGGAGCCCGGCTTCGTGGAAGAGTCCAGAAAAAACGCCACCTCCGAGTAACCCGATGCGCCGTCTGATCGCTGCCAGCGTTGGAGTCGCGGCCCTATGCCTGGCCCTGACATTGTCTACACGGGTGCTCGCCGCCGATCCGGCGGTGGAGCGTGGCCAAGCGGCATACGCGCAAAACTGCGCCATGTGTCATGGAGCAGCCTTGGAGGCCGGCGAATTCGGTCCGCCCCTCAAGGGGCAGTCCTTTCTCGATCGCTGGGGCGGCCGACCCGTCAACGAACTCTCAGCCTACCTCCGTGCCAACATGCCACCTGGTCGCACCGGCGAGGTGAGTAATGAGGCCTATAGCGCGGTGGTCGCCTTGCTGCTGAGCGCCAACGGCGTGACGGCAGGCAGCCAGCGCCTGCCCGGAGAGGCCCGCTCGGAGCAGGCGAAGCTCCGCTCGACTTCCCTCGGCGCCATTACTCCGGGAGTCAAAATCCCCGCCTGGCCGAAGAAGCCGAATCCGCTGGATCGCTACACTCCGGTCACTGAAGCGCTGTTGAACGCGCCGCCCGCTGGCGAATGGCTGGCCTGGCGCCGTACGCATGACGCCCTGGGATTCAGTCCGCTCAAACAGATCACACGCGCGAATGTCTCGGGTCTGCGCCTCGCCTGGTCACTGGCTCTCCCGGTCGGTCTGAATGAGAGCGAGCCGTTGGTTCACGACGGCGTGTTGTTCGTCTTCAGCTATCGCGACAACGTGCAGGCCCTGGATGCCGAGACCGGGGACGAGCTCTGGCACTACGCGCGCCAGCTGCCCGAGAATGCGGTGCCGACCACGAAGCGAGGCATGGCGCTCTACGGCGATAAACTCTTCATCGGAACGTCGGACCTGCACGAGATCGCCCTCGACGTCAAAACGGGCCACGTGAGGTGGGATCACCCGCTCGCCGCTCCAGGGGAGTCGGGCTCGATCCTGACGGGAGGACCTCTCGTCGCCAGGGGTAAGGTGTTGCAGGGAATGGCCGGGCGAGGGGCGGGCGGCAACTACATCGTTGCCCTCGATGCGCAGACCGGGAAGGAAGCCTGGCGCTTCCACACCATCCCGCGTCCCGGACAGCCAGGGGGCGATTCGTGGAATGGCCTGCCGGTCGAGCAGCGCCAGGGGGCCTCCATCTGGACCTCCGGCACCTATGATCCGCAATTGGGCCTGGTATTCTTCGGCCCGGGCAACACGTATGACACCGGGCCGCTGCGTTATCCCTCCGGCAAGCCGGGAGTCACCAGCGAGGGTCTCTATACTGACACGACGCTTGCGTTGGATCCCGACACGGGCCAGCTGCAGTGGTACTTCCAACACGTCCACAATGACCAGTGGGATCTCGACTGGGCCTTCGAAAGACAACTGTTATCCCTGCCCGTGGCGGGTCAGACGCGCAAGCTGGTGGTGACGGCCGGCAAGATCGGCGTCTTCGACGCCCTGGATGCCGCGACCGGACGCTACGCCTTCTCGTTCGACATGGGCATTCAGACCCTCATCTCGGCGATTGATCCGACGACCGGTGAGAAGACCATCAACCCTGCGCTGCTTCCCGACCGGCAACACACCGTGACGGTGTGCCCGCACGGCGGCGGTGGGCGCAACTGGATGCCCACCTCGTACAACCCGCAGAGTCGGATGCTCTATGTTTCCGCCCAGGAAACCTGCATGGACCTCGTGCCCGCGGGCAAGGACCAGCGCGGCTTCCTCTCTTCGGGTGTCAACATCACCATGCGCCCGCGCCCGGATGGAGACGGCCGCTTCGGCCGTCTCCAGGCCATCAACCTCGAGCAACGCAAAACCGTCTGGACCGAGCGTCAGCGCGCCTTTCAGAGCGGCGGCGTGCTCGATACCGCCGGCGGCGTTGTCTTCGCCGCGGCAACCGATCGTTGGTTTACCGCTTACGACGATGCGACCGGCAAGACACTATGGCGTACACGCCTCTCGGACATACCCAACACTCCACCCATCAGTTACAGCGTACATAACCACCAGTATGTCGCGATAACTGTCGGTTATGGAGAATCCGCTCCGTCCGTGTTCACCGTGCTGACGCCTGAAATTTCCCTGCCCGCGGCACGCAGCAGCTCGCTCTGGGTATTCGCGTTGCCGTGAGGGTAGCGCTACCATAACCCTTCGAGTACGATGGGTTCCCGCGGTCGCGAGCAACGACGAGGAATCCAATCCATGCCCTCATGGCGTTCGAGTCGGCGAAGCTTTCTTGCGCAGGGCGCGGCAACGATCCTCACAGCGGCGGTCCCCGCTGAAGTGCTCGAGATCGAGGCCGTCGAGCTCATCGAGCTGCACGGCCGCTATACGGACGAGGCGGGGGTGAATGGCCAGCAGCAGGTCAACCCGGAAGATGTGTATGACAGTCTGCGTCCCGAGCCCTATCGGGACCGCCCGGCGGGCAACAAGGAAGTGCGCACGAGTGCCGTGTATGTGCGCATCCGCACCTCCCGAGGAGTCGAAGGACTCTATGGGCCGATCGAGAAGACCGCCGCGCTGGTGGTACAAACCGAGCTCAGGTCGTTCCTGATCGGCAAGGACGCGCTCGCGGGCGAGACGCTTTGGGACCAGATGTATCGCTCCAACCGTCACTCCCGCGACGGCCTGTTCATGATGGCCATCAGTGCGGTGGACAACACGCTGTGGGACATACGGGGCCGTCACTACGGCGTTCCCGTCTATCGCCTGTTGGGAGGGCCGACCCGATCCTCCGTTGAGATGTATGCGAGTTGTCTCGGCTTCTCGCTCGAGCCCGAGGCGGTCCGCACCCGTGCGCTGGCGATACAGAAAGAAGGCTTCCGCTACCAGAAATGGTTCATGGGGTACGGCCCGGGATCCGGACCGGAGGGCATGCGCAAGAACGTGGAGCTCGTTCGCATCCTGCGCGAGACGCTCGGTGACGATACCGAGCTCATGTTCGACGCCTACAGCGGCTGGGATCAAACCTACACGCTCGAGTGGGCGCACCAGGTGGAGCGCTACCGGCCCCGCTGGATCGAGGAGCCGACGCATCCGGAGAAAGTGGACAGTTTCGTGGCCATGCACCGCGGCACCACCATTCCCATCGCATCCGGGGAGCACTTCTACGGGCGATGGGAAGTCGAGCGTTATCTTGAGGCGGGGGCCCTTTCGGTGGTGCAGGCCGATCCCGAGTGGTGTGGCGGAACGAGCGAGCTGCTGCGCATCGGTACGGTCGCGAGCCTGCACGACATCCCTGTCATCCCACATGGCCACAGCTTGCGCGCGGCCATCCACATCATTGCGAGTCAGTCGCCCATGACCTTTCCCCTGGGCGAATACCTCGTCAACAAAATGCGGCACTACCATCACTTCGAGCGCAACCCGTTGGTTCCCGAAAGGGCGCATATCGCCTTGCCCACAGGCCCGGGCTTCAACGTGCAACTCGACCCCGCCCGCATCGAATCGCAGGTGATCCTGTGATGCTCGCTCTGGTGGCTGCCGCTGCTTTTGCCGACACGAAGCTGTCGTTCGAGGAGCGGGCACGCGAGCTGGTCTCACGCATGACGCTGCAGGAGAAGATCTCCCAGCTCGGACACACCTCCGATGCGGTCGAGCGGCTCGGCATACCCGAGTACAACTGGTGGAACGAGGGTTTGCACGGTGTGGCGCGAGCGGGCATCGCAACGGTATTCCCGCAGGCCATAGGCCTGGCGGCGACGTTCGATGATGATCTGATCCATCGCGATGCGGACGTCATCAGCACCGAGTTCCGTGCCAAGTACAACGTGAGCCGTGGCCCTGACGGCTCGAGCGACTGGTACCACGGCCTGACGCCCTGGTCACCCAACATCAATATCTTCCGTGATCCGCGTTGGGGCCGAGGACAGGAGACCTACGGAGAAGATCCCTACCTGACCGCCAGAATGGGAGTCGCCTTCGTCGCAGGGCTGCAGGGCGATGATCCCCGCTATCTGAAGGTTGTATCGACACCCAAGCACTATGCCGTACACAGCGGACCCGAGGCGACACGGCACGAGGTGAACGTCGAGGCCTCGCGTCACGACATGGTGGACACCTACCTGCCGGCGTTTCGCGCTACGGTCGTGGAAGGCCATGCCGACTCCGTCATGTGCGCTTATAACTCACTGAACGGCGAGCCGGCGTGCACGAATCACGTGCTGCTGGATGAGTTTCTGCGTGGAGCCTGGAAGTTTGGTGGTTACGTGGTCTCCGATTGCGGCGCGATCGAGGACGTCAGCGCTCACCACCACTTCGAGCCGACGATGGAGGAGGGCGTCGCTGCGGCATTGAAAGCCGGTACTGACCTGATATGCGGCGAGCCGCCGCAGGACCGGGTGCACCTGGAGCGCACGGCGGCATTGAACGCGGTACACCAGGGCCTCCTCTCGGAGGCCGACGTCGACCGTGCGGTGATTCGTCTCATGACCGCGCGATTCAGGCTGGGAATGTTCGATCCGCCGGCACTGGTCCCCTGGTCGAAACTCGGAGCTGCGGCGAACGACACCGCGGAGCACCGGCAACTGGCGCTCAAAACGGCGCAGGAGTCACTGGTGCTGCTGAAAAATGCGAATCACCTGCTGCCGCTGAAACAAACCTACGCCCGGATCGCGGTGATCGGGCCGGATGCCGACAGCCGCGATGCACTCGAAGGCAACTACAACGGTACACCCTCTGCCCCGGTAACGATCCTGGCAGGCATCCGTGCGCGCTTTGCGCAATCCAAAGTAACCTACGTGGAGGGCACGGGACTGATCGACACCGTCGTTCGTCCGGTGCCTGCCTCGGACCTCTACACGAGCGCGGCAAAGTCCACGCACGGGTTGCGAGGAGAGTACTTCGCGAACCTGGATTTGACGGGTGAGCCGGTCCTGCGGCGGGTCGACCGAAGCGTCAACTTCAGTTGGGGTTTCAATGGGGTCACACCGCGCTTGAAGCAGAACTACTCGGTGCGCTGGACAGGAGTCCTGGTGCCCGCGGCGAGTGCCGATTATGTTCTGGGCTTTACCGGGCAGGACGGCTACCGGGTATGGATTGACGGCGAGCCGGTGGTGGAGGATTGGACCCGGCATCGGCCGTCGACGACCGTTACGAAGGCCATTCACCTCGACCAGGGTCACGCCTACGCGCTGAAGATCGAATATTTCCAGACCGTCCGTGGCGCCGAGGCGAAGTTGGTATGGGGTGTCCCCGGCCGCGAGGAACGCGAGGCCGTGAATGCCGCACGTGCCGCGGACCTCGTAGTCATGGTGTTAGGTCTTTCGGCGCGGATCGAAGGCGAACAGATGAAGGTCAAGGCGGAAGGGTTTGCCAGTGGCGACCGCACTTCGCTCGAGCTGCCGGCGCCCCAGGAGAAGTTGCTCGAGTCCGTGAGTGCGACCGGCAAACCCGTCGTATTGGTACTGAGCAGCGGCAGCGCGCTTGCGGTGAACTGGGCTGACGTCCATGTGCCGGCGATCCTGGCAGCCTGGTATCCGGGCGAGGCTGGCGGGACTGCCGTCGCTGGCGCCCTGGCCGGAGACTTCAGTCCCGCGGGTCGCCTGCCTGTTACGTTCTACAAATCGGTTGCCGACCTGCCGCCCTTCGATAGTTATGCGATGAAGGGCAGGACCTACCGCTACTTCACGGGAGAGCCGCTCTATCCGTTTGGCTACGGATTGAGTTACACGGTTTTCCACTACGCCAATGCGCGGGCAGTGACGTCCCCGGACGGCGGCGTCCGGGTTTCGGCTGACGTGACGAATGCCGGTGAGATGGGCGCGGACGAGGTCGCGCAACTCTACCTTTCTCACCAGGGTGTTGAGGGAGCAGCGCTGCGCGAGTTGAAAGGCTTCGAGCGTATTCACCTCGAGCCCCATGCGACGGGAAAAGTGGAGTTCGAGTTGAGACCGCGCGATGTCAGTACGGTGGATGCTGCCGGAATACGCCGGATCGTACCCGCGGACGTGGCGGTCTGGATTGGAGGAGGGCAACCGTCGGCGCACGGACGAGCCGGTTTGACGGAGCCGTCAGGAGTGAGTACCTCGTTCCGGCTGACGGCGGCGGCAACTCTGCCCGACTAGCGTCCGCCGTGGCACTCAGCGCCGGTGCCACGGGAACGTTCAGACGCCCTCGATCATGCGGAAGTCGCGAATGGCGCCGCCTTCGAGGGCCTTCAGTGCCGCCTGGTACGCAGGGCTGTCGTGCGTGGTGATGGCCTGGTCGAGGTTGTCGAATTCAATGACCACGGTTCGCTCGAGCAGGCCCTCTTCGTAGGCCTTCGCTGCTGTGCCACGCGCGAGGATCCGTCCACCACCGGCAATGACCGCCGGACCGGAAAGCTTGGCGTACGCCGCCAATTTGGCGGGCTCCTTGATCTCGCGATAGCAGACGACCCAATAGGCCTTGGACATGGCACACCTTCCTGAACGTATTCATGAACGGGGGAGGGAAAGTGTAGCGCACGAGGGGCTATCCTGCCGCGAAGCGTCTGTCCAGCTTCCTGAGCTGACTCGTAAAGCCCATTTTGGACATCCGCGTGAACATCTCATCGTGCATGGGCTCGAGCGTCACCACCATGCGCACACTCGCGCCGGTGCGGAAGAATTCAACGAAGATCGTGCTCTCGTACGGCTCGACCTCGGGCAGGAAGTCGATCGAGTTGATGATCGCCAGTCGTTCGAGCGGCTTCACCTCACCGAACCTGGCATTGACTTCGTGGGAAGGAGGACGATCCAACTGCCGCATCGCGGCCACCTGCTCGGGCGCGTGAGCGATCATGTTGTAATGCAGCTTGCCGCCGGCGCGGGCATCCAGCGTGTACACCTCTACGCGGAAGCCTTCCGGTCCCCACCATGACTCGAACCCGTCCTTGGTGGTCCACAGTTCCCAAAGCTCTTCAGGACTCGCGCGGTACGTGCGCTCGATAACGACTTTGTCCTGTGTGCGGGTCATGTGCGCTTTCTCCTTTTCTCGAGGGCGGCCCCGAAACGATCCAGGCGCGCTTCCCACAGGCCGCGGTACCTCGCCAGCCAGTCGTCGAGCTCACGGAATGGCTCGGGCTTGAGCGAATAGAGCCGCCGTTGCCCATCCGGCCGCATGACGACGAAGCCTGCTTCACTGAGGATCCGCAGGTGACGGGACACGCCGGACTGGTGAATGCCGGCCTCTTCGACCAACTCCCCGACCTGGCGCTCGCCGGCGAGCAATGCATCCAGGATACGGCGGCGAGTCGGGTCGGCGAGGGTCTCGAAAGTGTCTGTATGCATGATGGTGTATATTTACACTCATGCATATGAATCGTCAAGCGCGCTTGCGCAGCTCGATGCGCGCCAGGTACACGACGATGAGGATGTTGGCCGCGAGGACGAGGCCCTTGACGAGCCCCGGGTGATGCTCGAGGGACAGCACCTCGAAAGGCACCAGGCAGGCCAGTCCGATGATGACCACCCACGCCGCCCAGGGCTTGCCGCTCAGGAGTAGGAACGCCTCGATGGCGGTTGAAATGCTGTCGAGCCAGGCCAGCACCGCGCCCTTGATCACGATGCTGTCCGACAAGTGCTCACGCAGCCAATGTCCCGCGCGCGCGAATGCCGCGCCGCCTTCGGTCAACTCCCGGGCCACGAGCTCGAGGGTCCGATAGGCCGAACCCGGCGCGATCGTCAGCCACAGCGCCACGCCAAACATCAACGCGGCCTTGCAGAACTTGTAGGTGATGATCAGCCTGAACCCAAAACGCTGTCGGTCATTCACGCGAGCCATACCCTCTGGTGTAGGACGCCGCCGACTTTACAGGAACCCCATAAGTTTCCGCTCGTTTGAAAGTAAACCCGCCCGTCGAGCGGGGGAGGAGTGAATCATGGGTTTCGGAAAAGGTGTGCTGCTGTGGCTTCTGGGCGTGCCGATCCCGATCATCCTGCTGCTGGCCATGTGCTCACATCACTCCTGACTGTAGGAGTGTTGCTCATTCGGAGGTATCATCCTCCGACATGCACACGTCCACACCCGTCACGATCTATCACAACCCCGCCTGCGGAACCTCGCGCAACACGCTGGAGCTGATCCGCAAGGCGGGGATCGAGCCCACCGTCATCGAGTATCTGAAGACTCCGCCGGATCGCGCACGGCTTCTCGACCTGCTCGCGCGCATGGGAATGCGACCGCGCGAGTTGCTGCGCGAGAAGGGCACTCCCTACGCCGAGCTCGGACTTGGGGCGGACCACTGGACCGATGAGCAACTGATCGATCACATGCTCGCTCATCCGATTCTCATCAACCGGCCGATCGTGGTGACGCCGCGGGGCGTGAAGCTCTGCAGGCCCTCGGAAACCGTGCTCGAAATTCTCCCGCCCGCGTAGCGCGCGGCGTGCGAGTCGCACACGGATTTGCGACTCGATCCGAAGACGCGCTGCGATCGTCGGATATGATTGGCGCCGATCGCTTCAGGCGCCCTCAGCAGGAGAGAACCATTAGCTTCCTAAAGGCCATTCGTGCGGGGACGCGAGCTTCGCAGTTCGCCACACAGCTACGGGATCGCTTCGCCCGTCAGCCGAAGTGGAAGTCTCTCGTCGACGCGCACACCTACTACCGCGCTTTCCTCGAAGACTCTCCCGGGCGCGCCTTGATCGACCATCGCGGCCCGTTCGTGGGGGATGAGCGGCGGCAAGTGGAAATCATCGACGCGATGGTCGCCGGCCGAAAAGTGTTTCTGCTAGCGGCGCCACCGGGATGCGGTAAGAGCCGCTTCGCGCTCGAGCTCGCCCGCCGGCTCGCGAAGGTGCAGCGCTCGTGGGACGTGCGCTTCGTTCGCCACGACGAGGATGCTCTGCGCCAGGAGCTGCCCGAGCTGAACAGGACGAGAGCCCAGGTGCTGATAGTCGATGATGCGCACGATTGCCCGTCGCTCGTCGAGGTGCTTGCCGGGATGTCTTTCAGCGCGCAGCCGCAGCAACCGATACACCTCGTCTGCCTCACTCGTCCCGCCGGCCGTACCGCGGTGGCCGAGGCTCTGGCAAATCACTTTCCACTGGGTGAGCCGTATGAGACGGACCTCGGCCGCCCCAATGCGAAGCTCATGCGGGAGCTGATCGACAAGCTCATTCCGCAACTCTCGCCGCATCATCGCGACGTCATCCGGCGCATCGTGGCCGATTCGTTCTTCTCCACGGTACTGCTGTGCTCGAGAGTGGCTCGGCAGAAGGGGCTGCCGCAGACCCTGAGCACCAAAAACCTGCGTGAGTATGCGATCCGGCAACCGATTGCCCAGGCTGTCCGCGAGCTGACTTCGGCTGACAAAGCGCTTGGTGCCCTGGCGGTGTACGCGGCGTGCGCGCCGGTGCACTTGGGAGATGCGACGATCCGCGCTAGCGCGGCGGCCTGCTCCGGCCTGTCGGCTTCCGATATCGAGGTGCTGGAGCAACGTGTTCTGGAAGCGGGCCTCTTCCAGGCGGACGCAGGCGGATGGCTGCGCCCCGTTCCGAGCCTGGTGGGTGATCTGATTCTGGAGGAGACCTGCCTGAATGAGCAGGGACGGCCGACTCCGCTGGGACAGTCGCTGATGCGAGCCCTCTTCGATACCTATCACGAATCGATCACGCGCAATTGCGCGGACATCGCCAGGTTGTTCTCGACCAGTACCCGCGTCGATCTGCTGAGCGAATTGGCTCTGGAGCGCGCGGAGGGGCTCGCCGCCGGGAGCCACGCCGAAGCCCTCCAGCTTCTGGACGGGTGCTTTTCGCTCGCGTCGCGCCAGCCCGCGACGGTGGTTCGCTTGATCGACGTGCTGACCGGAAAAGGATTTTTGCGCGCCGATCCTCCACCGCGGGAGCTGAACCAGCCGGATAACCTCGAGGTTCGCGCGCAATCGCTGCTGACCGCTGCAAGTGAGCACGACCCAACTATCGTGCCACGAGCAATGGAGTATTCACGCCGCC
>DAITMW010000075.1:0-5944 GCA_036834945.1 Steroidobacteraceae bacterium
CCGATCACTGCATCCTGGCCGGCCGGCAGACGCCACGAACACGCGATGCGTGCGGTCGCGCCACTGGCAAAGTCGACTTCGGCCAGGGCGTGATCCTCCAGCTCATCAGCGGGTTTGCGCAGCAGCTTGCCGCGAGCGTAGAGCCGGCTTCTCACCCCCGCCAGGGGCGCGTAGTCGAGCACCAGCAGCAACAGGTCGATGAGATGAATTCCGAGATCCATCACACAACCCCCACCGGATTGGGTGAGATCGTAAAACCAGGGTTTGTCGGGCCCGTAGGCGTTGTGGAACACGAGATCGGCGGCGAAGATTTCGCCAATTGCCCCGCTGCGGGCCAGTTGAAGCAGCTGCGGCACACCCGCCACGGTGCGGTAGCAGAAATCAACCGCAAGCAGCCGGTCATGAGCGCGGGCTGTCTCGATCGTCTGCGCTGTCTCGGAGGCGGTACGCGCCAGCGGCTTCTGACAGAACACGGCATGGTCGCGCTCCAGAGCCGCGATCGTCTGACGCGCATGCAGACCACTGGGCGTCGCTATAACAATACCATCGAGGTCCTCATCCAGCAGCTCGTCGAACGAACGTGCCGTCCGAACGGACAGGTGCCGGAACTTCCCCTCGAGTGCCGCGACGGCGCGAGCCGTGCAATCAGCACTCACGTCCGTGATCGAGATGAGATCCGCCACGCCGGCGGACGCTACCGCCTGCAAACGGTTCAATCCTATCCAGCCGACACCCGCGAAGCCGAGGGAAGTCATGCGCAAATCACCAGCGCCTTGAGAAATCCTTCGGGGCGATGCTCGAGGGATTCAAAGGCCCTGTCGATGTCCTGCAACGAAAATTGATGAGTGAACAGGGACCAGGGCTTCAGCTCACCCTTGACCACGAGCTCAATGGCATCCTGGATGCCGCGCTTGTATTGGGCCGGGTCGCGCTCGTGGGCATTGATGACATCGAGGCCTCGCCAGTTCCATTCTTGCAGATTGATCCGGCGATCTCCGTCCTGGTGGTAACCCGCGATCACCAGGCGAGCCCGGGTGCCGGCAAGTTGGGAAGCGACGTCCAGGGCCTCCTGTGAGCCGACACATTCGATGACACGCTCATAGCCGTCGCCCGGAACCAGTTGCCGGGCCTGTCGTATGGCCCGCGCGGGGTCCTCGAGGCTCAAGGCAGCTTCCGCCCCGAGTTTCTCCGCCATGCTCAGGGCAAATGGTCGGCGTGACAATGACACAACCCGTGCGCCGGTCCGCACAGCCAAGGCTGTCAGAACCGCGCCCAGAAAACCTACCCCGACAATCGCGACGCGCTGCCCGGCACGGATGTCACTACGCCGGAAGATGTTGACCGCGCACGCCAGGGGCTCGCCGGGAAACGGCTGCCCCGCAAACTCCGGCGGCAGTTTCACGAGCGCTTCCGCCCCGGCGAAGTCGTGCTCCGCGTAGGCATGCGTGGACAGGACGGCGACGCGATCGCCGGCCGCGAATCCTTGCAGACCCTCCCCAACTGTTTCGATGATTCCCCAACCTTCGTGGCCCGGGGTTCCAGCCTCGAGCGGATAGTTGAACCAGGGCCTGCCCTGCCATACGGGTAGATTCGAGCCGCAGACTCCGCATCCCTCCAGTCTCACGAGCGCCTCGCCCGGTGCGGGCGGTCGCAGATCCAGGGTCTCCAGTGCGATCGAGCCGGGACCGCGAAAGCGAGCTGCCAGGGAAGTCATGGGCGTGCCGCCATGGGCGCGTGCGGCTTCACTGCCTGAAATGCCGGTGCGTCGGTCAGCCAGTTGTTCAGCCGGTCGACCCCGACACCAGGTGATGTCGCCGCGCGCCAACCTGTCGCTTCCGAGAAGCGCCGGGTATCGGAAACGTAGTAGCGCTGGTCACCCGCCCGCCAAGGCGCGGTTCGCGTAGACAGTTGTAGCCCGTGCTGCTCCCTCATCAGCTCAATGAGCTCGCGCAGACTCAGAGTGTTGCGAGGACCTCCACCGATGTTGAAAGCTACACCGGCCAGAGCGGCAATGTTCCGGTGAGCGAGCAGGAAGGCCTCGACCAGGTCACCGACGTAGAGGACGTCCCGTACCTGACGCCCGTCGCCGCAGAGAGTCAGCGGATTATTCCGCCGCGCCTGGAGCAAAAAGTGCGCAATCCAGCCCTGGTCCTCGTTGCCGAACTGGTGCGGACCATAGATACAACTCATCCGGAACACGACGGCAGGTATGCCGTAAGAGCGCGCGTAGTCGAGTACATACTGGTCGGCTGCGCCTTTCGAGCAGCCATAGGGGCTATGGAAATCCAGCGAGCGCGACTCGCCAATGCCATTATCGCGCACCTGCGGATTCACCGGCACATAGCGCTTCTCCATCTTCAGAAGCGGTACATCGGCCAGAGCGCCATACACCTTGTTGGTCGAGGTGAAAATCAGCGACGGCATGGGCCGGCAGCGGCGCGCTGCCTCCAGAATGTTGAGAGTGCCGCGGGCGTTGATTTCGAAGTCATCCACTGGCGCGGTCAGGCTCGTCGTCACGGCCACTTGCGCCGCCAGGTGATATATCTCTTCTGCCCGATTGACTGCACGCGCCACCGCCCCCACGTCACGCACGTCCGCGACCTCTATCTCGAGACGATCGGAATAGCGCTCCTGCATCATGCGCAGATTGGTGCGTACGCCGGCGCGTGAGAGATTGTCAAACACCAGCACGCGTCGCCCGTCGGCAAGCAGCCGCTGGGCGAGATTGCTGCCGATAAAACCGGCACCTCCCGTGATCAGCGCAACGGGCGCGGCCACGCGCGTGCTCATGCTACTAACCCGTGTCGACGCAGCTCTCTCTCGGCCACTTCTGAACGGTCCTCATCCACGCGTCCTTCCAGCCATCCCGAGAGCTCCATCAGCCCGGCCTCCAGGGTAATCCGCGGCCTATATCCCAGTACCTCGCCTGCTTTGGAGATATCGGCGAAACAGTTACGAATGTCGCCCGCACGATAATGGCCACGGACCTCGGGCTTCAGGTGCGCCTTGCCGAGCACCTTTCCGAGGCGTTCCGCTATTTCCAACACGCTATAGGCCGTTCCGCCTCCGATGTTGAAGACCTCGTCGCGGGCAGCGGCACTCTCCAATGTCGCGACACAGCCGGCCGCCAGGTCGCGAACATGGACGAAATCGCGCTTCTGACGACCGTCCTCGAAGATGACGGGGGCGCGTCCGTTGAGATACCGGGCGGCGAAGATCGCGAGCACGCCGGTATAAGGATTCGAAAGCGCCTGGCGCTCACCATACACGTTGAAGAATCGGAGCGCCGCGACCGGAACATCGTAGGCACGACCGAACAGCAGGCACATCATCTCCTGGTCATATTTCGACAAGGCGTAGATCGACTCCGGCATCGGAGTCTTGTCCTCAGGGGTGGCGCACGGCTCGAGAGCAGCTCCGCGGGCATCCGTCAGATCCCAGCGCCCCGCCTTCAACTGCTGCAGCGAACGAGGCCGCGGAGCACACAAACAGCCGGCGGCATCACGATACAGGCCTTCCCCGTAGATGCTCATGCTCGATGCAATCACCAGCTTCGCCACGGAGTGGCGCCGCAGCGCCTCCAGCAGCACAGCCGTGCCCCGATTGTTGATGTCGACGTATCTCTCGATTTCGTACATGCTCTGCCCGACACCAACGGCAGAGGCAAGGTGGAATACGGCGTCCACATCTGCCAGGGCGCGCTCCACGTCGCGAGACTCGCGCACGTCTCCTTTCATCGTTTCGACGTCGCGGGCGAGGTAGGTGGGAAACTCATGGGGACTGCCGTGAACCTGATCGCTCAGGTTATCGAGTACACGGACTCGGTATCCCTTGGCCAGCAACGCGTCGGCTACATGGGAGCCAATGAATCCCGCTCCACCGGTGATGAGCACTTTCTCAATGTCTGACACGATCGACCTCCAGCACGAGTTGGGCTCGTGCGCCGGCGGAAGTATCGGAAGTCGGCCTTTCCGGTTTACGCTTGCGGCGCCCGGAGACGTTGGGCGACCCACGGGCGGCAGAATGTTCCCGTTGCAACACGCCATCGAAGAATAGGGCCGTCCGCGCCAATCCTTCGCGGAGTCCGACCATGGGCCGCCACCCGAGTTGTTCCCGCGCAAGCGCGATATCAGGACAGCGCTGGGTCGGATCATCGTGCGGAAGAGGTAAAAAAATGGTGCGCGAGCGTGAGCCCGTAAGTTCAATGACCAGCTCGGCGAGCTCCAGTATGGTGAACTCGGCTGGATTGCCGAGGTTCATGGGACTGCGAATCCCGGTGGGGGCCTCCATGAAAGCCACCAAGCCGTCAATCAGATCGTCGACATAACAGAATGAGCGGGTCTGCGCCCCTCCCCCATAGATCGTGATCGGCTCATTGCGCAGCGCCTGCACGATGAAGTTCGAGACTACACGGCCGTCGCCCACTTGCATTCCCGGTCCATAGGTGTTGAAAATCCGCGCGACACGCACATCCACGCCGTACTTGCGTCGATAATCGAAACACAGGCTCTCGGCGCAGCGCTTGCCTTCGTCATAACAGGCGCGCACCCCGGTGGGATTGACGTGACCCCAGTACGTTTCGGATTGCGGGTGCACCGCCGGATCGCCATAAACTTCGCTCGTGGAGGCCTGCAGCATGACGATCTCATTGCGACGCGCGATTTCCAGCAAGTTGTAGGTGCCGCGAACACTGGTGAGCGTCGTCCGGACGGGATCGGCCTGGTAATGAACAGGAGAAGCCGGGCAGGCGAGATTGAAAATGCCGCCAATGCCGGCCACGTCGAGCGGCTCGCTGACGTCGTGACGATGGAGTATGAAAGAGGCGCTCTGCGTCAAATGCATGACGTTCACCAGCTCTCCGGTCACGAAATTGTCCACGCATCGCACCGAGCAGCCACGTCTGACGAGACGTTCGCACAAATGAGAGCCGAGAAAGCCTGCGCCTCCCGCCACGAGTATCGGCCGCGACTGCTGTAATTCGTTAGCCATGAGACACTTTTCCTATGTTGTAGGTCGCGTACCGACGCGTCATGCTCGCGCAGAATTCGGCGAACTCTTCGACATTGCGGGGCGGGCTCGTGTGATGCGGGCGCACGCCACACGATTCGGGTGTGAAACAGAAGGTGAGCGTGACGTCGAATTCCTTCAAAGCTTCCATCTGGCGATCGAACCAGCGGAGTGCTCCGGGACGCAGGCTGTCCGCCCAGCTCAGACCCGTGCGGAGGTATCTGACGCCCAGGCGGCGCAGCCAGCGCACCGCCTCATCCAACCGGGGATCTTCGAAGTGGAACCACTGGCAGATGCCCAGTTCGGGTGCATAGTCGGCAAAGATTGCGGCGGCGGGCTTCGGCGATCCGTCCTCCCGCAGCAAACCCATGTGGAAATGGCGATAGTACGAGGAGCCTTCCGATTCACGGTGCCGGGTCGTCGCCGGCCAGGCGCGCGGCAGATCGTAGAGGCTGTACCAGTGAATGCGTGGGGCGCGCCCGCGCAATAGCTCGGCAGTGCGGCGCAAGCCAAACACCTGGACTTCATCAGCTCCGAACGTGGAGACGCCTACTTCCGAAACCCACAGCGGCAGATCGGTTACTGCATGGATCTCGGCCAATTTCTGCGGCCACTCTTCGAGCTTCCAGTGATTCCAGTCCAAGGGAAAGCCGTGTACCGCGACGGCATCCAGCTCGGCCAGGACTCCGTGATCCTTCATCCTCGTCATGAACAACGGATCGATCGGAGAGAGCCCGCCGAGGACTTGTGGTAAGCAGCTGCCTTCGGCGCGAATCGCGCGCGCCGCCGTGATTGCCATGTTTGAGAACAGCCGCCACTCGGGGTCACAGTCCACGAAATCCCAATGGGATTTGTTGTTAGGCTCGTTCCATAACATTATGGCTTCGATCACGCTTGCCTCGGGTGTTTTGTTGTGAGGGTCACGAATGGCCCTGCT
>DAITMW010000075.1:6044-12593 GCA_036834945.1 Steroidobacteraceae bacterium
CGCTCGAGCGCCAGCTCATCACCGAGCAATACCGGTTCGCTCCAACTGGCCAGAGCCTCGAGGTCGTGCTCGGGTGTGCTGAAATACAACAATGTGTCCCGGTGCGTATCACGCGCTACGACGGCGCGACAACCGGCGGACTGCAGCAGAACCAGGCCGGCGGCAACATCCCAGAGTTTCGGCCGGGCGAGATAGGCAAAGCTCAGCAGACCGGCCGCGACGAACGCAAATTCGAGTGTGGAGCAGCCCAGGACGCGAGTGTCCCAGAGCGCTCCATAGGTCGGCGCCTTGCCCGGCTCGCTCGCCAGTCCTCGCCATGGACCTTGCGTGCGCCGGCGCAGCAGCGCGCCTGCGAACCTCAGTGGACCGTCGGCAAAGGCATGGTAGACACCTGGAGCGAACGTATGGCTGCTGGAGCACCAGATCGCACCAGCGACGGGCCAGCCACGATAGAGCACGCCAATCGAGGAGGCGAACAGCGGCAAACCATTGACAAAGTTGGTCGTCCCGTCGACCGGGTCGATGACCCACGTGAAGGGAGAGCGGCAGCCGCCGCTGACGCCACTCTCCTCCCCGATGACCGCATCCGCCGGGAACTCCGCGGAAAGCCGCTCGCGGATGAGCCGCTCGACGGCGCGATCCGTAGCACTGACAGGGTTGGAATTCGGCGCCCCGCCCGGACCCGGTGGTTTGAACTCCACATCGGGGGCCTGAACGTAAGCTGCAAAGATGTATTCACCCGCGAGGTGAGCCAACTGCGTGGCCGCGCTCGCGAGCCTTTCCTTGGCCTTGCTGTCTAGCTCACCGCGTGGATCTTTGTTGGATGACCCGTGCATGCGGCCGATGCCGCAAGCCCCGTGCCACCAGACTGCAGTGTGGTGAGACGTTGGAACTCGGGACAGCACAGAGCGAGCTCAGCCACGGTTCCCTGCGCGAGCAGTCTGCCCTCGCTCATGACCAACACCTCGTCAAAGCGATCGAGCAGATTCAGCCGGTGCACGGAAGAGACGACGCATGCGTGCGCGAATGAGTCGAAGAGATTCGTGTAGACACGCGCCTCGGTCGCAGGATCCAGGCTGGCTGTCGGCTCATCGAGCAGTATGAGCGCACTATCCCTGGCAGCCAGAACGCCGCGGGCAAGCGCGACACGGCTCCGCTGTCCTCCGGACCAGTTGGCGGCCCGCTCTGTGATCATGGTTTCGAGACCCAGAGGCGTGGATTGCACAAAGTCAGTAGCGCAAGCCGTCTCCAGTGCCGCAGGGTATGCATGGGGGTCCGGCGGTCCGGCCACGGACTCGCAGAGCGCGAGGTTCTCCCCTAACGTGCCTTCGTAAACGTCGGCGTCCTGCGGGATAAGTGTCGCTCCAGCCCTCAGAACTTGCGCAGCTTCGTGCGCCGAGACACAGGTCGCCTGGGTGTCGAGGGTGAGTGCGATCCGCTCAGGAGGATAGAGTCCCGCCAGTACGCGCAGAAGAGTGCTTTTTCCCGAGCCGCTGCCGCCGATGAGGGCATAACGCTTGCCTCTCTCGAGCGTGAATGAGAGCCGCTCCAGCCCCGGGCCTCGACTCTTCGCATGCCTGAATGTCAGGTCGAAAATCTTGAGTCGTTCCCAAGATGTCCCGCCGGTCGCTCGTATTGGCGAGGAGGCATCTGGGATCGCATCCCGGATGACATTTGCGCTGGCATAGTCGGCATGCTGTCGTGCGAACGTCTGGAAGTGCGAAGCGATCGACGCGATCACACCGGACGCTTGTTGCGCGTACTCCCAGACCATGTAAAGACTGCCGAGCATCAGCGTCCTGCCCGCGCCTTCACCGTGAGTCGTCAGCCAGACAAATAGCGCTACCAGGCAGCAGTTCAATGCCCGGGTCGCCAGGTCCACGGTGCACCACTTGGCCTCGTTGAGGACAATGGCCTTGCGAAGAGGTACGAACGCCGCGAGCAGCCGGCGCTCGAGACGCGACGCGACCGCGCGGGCCTGGCGCAATGCATAGACGCTGGCCGTGTTGCCTAATGTATCGACCAGCGTAGCCGCATAAGCGCGCTCCGCCTCATTCTCCTCGTTGGCCAACCTGAGCATGGCGCGATCGAAACCGGCGACCGAGACGATGATCAGCGCGAAGCCGGCTACCGCCGCGCAGCCGATGAGAGGCTGGACCCAGAACAACGCCACCAGAGGTCCGAGTAGCCGTACTGCGCTGTTCAGGTAGATGAACTGGCTCTGTGCAAAGCCCGACAGAGCCTGTGTGCTTTGCTGCACGCGGTGGGCAGTCGCTCCGGAGTGATGAGATTCGTGCCAGGTGAGAGGTAGCTCGAACAAACGTGCGATGAGCTGGCTCGACATTCTCTGGCGGACCACCAGCGCCGCGCGGCGCTCCAGGAGCCGTCCCGGTCCATGCAGGATCCAGCTCGCGCCGGCCGCAAAGAGAGCCAGGGACAGCCACAATCCGGCCTGACCCAGACCCGCGACCCCACGCAACTGGAGTGCGTCGAGGGCGCGTCCAGACAGATAGGGTGTGCCCAACAGGACAACTTGAGCAGCGATCAAAAGTACGACCGCGCCAACAAAAATCCGGCGTTGCCCGCGCAGGAGGCGCCAGAGATCGCGATAGAGGTGCAGGACCGCACCGCGTTGGCGGGACCGGGTTTCGTCAGAGTGATGCACTGATTCAAGTTAATTGGAGTCCAATACGCGTTCTGTGCGCCAGGTCACGAGTGGCAAAGAAGCGGGCGTCGTGTCGGAACCGCGCGACAGCGCGGCTGACGGCGATCAAGTCGACTAACTTGGGTTAATGTCCGGCCGATCGGCGGCCCCCACATCAGGTGGTTGGTCCGGAGGGTTTCCCGGTGTTGTTTCAAGTTCCGTCCTTGCCGTCAGTTGCAAAGTCAGCCCACCGTTGTAGGATTTGCACCAATGCACAACATGACATCAAGCGAGTCCGCGAATGAATGGATGCGCGCCATGCGCCGCGGTAACTGGGAAGCCGCGTGGCGGATCAGCGACCGGATATGCGAGGAGCGGCGCCGACTCGGACCACGACATGCTCGAACAGAACAATGGCTCCCACGGCACCTGCAGTCGATATGGGATGGGTCCCCGGTGGCAGGCAAGCGTGTGCTGGTGCAATGTCATCACGGTCTCGGCGATACGATTCAATTCGTCCGGTTCGTGCCGCTGCTGAAACGACGCGCGGCTCACGTCACCGTAGTAGGACAAGCTCAGCTGCTGCCGCTGTTGGAAACCGTGGATGGAGTTGACGGCCTGCTAAGGTTGGATGACGAGTCGTGCGCAGTGCGGCGTGACGTGGACATCGAGATCATGGAGCTGCCGCATGCCTTGCGGACGACGCTCATGACCTTGCCTGCGACAGTGCCCTATCTTCACGTCGAGTCGAAGGGGCAGCCGGGCGTTCGGTTGCACCCGCGGGTGGGGCTCGTTTGGCAATCGGGGAGCTGGGATGTCACTCGCTCGGTGGCGCCCGCGCTGCTGGAGCGGTTGACCGAGCTCGAGGGTATTGATTTCAGGATTCTGCAACGGGGACCCGGCCTCGATTCGTGGACTGCGAGGGCCGGGCAGGTTCCGCTCATCCACAACATTCTGGATGAAGCCGTTGAGCTGTCGCGCCTCGATCTCCTGATTTGCGTCGATACGCTCTCCGCGCACCTGGCCGGGGCGCTTGGGGTACCAACGTGGACGTTACTGCCTCTGCGGGCCGACTGGCGTTGGATGGAGGAGCGGGAGGACACGCCGTGGTATCCGACCATGCGGCTGTTCAGGCAGAGTCGCGCGGGAGATTGGGAATCTGTGATTGCGCGGGTGAGGCACGAGCTGGAACGGCGGTTCTTTTGATCCGGCGCAGGGGCATCGGCGCATGGGCTGCTTTGCTCACGATACACCTGGCCGGAACAGGTGCGAATGCGAGTGCGCAGCAGCCGGTACGATTCGATACGCACGGCGGGGATGCCTGGACGTTCTCCAAGGACATATCCGGAACCGTAAGTCGGGATCGCTGCGACTCTGTTGTTGTAGTGGTGGACTCTCTTGCACCGAACAATGCGCACTTAGCGGAGGGCAGGTTCACAACCACGGTTCGCTTGCATGGCGGACATAACCGGATCAGTGCGATCTGCCTGAGCACGGGCAAGCCGGTGGGGAGCATTGCCCGGCAGAGCTGGAACGTCCGGCTGCCCGACGTTCCAACGGCGCACACGAAGGTCACGGTTGAAGGTGATGTCGTGTTGATCGATGCCGGAACCAGCACGGTGGCGCCGGCGACCCCGGCGCCGCTCATTCGGTACAGCTGGCTGGCTGATCCGACGAATCCCGCTCCGCTTGAAGTACAGTCAGCGGTGGGACCGAAGGTCACCACCGCCCACGGTCCACTGCTGCTGCTTCGCTCGCCAATGAGCGATGGAGACTACCGTGTCAGCCTGATTGTCAGCGATGCGGCCGGACGAACGAGCAAGGCAACCGCCCTATTCCGCGTGGCAGGCCGGAAAGCGCAGGCCGTGGATCTCCTGCATGAACATCCGGATTGGCGGGCCTGTGCGATCCTGTATGGAGTAACACCGGCGCTCTTCGGCAATCGTGGACTCGCCGGCGTCACACAACACCTGGATCAGATCTCGAGCCTGGGGGTCACGGCATTATGGTTGTCACCCGTAACAGGGGCACCGCAGGGGGATTTCGGCTACGCTCTGACCGATCCATTCCGGGTGCGAAAGTCTCTAGGCTCGCCCGCCGAGTTGCGCACGCTCATCGCTCAGGCCCACGCCCGAGGAATGGCGGTGCTGCTCGACTTCGTCACGAACCATCTCGCCAAGGAGCATCCCTACTTCGAGGACACCGTACACTTCGGGCGACGCTCACCCTATTTCAACTGGTTCGAGCGTGATCGCAACGGCCAGGCGGTGCACTACTTCGACTGGAGCTCACTCGAGAATCTGAACTACTCCAACGTCGAGGTACGCAACTACATCCTCGCAGCTGTGGCTCATTGGTTTCGCGATTTTCCGATCGACGGTTTCCGCGCGGATGCCGCCTGGGCCGTGCGACAGCGGGAGCCCGCTTTCTGGCCGATCGTGCGACAGGAGGTGGAGAATGTCCGACCGCAGGCGCTGCTGCTGGCGGAAGCCTCGGCACGGGACCCTTATTATATGAGTCACGGCTTTGACGCGGCCTACGATTGGACAGCAGAGCTCGGGCACTGGGCCTGGCAAGGCGTGTTCGGCCCGGAGGGCAAGGTACCGAACCTGCGACTGCTCAGAGCCGCACTCAGCAACGATGGCAGGGGCTTCGCCGACAACGCGGGAGTCCTGCACTTTCTCAATAACAACGATACCGGGAAGCGCTTCATCGACACGCATGGCGCGGCGGACACGCGCCTTGCCGCGGCGTTATTGCTAACCCTCCCAGGCATTCCACTCATCTACGCCGGCGACGAGGTCGGCGCATCGTTCGAACCCTATGCGCATCCGCGGCCGATCGACTGGAGCGACGATCCCGATCACCTGATGCCGTTGTACACACGACTCATAAAGCTGCGCCGGGAGATTCCGGCTTTGCGCTCGCAAATATTGCGTGTCCTTCACACGAATCGTGACGATTCGGTGTTGGCATACATCCGTGCCGGCAAAGAGCCCAGCGAGGACGTCACCGTCGTGTTGAATTTCGGCACCGGCGCAATTTCCCTGCCGCTCGCCGCCATTGAAGCGGCGCAGGTACCCGCGGCTTCCTGGTGGGCGGAAGATCTGCTCGCGGGGACGCGCACCGTGGCACCCCCCGAAGTCGGATCGATACGTGTGCCGGCGCACGGAGCATTACTATTGCGGCGTGCCGCTGCCGGGCATTCCGAAAAGCTCAACTCTTTCTGTCCCGCCCCGCGCTTTCCCGGCTGACGACCTTGGAGAACAGGCTGTCCTCGTCATAAACCAGGGCCAGCTCGCGCTTCTCGAATTCCTCGAAGAACTCGTCCCACGAGATCTCGGTCAAACCTTCGTGCTCGGACTGCTTCGATTGGGGAAACATGATCCTGATGATGCCAACGTCGCCTTTGTCGTGAGTGCGTGCGACGGCAGCGGGCTTACCGCGATGCTTGCTTGCCCATTTGCGTATTGTATCGTGATCGGTGGTCGTTTCACTCATGTCAGAACCCTCCAAACCTGGCGGAGCAGCAGCAATGGTCATTCCAGCAACGGGCCTGGTGCAAGCGCGGCAACTCAACCTGAGCTCTGCCTTGCTGGCGTTGTCGGTGTTGGCCGATAGCGGCATCGAGCACTATCGCGGCTCGTTTCAGAATCGGGCCATGTACACGCCTCTTGCCGTCGCCGCTCTCACTGTGGGGGCGAGTCTTCTGGGTACGGCGGACCGTCGGCCGCGGCCCCATCCCATCCGGGATTCCATCTATGCCGTGGCAGCGGCAACGGGCGTGGCGGGCCTGGCGTTCCATAGTTACAACATCACGAAACGGCCTGGCGGCATTTCGTGGCTCAACCTCTTCTACGCGGCTCCCATCGGGGCCCCGGGCGCGCTGCTGTTGGCTGGGTTAC
>DAITMW010000075.1:12693-25377 GCA_036834945.1 Steroidobacteraceae bacterium
CCCTTGCCGGCACCGCCCAGCTATACGGGTCTGGCGCTCGCAGGGCTTGCGGCCCTGGGCCTGATGGAGCGACGGCGATGACGAGCCGCTACCCCGGCTACGATGTGTTGTCCAAACGTCACTCTCCCTCGTGGAACGAGCAGACGCGCGCGGTAGTCGATGAGCGCCTGGCCATTGATCCCGACGCTCATCGCTTCTTCACTGTCGAGGAATGGGCCACGATGTCGTCTGTTTGTTCGCGAGTCATCCCGCAACCCGCGGCGCGCGCGAACCCGGTTCCGATTGCCGCATTGGTCGACGCAAAGCTTTTCGAGAGCCACGGGGATGGCTATCGGGATGCGCGCCTCCCGCCAGAGCGCGAGGCGTGGCGCCTGGGGATTGGTGCGCTGGACGCAGACAGCCGGGATCAGTATGGGCTGCGCTTTCACGAGCTGCGGCCCTTGACCCAGGACGACATGTTGCAGGCGATGCAGGCCGGCAAGCTGAAGAGTACCGCCTGGAAAGGCATGCCGGCCGCCGTGTTCTTCGCCAAACGGCTGTTGCACGACATCGTCACCGCCTATTACGCCCATCCGACGGCCTGGAACGAGATCGGCTTCGGCGGCCCGGCCGCCCCGCGCGGCTATGTCCGGATGAACTTCGACCGGCGCGACCCCTGGGAAGCAGCCGAAGCCCATCCAGGATACGAAGAACAGGCGCGGCGTGAGAATGCACGCGTTGGATGAGGTCTTCCATACACCGCGTGCGACCGGCGGTCGGGCACCCGACGTGTTTCGAGTTGGCGGCTGGGTGCCCATGCGTGAATATTCCGACGCTGAGCTGGTTGATTTCGTCATCGTAGGCACCGGAGCGGGCGGCGGCACACTCGCCTGCAAGCTTGCGGAATACGGCTTCTCCGTCGTGGCGTTGGATGCGGGACCCTACTGGCGGCCCCTGGAAGACTTCGCCTCCGACGAGCTGCATCAGGGCAAGTTGTACTGGAGAGACGAGCGCATCGTGGATGGTGAGAACCCACTGCAGCTCGGGTCCAACAATTCCGGCAAGTCGGTGGGCGGCTCGACAGTGCATTTCGCGATGGTGTCGCTGCGCTTCAGGCCAGAGTGGTTCAAATCCCGCACACTGCTGGGCTACGGAGCCGACTGGCCGTTGGATTGGCGCGAGATGTGGTCGTACTACCGGGAGGTGGAGCGAGCACTGAAAATTTCCGGTCCCGTGAGCTACCCCTGGGGGCCCCGACGCCCACGTTATCCGTACCGACCTCACGAGCTGAACGCGGCCGCGCTCGTCCTGGCGAAAGGGGCCGAAGCGCTGGGAATCGCCTGGACGCCGACACCCCTGGCGACGATCTCGGCGCCACGGGGGCTCGCCCATCCGTGCGTATATCGGGGCATGTGTGTCATTGGTTGCGCGACCAACGCCAAGCAGAGCGTGTTGGTGACCTGGCTACCGCGTGCTCTGGCCGCGGGTGCCGAGATTCGCGATCTCGCCATGGTTACCCGCGTGGAGCATGATCAGAGCGGACTCGCGACCGGCGTGCATTATCTGCGTCAGGGGCGCCAGTGCTTTCAGCGAGCGCGCAATGTCGTGGTCGCCGGTTATGCGATCGAGACACCGCGTCTGCTGTTGAATTCAGCTTCCAGCCGGTTTCCCGCGGGCCTGGCGAACTCCTCCGGACTCGTTGGCAGGAACCTCATGGTCCAGTCGAACCAGGCCGTGTGGGGCCTGATGGAACAGGAGATTCGTTCATACAAGGGGCCTCCTTCCCTGGCGATCACCGAGCATTGGAACTATACGGATACGGGCAAGGATTTTTTCGGGGGCTATGCCTATATGAGCCAGGGCCCCCTGCCCATCGTCTGGGCAGGGACCCAGGCGGGCAAGCGGGGCCTCTGGGGGCAGGCGCTGTTGGACCAGATGGCGTTGTACAACCACCAGGTAGGGTTGAAGATCGTCGGTGAATGCCTGCCGCAGGAGCGTAACCGGGTGACGCTGAGCGACGAGCGCGACCAGTATGGTTTGCCGGTGCCGCGGATCACCTATTCGTATTGCGACAACGACCGGGCCCTGATCCGGCATTCCCTTGGGTTCATGCGCCAGGCTCTCGAGGTCGTGGGAGCGACAGAGATCTGGGACGAGACGGACGATACCTGCCATTTGAACGGGACGGCACGCATGGGCTCGGCACCGCAGAACAGTGTGGTCGACGCCGACTGCCGTAGTTGGGATATTCGCAACCTGTGGGTTTGCGACGGCTCCGTCTTTCCGACAGTTGGCGGGGTGAATCCCTCGCTCACCATCCAGGCTATCGCCTGCCGCACGGCCGATAGGATCAAGGCCCTCGCGGCCCGCGGCGAGCTTTGACGGCCACACCCAGGAGAAAACCGGCGAAGGCCACGGCAGCCACTATTCCCACACGGACGAGCTCGCCGGTGACCAAGGGCGCGCGGGAAATCACCTCCGAGCTGAAGGAGCCCCGTGTACGATGAAAATTGGCCAGGGGCTCATCGAGATTGTCCCGGCGGCCGTAAGGGATAGGTCTGGCAGTCTGTTGGCCCTCCACTGCTTTACGCGCGAGATAGCGATCGAGAAGGCCCGGAAAGGCCGCGTTCGCCACTATCGTCAGAATCGTGGGCGTCCCCAGCCAGTATTCGCGCCAGCGGCCGCGCGCCACACGAAAGACCGCGTCGGCAACGATCTCCGGCTGCACTGGCCGCCCCATCGGTCGTGGCGAGCGCCCGATGTGGACTCGGGCCCAATCAAACTGCGGTGTGTTGACTGCGGGCAGTTCGACAATGCTGATGTGAATGTCGGAACCCTCATGTGTCAGTTCGGTACGCAGCGAGTCGGTGAAGCCCCGGATCGCGTGCTTAGCGCCGCAATATGCCGACTGCAGCGGGATCCCGCGGTAGGCGAGCGCCGAGCCGATCTGAATGATGCGGCCCGAACCCCGGGGTCGCATGGATTTCAGCGCGGCCATGGTCCCATGAACGAAACCGAGATAGGTCACCTCAGTGACGCGTCGGAACTCTTCCGGCGTTATATCCGCTACGGTCGAGAACACAGTCAACATGGCATCGTTGATCCAAATGTCTACCGGGCCCAGCTTCTGCTCCAGGCGCGCTACGGCGGCGAACACGGCTGCCGCATCCGCTACGTCGAGCGGCTCCACAACCGTCTGCTCCGCCCCGAATGCCTCTACTTCCTGCCGAACGCTCTCGAGTGCTGTTGGATCACGGGCGATCAGGCCGATACGGTCCCCGGCGCGGGCAAAACGATGCGCAATGGCACGGCCAACGCCGGCCGTGGCACCCGTGATGATCACAGTACGTGGCGTTTGATTGGCGCGTGGCATGGGAGGTCCGGCAGCAAGCTTTGTGCGCAGGGTCAGAACAAAAGCGCGGCCGAAGCGTTGGGCAAGGAACAATGTAGGAATCCAAGGAGCCGTGCACATCCGTGGAATGGCTGATTCGATTCGTGATCGGGGGTGCGGTGGTTTCGGCTTTTGCCCTCATCGGCGATGTTGTGCGACCGAAGAGCTTCGCAGGGATTTTTGGAGCCGCGCCGTCGATCGCACTGGCTACGTTGACGCTGGCGATCTACAGCGAGGGGGCCTCCTATGCGTCCGTCGAGGCTCGCTCGATGGTCATCGGCGCTGCTTCGATGATGATCTACGCCTTACTATGCAGCCGCATCATGTGGAAGAGCTCCCTCTCCGTGAAAGCGGTCGCACTCGGGGGTCTCGTGCTTTGGCTGGCTGTGGCGCTGTTGGGTTGGGCGGTCTTCGTGGGAGGACGCCCGTGAGAGTCGCAGTGGACTTCGGAGGGTTGCGCGAAACTCGGTGGCAGCAGTATGCCATTCGATTTGCGCTCGGGGGACTCGTGACCCTGGCAACCGGGTGGGTGGCGAAGGAGTTCGGGCCCGTGGTGGGAGGGCTGTTTCTTGCCTTTCCCGCCATCTTTCCCGCCAGCGCAACCTTGATCGCGAAGCGCGAGCAGAAGAAGAAAGCCCGCAAGGGGTTGCACGGCAACGTCCGAGCTCGCCGCGCCGCAGCCCTCGATGCCGCCGGTGCGGCGTTGGGCGCCGTGGGACTCATGAGTTTTGCGGCTCTGGCCTGGCTGGGATTGCCCAGGTTTAGCGCCGTTGCATCGCTCGGTATTGCGACGTCAGGATGGCTGGCGATCTCCCTGCTGCTGTGGTGGTTGCGCAAGACCCGCCCGTCGCGCCGGTAAGTCGTAGTGTGTGTGTGCGTTGCTCGCGCGCACTATTTCCGCCCGGCACCGCGACCTGTCAGGGTCCCGATCAGGTCAGGTCCCTTCTCGATGTCCGGCGCTTTCGGCACCCGGTTTGCTGGAGAACTCCCACTGTACACAGCAGGAGAGAGCGCTGATGCGATTCGATCGTGTCCCGGCACGATCCCCCGAGCGCGATTGCGTGCATGTCATCATCGACACGCCGGCGGGCAGTGCGAACAAATACAAGTTCGACGACGAGCTGGGTGTGTTCCGGGTCAGCCGTGTGCTTGCGGCCGGGCTGACATTCCCACACGACTTCGGGTCGATTCCGGGAACGTGCGCAGCCGACGGTGATCCCCTGGATGTGCTGGTAATCGGTCTGCCGCCGACCTTTCCAGGTTGTTTGATCACGGCGCGCCTGATCGGCATGCTGCGGGCCCGCCAGACGGAAGGAGGAAAGAGTATTCGCAATGACCGGCTGATCGGCGTCGGCTTGACACCCGTGAATCCATCCCCGATCCGGAAGCTGCAAGACCTCGAGTCACGGCAGTTGACCGATATCGAGCACTTCTTCAAATCCTACAACGAGGCCCAGGGCCGGCGTTTCAACATTACAGGCCGGGGTGATCGGAACTCGGCGCAGGCGGCTCTCGAGCGGGCCATCCGCGCCCATCAACGTGGTCAGGATTGATGGCCGCCCGGTTCAAAGGCAGAAAGGCACCTGCCAAGGAAGCTCGGAAGATCCTGGTGCGCCAGATCGAGAAGGCACTGCCCTCCTTGCAGTCGAGGCATGCAACGGATTCGTGCATCCACGACGCGCGCAAGCGGATCAAAATGGCGCGCGCCACTCTGCGGCTGCTGCGGAAGGAAGTCACCAAGTCCGAGTATCGCGCCGAAAACAGCTGTTTGCGCGACGCCGCGCGGCCGTTGAGCGAGGCACGGGATGCAGTGGTCCTGCAGAAGGCCTTCAACGATCTGCTGAAACAAAGTCCGGTCCGCCCCGGTGCCGAATGCGTGGCCCGTTTCGGTCGCGAGCTCGCGAAGGAGCGCGCGAGGTCCCGCCATGCCATGGAGGGGCGTGGAGGGCTGGCGCAGGCAGGACGGGTACTGCGGGACGCAAGCTCCCAGGCGCAGCACTGGAACGTCCCTCGCAAAGGCTGGGCGGTGGTAGGAGCCGGAGTAAAGAACGTGTATGACCAGGGGCGTCAGGCATTGGATGCCGTACGCAATAGCCCGTCCGATACTTCATTCCATGAATGGCGCAAACAGGCGAAATATCTCAGACACCAGGTGGCGCTGCTGCAGCCCGTGCGCCCGAAACGCATGGATGCACTGGCGAGAGCGTTGCACGAGCTTTCCGATCAGCTCGGCGACGACCATGACCTGGCCGTATTGCGCGAGAAGTTGCTGGCCAGGCGCAGCCGGGCCAACGATGCCGACTGTCTGTTGTTATGTGTCAAAATAGACCGCCGCAGAGCCGCCTTGCAGCAGCAGGCACTGCGGCTGGGCGCCAGGATCTACAAAGAGCCGTCACGCGGATTCCACAGGCGGCTGCATCAGTACTGGCGTGATTGGCGTAGCAGTTAGCGACGGACCCGAGCGTGCTGGAGGAGTTTTCAGCCAGAGTCCGTCTCTACGCCCATTGGGACAGCAAGCTGCGCGGCACAACCCGATTCTTCGCGGCGGCCGCGGCAACCAACGCGGCATTGGTCGAGCTGTGCTCCTTGCGGTGCGCGAAGCAGTGGCTTGGGGATGCCGGCATCGAGCTGCTTTGCGCCACAGGACGTCATCTGGAACGTCTCAACATAGTCATCGCGCGGCATCTGGAGCGCGGCGCGATACCCACCGTTGACCTGGACAGGTCACTCATCGCCCTGGAACAAACGGCACTGGAACGTGTCCTGCAGCAAGAAATCGGGCGCGCGCCTCACAGCTCCTGGCGTGCCATAAAGCAGATCAACCGCCTGTTGTTCTGCGTGGAGCAATGCGTATGGTCATCCGAGCGCTGGCCAAGCGGTCACCTCTACCGCAGTGTGTTGCGCCGGGTACGAGGTGAACTCGGTCGCCGGCCTGACTTCGCCGTTCTGAGCGACCGCGTCGGCATCGGTGTCGCCTTGATTTGCATGCTGCCGCAGCAGACAACCTGACAGGCAGCCTCGGCAAGGCATCGCGGTTGCTCACGATATCCGGACGCCGGCACCGCCGGCATGGAGGAACAGCATGCAAGTCAGCGAAATCATGTCCACACGAGTCAAAATCGCAAGCCCCACGGACACGTTGCAGCAGGCAGCGCGATGGATGGCGGAGCTGGACACCGGAGCCTTGCCAGTCGGCGAGGACGATCGCCTGATCGGCATGATCACCGATCGCGATATCGCAATCCGCGGCGACGCCGCCGGTTGCGATCCGACGCAGACGCGCATCGGGCAGATCATGTCCACTGAGGCGGTGAAGTACTGCTTCGATGATCAGGACGTCGAGGACGTTGCTCGCAACATGGCGCAACAACAGGTGCGGCGCTTGCCGGTCGTCGATCGCGACAAGCACCTCGTCGGTATCGTCTCGCTGGGCGATATTTCACGGCATGTTGCGGATGGCTCAACCGCACCCGGCGAGGCTCTTCAAGGTGTTTCCGCGCCAAGTGTCCGCCACACGCGCTCGACGACCAGAGCATCGGGCGACCAACTACTACAGGGAGGGCGACCGCGATAATGTAGTTGTGTCGTTGGATGCCAGGAGGACATCGGCCGGCGCAAGTTCCGCGGCTGCGCCGGCCGCCCGTTACGATCCTGCGGTCAGCAGGCTATTTCTTCTTTCGCGAAGAGGATTTCTTCCTCGGGACCTTCGCGCCCGAGCGGCGCGCTTCGGAAAGGCCGATGGCAATCGCCTGTTTTTTGCTCTTGACCTTGCGACCGGAGCGGCCGCTCCGCAGCGTGCCCTTCTTGCGCTCGTGCATTGCTCGTTTGACTTTTTTCGCCGCCTTCTTGCCGTAACGTGCCATTGCAGATTCTCCGCTCACTAACCGCATGTAATAGCAGGAAATGAGCCTGGTACCTCATGCAGCTGGGTGCCCGCGCCGCGCGCGCTACCCCTGGGGCATTACCCCATACAAACAAAACAATTATCGCCGGTGGATAGTCGGGCACGATCGGACTCGGCTGCGGCTGCGGTCCAGGTCGTGGCGCAAGAACGATTCCTGCTTCCTGGTGATGGCCAGGTCACGGGGAGACATCGTCGATGAGTTTTTCTGGAGTTGGAGTCAAGCCGCCGGTTGAACCGATGCTGGCCAAGCTCGCGGACACGCTGCCCACGGGTAAGTACATGTATGAGCCGAAGTGGGACGGGTTCCGGGCAATCAATTTCCGCGGCAAGGGCGACGACCTGTTGGTCCAGAGCCGTGATTCACGGCCGCTCGACCGCTATTTCCCGGAGTTGCACGAAGCGTTGCTGGAACGTCTGCCCAGGAACTGCGTGGTCGACGGCGAGATCGTCATTGCGACGCCTCATGGTCTCGACTTCGACGCGCTGCAGCTACGCCTGCACCCGGCCACGTCCCGTGTAAAGAAGCTCGCGATAGAGACGCCCTCCTCCTTTGTAGCTTTCGATTTGCTCGCGGCGCGCGGTCGCAGTCTTATGGACAAGCCCCAAACGGCTCGCCGTGCCGCCCTCGAGGACCTTCTCGGCAAGGCGAAACCTCCCTTGTATATCACGCCATTCACGCGGGACCGGGACGTGGCGCTCGAGTGGCTGACGCGGTTCGAAGGAGCTGGACTGGATGGCGTGGTCGCGAAGTTGGCGACGGGCACCTATCTGCCGGGTAAGCGCGCGATGATCAAAGTCAAGCATGCCCGCACAGCCGAGTGCGTCGTAGCCGGATTCCGTTGGCACAAGAGCGGCAAGGATGCCGTCGGCTCGCTGTTACTCGGGCTGTACGACGATGATGGGGTACTTCAGCACGTCGGGGTGACATCGTCCTTCACGATGGCAATGCGCAGACAACTCGTCAAGGAGCTCGCCCCGCTTCGCAAGCACGCGATCGACAAACATCCATGGCGCGACTGGGCGGGTGCCGCGGCCGAATCGAGCCGGATGCCAGGCGCGCAGAGCCGATGGAGCGCAGGCAAGGACTTATCGTGGGAGCCACTCAGGATCGAGCGCGTGTGCGAGGTGAAGTATGACCACATGCAGGGCGATCGATTCCGCCATGCGGCCTTCTTTTTGCGTTGGCGACCGGACAAGCGGCCGCGTGATTGCCGCTATGACCAGCTGGAGGTGACCCGGCCTTACGAGCTCGAGCGGATTTTCTCGGGGGAACCCGCATGAAGCGACCTGCCCGCGAGTGGCGGTCATCACTGTCTGGCTGACGTTTGCACCCGGCGCGGTGGGCGGCCAGGCGCTCCCGTGTGAGTGTCGCCGGACTCGCATGCTGCAACAGGTGGGGGAACTGCGCAAAAGGGTTTTCATAGGCGGAAGGCTCCAGAATACACCTGCAGAGAGCCGCGACGCCCGCGATTTATCTCTATTGTAGTGGAGATTACGGTGTCCTATCTGGCATTATATTTATTATAATGGAGATTAATGAGGTCACCCAGGTATTGCTGGAACTCGGTATGCGCCTGCGCAGGGCCAGGCTGGAACGCAATGACACGATGGCTGTGTTTGCCGAGCGTCTTGGCGTCTCGCCCGGGACGGTCCGCGCCATGGAGCGCGGGGCACCTACGGTGCAAATCGGTATCTGGCTCAACGCGCTCTGGCTGTTGAATCAGCTGGATTCGATGACGCATGTGCTGGAGCCGCGCGACAGTGTGCTGGACCGCATCAGGGCGGATGAAAAGGGGCGGCGTCGGCGGGCGTCAAGACGGTCGCGATGAACCGGCTGTTTGTCTGGATCAGGCTTGCCGACGCAACGCTACGACTCGTCGGGGAGTTGGGAACTACAGATCCCTCCCCTTACAATGGCCACTTCCGCTCGGAATTCGAGTACGCCCGCGATTGGACGGACTGGAGCGGTGCATTCGCCCTGGATCCGGAGTCCCTGCCGTTGAATACGTCCAGCCGGCGCTTCAACGGTGAACTTTTCCACCCGCCTCTGTCAGTTTTTGATGATAGCTTGCCGGATGATTGGGGTCGCGCGCTCTTGAGTGCTCTCTTGAGGAGCGAGGGCCGCAGGTCAACTCCAGTAGAAATGTTGTTGCGAATGCGCGGCGGCGGTACTGGTGCCTTGATTTTCGGGGAGACGCCTGCTCCGCCCGAAACTACGGGGACAGTTCGGAGCACTGCATTGAATGCATTGTTGCGAGCCGCGGACAAATTTGAGGCAGGCACCTTGCCTCTCAACGATGAGTTTCGCAAACTCATCGAGGGCAGCAGTCGCGCGGGAGGCGCCCGGCCCAAGGCCCTGGCTCATGACGCCAATGGCGAATGGCTCATCAAATTTCCCAGCAGCAGCCGGGACGCCGGGCATGATGTCGTCGCTCTGGAAGCCACCTGCCTTTTGTTGGGCCGACGTGCGGGGCTGGAAGTGCCGGATGCGCGCCTCATAACCCTGGGAAAGCGCCGCGCGTTGATGGTACGGCGCTTTGATGTCACACCTCATAGTGGACGCCTGCATATGATCAGCTTGCGCACGTTGTGCCGCGAGCGGCCTGGCGTATACATACACAGCTACTCGAATCTGGCTGGTGCTGTGCGAAAGCACTCGGCATCGCCGGCGGCAGATGTGGCGGCATTATTCCGGCACATGGTGTTCAATGCCGCGATCGGTAACGTTGATGATCATCTGAAGAATTTCTGGATGCTCGCCAAGCCAGAGGGTTACCGCCTCGCGCCAGCGTTTGATCTGGTGCCCGACATCGCCGAACGCGGCGAGCATAGCTTGTTCTTTCAAGCCTCCTCAGGATGTCCGAGCCGCGCGGATTTGCTCGAGCTCGCGCGTGCCTGGGGCATACAAAAAGGGCCCGACATTATTGCAGAGGTGGTGGCTGCAGTTGATAGCTTCACCGCGAGCGCACGAAAGTTCGATGTTCGCGGGGTAAAGTCACTGGAGCGCATCTCGAAAGACATCCGCAGGCGCGCGGTCAGGCTAGACGGCGCAGCTGGGAGTTAGGATCCGGCCCCGGCAATCGCTTATCTCAAAGGAGGGAATGAAGCCCGCGCAAGCAGAATGCCTCCGCTGCATGTCAGCGGGTTCGAGTTGTCGCCTGAAAGGCAACGCTTCGGCGCTGTGCGAGAGCAAGGCATGAGGGTTGCTGAAGGATCTCATGGATCAGGATATCGACGCATTGGGAGAGCCCTCCGGCGGGTGGGGCTCACTGAAGTCTGTCACCTCCGTTTTACTACACGAGCAGGTCGCCCTCGCGGGGACTCCCGTTCTGGCTCATCAGAACAAGCCTGATGGCTTTTCTTGTGTCAGTTGTGCTTGGGCGAAGCCGGCGCATCCCCACCCGGCGGAATTCTGTGAGAACGGCGCGAAGGCCACGGCGTGGGAGATCACACCGAAGCGCACAACGCCGGAATTTTTCCGACAGCACACCCTTACCCAGCTCGAGCAGTGGAGCGATCACGAGCTCGAAGATCACGGCAGGCTGACCGCGCCGCTGCGTTTCGATGCGGCGTCGGATCGCTATCTCGAAACCACCTGGCAAGAAGCTTTCGACGGCATCGCGAGGGAGCTGCGTGCACTGACACCGGCCGAGGCCGTGTTTTACACCTCCGGGCGCGCATCACTGGAGGCCTCCTACCTGTACCAGCTCCTCGCCCGCATGTACGGGACCAACAACCTGCCCGACAGCTCGAATATGTGTCATGAGAGCACCTCCGTCGCGCTTCCCAAGACAATCGGCGTCGGCGTCGGCACGGTCACGCTCGATGACTTCGACGCGACGGATTGCATTTTCTTCTTCGGCCAGAATGTGGGCAGCAACAGTCCCCGGATGTTGCATCAGCTGCAGGACGCGCGAAAGCGGGATGTCCCGATCGTGACGTTCAATCCGATCCGTGAGACGGGGTTGGTCAGTTTTGCCAATCCGCAGTCTCCGGCCCAGATGTTGACGGGCGCCAGAACGCACATCAGCACTCAATACCATCAGCTCCGCATCGGCGGAGACGTGGCGGCGCTCATGGGGATCTGCAAGGTTCTGCTGGAGCGCGATGACGACGCCCGTCGCTCGGGCACGGCAAGGGTTCTCGACACGCCGTTCATCGAAGAGCACACCCATGGCTTCGAGGAGTTCGAGGCGCAAGTACGCGAGTGCTCATGGTCAGATATCGAACGTGCGTCGGGTCTGCGGCGTAGCGCGCTGGAAGAGGCCGCCGATACTTATATGCGTGCAAACGCGGTAATCGCAGTTTATGGCATGGGCCTCACTCAGCACCGCAATGGCGTCGAGACCGTGCAGATGCTGACCAACCTGCTGCTCCTGCGCGGCAACATCGGTAAACCGGGCGCCGGAATCTGCCCCGTGCGGGGCCACTCCAACGTACAGGGACAGCGTACGGTGGGGATTACTGAGAAGCCGGAGCTCGCGCCGCTGGATAAGCTGAAAGAGCTGTATGGCTTCGAACCGCCCCGCCAGAAAGGTCTCACCACAGTGGAGACTTGCGAGGGCGCATTGTCAGGGAGCGTCAAGGCGTTCGTCAGTCTGGGCGGCAACTTTGTACGCGCGGCGCCCGATACACGGCGCATCGAGCCTGCCTGGCGCAAGCTGCGATTGACAGTCAATATCGCCACCAAGCTCAACCGCAGTCACCTGATTCACGGAGAGGTCGCTTACCTCCTTCCCTGTCTCGGTCGGTTGGAGATCGACCGACAAGGCGGTGCTGAGCAAGCGATATCGACGGAGGACAGCACCGGGTGTATGCACGGATCGCGCGGGAGGGTGGAGCCTGCAAGCCCTCACCTGCTCTCGGAGCCCGCGATCATCGCGGGTATGGCAAAGGCCCTCCTCCCTTCCAACCCGCGTGTGGAATGGGACCGCTGGGTGAGTGACTACAGTTTGATCCGGGATGCCATTGCCCGCACCTTCCCCGAAATCTTTCATGACTTCAATGCCCGGATGTTCACCCCGGGAGGCTTCCATCGGCCACTGCCCGCACGGCACCGGCAATGGAAAACCAAGACCGGCAAGGCCAATTTCGTCAAGCCCTCGGCTCTCGACTCGGATCCCGACATGCAAGCCGAGACGGGCCAGATCCTGCGGCTGATGACCATCCGCAGCAACGATCAATTCAACACGACCATCTATGGCTACGAGGATCGGTTCCGCGGCGTCCATGGGACACGCGACGTGTTGCTCATGTCGGCTGAGGACATCGAGCACCATGGCCTGCAAGCCGGCGATCTCGTGACCGCAGCCACCGTGGCCGAAGACTTCATGCGGGAGGTCGCGAATCTACGCGTTACTCCGTATGCCATCCCACGAGGGTGCGCCGCAGCATACTATCCCGAGTGCAA
>DAITMW010000076.1:0-7799 GCA_036834945.1 Steroidobacteraceae bacterium
GATGAGTAGCGCGCTCGAGCCCTCGTAGTCGACGAGGCCCGAGGTGATCTCGAGGCGGCTCACCTGTCCCTGCAGCCCGATCATGTCGATCTCGTAGCGCTCCGCGGTCTCCTCGCCCCCGAGCCGCTTGCGGATGTTCTCGTTCACCAGCTCCGCGTATTCGGGCGGCACCAGGTCGCCGAGGCGACGTCCGACGAGATCGATGCGATCGACGCCGACGAAACTCGCGAACTGACGGTTGGCATACAAAATGACTTCACGATGCACCAGTACCGCCTCGTGGATGCGATCCCCGAGATCGGCAAACATCTTGGGCGAGGCGCGGGCGGCGTCGCGCTCGCCTGTCATCGACGCGCGTGTCAACAGGTGGTTGACAGCGGTAACCAGCGCCGAGATTTCCGCCCTGTCGGTGCGCAGGTCGACCCGGCCCTCGAGCCGGCCGCCGATGGCAATGCGTTGTAATTGTTGCGAAAGCTCACCAACGCTCTCCAACTCGCGCCGCTGCAGCCAATAGAGCACCAGAAGCAGCGTAGCAACGAGAGCGAAGAGAAGGCACAACAGCCCGACGATCGACATCTAGTTTTTTGAACCTTTATGGGCGCAAGCCCGAGACCACTCTAATTCATTTTGTTGTCTCGGACGCGCGTGGCGGTTACAGCATAACTGACCTGACGTCGTCGCTCTGCCTACATTTGACCATATCTGGTCGCAAGCCTGCTTGGCATGGGGGCGGAAAACCCTTAACGTCTCAGGCGTTACCAACGGACTGCATTAAGTCCAATCGGAGTGCCATGACGATGCTGACGGCGAATGTCCGCGAACAGATGATCGAGCAGCAGGTGCGTGCCTGGGACGTGCTCGACGAGCGCGTACTTCAGATACTGCGCAAGGTTCCCCGCGACCGTTTTACGCCCGAGCAGCAACGTTTCCGTGCCTACGCCGACGCCGAGGTCCCTCTCCCGCATGGTCAGCACATGTTGCGCCCGAGCGTCGTCGGACGCCTCCTGCAGGCGCTGGAACTCACCGGCTCCGAGCATGTGCTCGAAATTGGGACGGGCTCCGGGTTTATTACCGCCTGCCTTCGTACGGCGGCCGCCCGCGTCCGTTCGGTGGAGATTTTCCCGGCACTGGCCGAGATGGCGCGGCGGAATCTGGACTCCTCAGGTTTGCGGGACGTGGAGATCGTGACCGCGGATGCTCTGCAGCTCGATACCGGCGTCCGCTATGGCGCCATCGCGATTACCGGCTCGCTTCCCGTTTACGACGAGCGTTTCGAGCGGCAGCTCGAGATTGGCGGTCGCCTGTTCGTCGCGGTGGGCGAGCCCCCGGTAATGGAAGCGCGGCTCATTCGCCGCACGGGAGAGGGGAGCTGGTCGTCCGAAAGTCTGTTCGAGACCGTGATCGACCCGCTCGTGAACGCGCGCCGGCTGCCGGAATTCCGGTTCTAGCGGGTCGGCTCTAAACCGTCGAGGCGGCTCCCGCCTCCAACAGCGCTGTGGCCGCGAGCCGCGGCGCACGGCCGAGATTTTGCTGTGTTACAGCTGGCGTCGAATCTAACATACTGAATCCGAAGGGAATAAAATGAGCCGTGGACAGCTGGCGCGTCGCTCGGGCGCGGTGTTGATGGGGCTGCTATTCGCGGTGGCCGGCGCCAGCGGCGCGGGCGCCAAGGACCTGGTCGGGGTTTTCGAGGACGCGGTGCATAACGATCCGACGATCCGCGCGGCCGATGCCAACCGGCTCGCCGCGCGCGAGTCGCGTCCGCAGGCCTTGGCAGCCCTGCTGCCACAGATCACCGGCAATTGGGCCTACACCCGGGACCACTCCTCGGGGTTCCAGGACCAGCCTTATCCGAACGCCGACCAGACGGCGTTTTTCGTCGTGCCTCTGCAGTTCAGCCAGGGCTATACCCAGAGGCAGTGGGGCCTCAATCTCCGCCAGAATGTCTTCTCCTGGTCGAACTGGATGACGCTCAAGGCGGCCAACAGCCAGGTGGCGCAGGCGGAGGCCACCTACGCCGCCGCCGAGCAGAATCTCATCCTGCGGGTGTGCCAGGCCTACTTCAACGTGCTGTCCGCGTTGGACAATCTCCAGGCGCAGCAGGCTTCTCTCGAGGCCATCGCCCGCCAGCTCGACCAGGCGGACAAGCGATACGACGTAGGCCTCATCGCGATCACGGACGTCCAGGAAGCGAAGGCGGCCCGCGATACGGCTTCGGCCGCTGTGATCGCCGCCAAGCGAACATTGGCAACCGCGGAGGATCAGCTCGAGGAGATCACTGGAGAGAAATACGACTCGCTCACCAAGCCCGGGTCGGACATGCCCCTCAACATGCCGGAGCCCGCCGACGAGAGTCAGTGGGTCAACATCTCCCTCGACCAGAACGCCACGCTGATTGCCGCCCGCCTCAATGCCGACGTGGCTCGCGATAACGTGAAAGCCGCGTTCGGTGGCCACCTGCCTACCGTGGAAATTGTGGCAGGTCGCACGTACAGCCAGCAGGCCGGTCCCTATGAGTTCGAGGGCCAGACTCTGGATGGGTATGGCAACAAGATCAACGATCGGCAGATCTCGCTGCAGGTCACCGTACCGATCTTCAGTGGCGGCCTGACCCAATCGAAGGTCCGTCAGAGCCAGTATCAGTGGATCGCGGCGAAGGAGCAGATGACGCAGACCTCACGCGCTACGGAGCGCCAGGCACGCGATGCCTATCTCGGTGTCATCAGCGGCATTGCCCGTGTGCAGGCATTACGGCAGGCGCTCGAATCGAGCGACACGGCGTTGAAGGCGACCGAAGCCGGTTACGAGGTCGGTACGCGGACGGCCGTTGATGTGTTGAACGCTCGTCGCACGCTCGTACAGGCGCAGACGGATTATTCGGGTAGCCGTTACGACTTCATCGTCAGCATCATTCAGCTGAGGTTGGCTGCCGGCAATCTCGATCGCCCACAACTCGAGCAGATCAACAGCTGGCTTGGCGTATCCGCTCCGACATCACCACGGGTCGAGACTCCCGAGAGTCTCACGCCAAAGTTGCCGCCCGCTAACATCACCGCGCCCGTCACTCCGCAGTCGGTGCTGCCACCGGCAAACACGCCGCAACCTGCCGGACGACAGCCACAACAGCAGCAGCCGCCACAGCCGCGGTAGCCGGCACCGGGCTACTGTTCGATCAATGGGACGACCAGACGCAGGAGCTTGTCGAGCGCGCCTTTGTTGGCTGTGACAAAGTCGCGTCCGGCGTGGCCCATGCGGGCGCGGGTGTCCGGTTCAGCGAAGAGCGCGGCAACCTTCTCTCCCAGGTCCTGGCCCCCTTGGACGATTTGCGCGGCGCCGTTGGTGACGAGCTGGCGCGCCGCTTCCGCACTGTTGGAATTGTTGGGTCCCGTCAGGATGGGCAGGCCCAGCGCCGCGGGCTCGAGCAGGTTGTGTCCGCCGATCGGGACCAGGCTGCCGCCGACGAAGGCAACATCCGCTGCCGCGTAGAAGTCGAGCAGCTCTCCCAACGTGTCGAGCAACAGGACTTCCGCTTCTTCCAGGGCGCCCGCCACGGGTGTCTGCGAGCGGCGCACGAATCGCACTCCACGGCTGACGAGTTGCGCGGCGACTTCGCCGAACCGGTTGGGATGACGGGGGGCCATGACCAGCAGCGCGCGTGGATACCTGCTTCGAACGACTTTCTGCGCCTCGATCAGCGCCTCTTCCTCGCCGCCGCCGTGTGTGCTGCCGGCCACCCAGACCGGCCGCCCGGGGGCGTAGTAAGCGCGCAAGGCTTGCCCGCGCTCGGCAATGTCATCGGGCACCGAGAAATCAAATTTCAGGTTTCCCGTAACGTGGGTATTACCAGGATCAGAGCCCAGGGCACGGAAACGGGTCGCATCAGCTTCACCTTGGGCGGCGACGACTACGCCCCGCGCGAGCGTCTCTCTGAAAAGCGAGCCCAGCCGCTGATAGCGTCCAACAGAGCGAGGTGAGAGGCGCGCGCTGGCCAACACCAACGGCACCCGCCGGCGACCGCACTCGTGATAGAGGTTGGGCCACAGCTCGGTCTCGAAGATAACAGCGATTCTCGGCCGAACTCTGGTGAAAAAGCGTTGCACGGCTCCAGGCAGGTCATAGGGGAGATAACGCACTTCCGCGCGATCCTTGAAAAGCGCGCGGGCGCGTCCCGCGCCGGTCGGAGTGAATGTCGTGACGATGACGGGTATGTTGGGATAGCGTTCGCGCAGACTGTTGACCAGCGCCGCGCTGGCCTGCACTTCGCCAACCGACACGGCATGTACCCAGATGGGCGAGGAGTCGAGTGCCGGCCCGAAGCCGAAGCGCTGGGCGAAGTTGTGCCAATAGCTGCGATCGCGCAATCCACGCAGTAACAGCACCACTGAGAACAGCGGTGCCGCGATGTAGGTGAGCAGGCTGTACAGGTATCTCAAGCTGCCGCTCAGTCGCTCTGGGTGAGCGGCTGTTCGCCGGAGTACTGCCGATAGCCGTCGAGCAGTCCGTGCCAGTCCGCTTCACCGAAGCGATCACGCGGCAAGCTGTAGGTCACTTTCTCGAGCGAGCGGCGCAATCGTACGAGGTTCTCATCGCGCCACATGCCTTCCTTGCGCAGGTCGCATCGGTCGAAGTCGATCAGGTAGACCGTCTCCTCGCTCAGCAGGATGTTGTGACTGTTCAGGTCCGCGTGGCAGACGCCGAGATCGTGAAATCGGCGCACGACGCGTCCGATCAGTATCCAGGTCATGATGGAAAGAGCGCCTTTGCGCAGGCACTCAGCGATGGAGCCTACCGTGGGCAATCGCTCGGTGATGAGATCGCCCGTGTAGGTGAGTCCGTCGTGCACATAGCGCGCCGCAATCGGCGCCGGAACAGGTAGTCCGGCACGGTGGAGGCGATAGGTGAGCTGCCACTCCGTGAACGGGCGGGTATTCTCTTCGCCACGCCAGAAGTATTTGTCAGCCGACAGGCGCGCCACGAGGCCGCCGCGGCGGTAGTGCCGCAGCACCAGGTTCTTGCCGGCAGTCTTGAAGAAGTGGGTCGTGCCGCGGCCGCGGGAGGCGGCCCCTTCGAGCTCCCCACGCGACTGCCAGTAGGCGGGATCGAACCATGCCGGGGCGAAATTGTTCGCGCGCGAGGCGTCGTATAGCATTGCGCCGCCCGCAAGGGTGCTGTGTTTCACCTCTGAGCCGAGCGGCCAACGTCCGCTCATCGAGCCATCTCCCAAACCATGTCGTCGCTGCCTCTTGCCCAACCACCGCGCAGTGTCTGCATCTTGAGACTGTCGGCCCTGGGCGATACCTGCCACGTCGTGCCGATTGTGCGCACGCTACAGCGAGTCTGGCCGGACACCCAGCTGACTTGGATCATCGGAAAGGCCGAAGCGCGTCTCATGAGTCTCGTGGACGGCGTGGAGTTTATCACCGTCGACAAGCGCTCCGGCCTGGGCTTGCGTCACATGCGCGCCCAGCTTCGCGGTCGTCACTTCGATGTCCTTCTTCACATGCAACTCGCCCTGCGTGCGAGCCTCATAGCGCGCAACGTGTCGGCTACGATAAAACTGGGCTTTGACCGTGCTCGGGCGCGTGAGCTCCAGTGGCTGTTCACGAATGAGCGGATCGCACCGCGTGCTCGCGAGCATGTACTCGACAGTTTTTTTGGCTTTCTGGCGGCGCTCGGCATCAAGGACCGGTTGGTCGAGTGGAATATCCCGCTGCCGGAGACCGCGCATGCGTACGCGGAGAGGCTGATCCCCGACGCGCGACCTACGTTGGTCATCAGCCCTTGCTCGAGTCATGTTCTGCGTAACTGGCGGCCCGAGCGGTATGCTGCCGTTGCCGATTACGCCGCGCGCAAACACCACATGCGGGTGATTCTGTGTGGCGGCCCGAGCACGCTGGAGGTCGAGACCGGAGCCGCCATCGAAAAGGCGGCCAACACGGAGCTCATCAACCAGATCGGCCGGGACACCTTGCCGGAAATGCTCGCACTGCTCGCGCGCGCGAGCGCTCTGATCAGCCCGGACTCAGGGCCGGCGCACATGGCGACCATGGTGGGTACACCGGTGGTCGGGCTCTACGCCGCCACCAATCCGGCGCGCAGCGGTCCCTACCTGTCGCGCCTGTGGTGCGTGGATGCCTATGCTCAGGCGGCGCGCCGTTTCCGTGGCCGTTCCCCCGAAAAGCTGCCCTGGACGGAAAAGATCGAGCATCGAGGCGTCATGGATCTCATCAGCGTCGAGCAGGTCAACGCGAAACTCGACGAGTTGTTACGATGGCGGACATGAAAGACATCCTGGTTCCTGTATCTCCGGGCGAGCTGCTCGACAAGATCACCATCCTGCGCATCAAGGTCGCCCGGATCACCGATCCGGCGAAGGTGGGAAACGTGCGCCTCGAGCTCGAACTGCTCGAGAAGACCTGGCGTGACGGCGGCTGCGCTGCCTTCGACGTGGCGCACGATGAGCGTGCGCTGCAGGCGGTGAATGAGAAGCTCTGGGACGTCGAGGATCTGATCCGCGACAAGGAAGCGAAGCAGACATTCGATCGCGAGTTCATCGAGCTCGCGCGTGCCGTCTACGTTTCCAACGACGAGCGGGCCGCGATCAAGAAGCGGATCAATCTGCAGCTGGGCTCGCGGCTGATCGAGGAGAAGTCGTACAAGCCCTATGGGCCCGGTCCGCGCTGACCGGCGTCGCGCTGCCGGGGTCTCGACAATTCCTTACGTAGTGCGCACCTTTCCCCTGGGACGGACAAACAACATCCTTTCGGCGCTGTAAATAAGTCTTCTCAATCAATGAGTTGAGTGTGGGTTGGGCCGGCATGCCCGGCACCCGGGGGGCAAAACTCCAACAACCAACAGCCGGCTTGGGGGTGCGTTGGGCAGTGCAACGGGACCAGAGGCGTGGTAAGAAGGGCCCCGGGTTCAAACAGCCTAACTCACAAGAGCGTCGGGGCCGTACCTAGCGTATGCAGCTTGCCAGTATTTGGCGTGAGCATCTGGCCGCGGGTTGTCCTCGCGAGCTGGCCGGCGTCGAGATCGCGGGAAGCGATGCGCGATCTCTCGACGCGGAAATCAACGCGTGCGTGAGCGCATTGATCTGCCGTTCTATTACGGTGGACGAGCGTATCGAGCGGCGGCTCACCGAAATCTCGACTGCCCTGGTGGGCAAGCAGGCGGAAGGGAACGAGCCAGTCGCGACCTACTGTGCGCGGCTCAACCGGCTGGTCAGCGCGGTCCTGACCGAGTCCCGGTCCGGTCGCGCGTAGAAATTTCCGCCCCCTTCTTGACATAACCTGTTGCCTGGGCGCCAAAAGCGTTCCTGCTCCCGCACAAATCTTGCTACCGGGCAGGCTTATGGCTTTAGCTAGAACCGTGTGGGATATCGCACATGTGTGTGGGGAAGCAGGGGAGACGATGATGGAAGACGTGCCTCATGCCGAGACTCCGCTCAAGGTATTGGTCGTCGACGACCAGGCGGATTCGGCCGATGCTGTCGCGTTCATGCTGTCACTGATGGGTCACGACGTGCATACCGCCTATGGGCCGCGCGAGGCTTTGGACAAGTTTCGCCAGGTCCGGCCGACGGTGGTGTTCATGGATATCAGCATGCCGGAGCTCAGCGGACTGGAGGCGGCGGCAAGGATTCGCTCGATGCCCGAGGGAACCTCTACGACGATCATTGCGCTGACCGGCCTCGGACACGAGGCCGACCGACGCCGCTCGCGCGAGGCGAGCATCGATCATCACCTGGTGAAGCCGGCGTCGCCGACCGTTTTGCACAGGCTGCTGAGCGCCATCCA
>DAITMW010000076.1:7899-17812 GCA_036834945.1 Steroidobacteraceae bacterium
GGAACGAGCAGCAGCGCGACGATGTTGATGATCTTGATGAGCGGGTTGATGGCCGGCCCGGCGGTGTCCTTGTAGGGATCGCCTACGGTGTCACCCGTGACCGCCGCCTTGTGCGCCTCCGAACCCTTGCCGCCGAAGTTGCCTTCCTCGATGTACTTCTTGGCATTGTCCCAGGCACCACCGCCCGTGGTCATGGAGATCGCCACGAAGAGGCCGGTGATGATGGTGCCGATCAGGAGGCCACCCAGGGCCTTGATGCCCGACCCCGGCCCCATGACGGCATTGAGGACGAATACGAGGACGATCGGCACCAGGATGGGAAGCAGGGACGGGATGATCATCTCGCCGATGGCGGCCTTCGTGAGCAGGTCCACGGCTCGCGAGTAGTCCGGCTTGCCCGTGCCTTCCATGATTCCCTTGATCTCGCGGAACTGGCGCCGGACCTCGTTGACCACCGAGCCGGCCGCCCTGCCGACGGCTTCCATGGCCATGGCGCCGAACAGGTAGGGCACCAGGCCGCCGATGAACAGGCCGATGATGACGGCAGGGTCGGAGAGTGAGAACTCGACCAGCTTACCGACCGCTTCCAGGTTGTGGGTGTAGTCGGCGAAGAGCACGAGCGCGGCGAGCCCCGCCGAGCCGATCGCATAGCCCTTGGTCACGGCTTTCGTCGTGTTGCCCACTGCGTCGAGCGGATCGGTGATGTCACGTACCGCCTTCGGCAGGCCCGACATCTCGGCGATGCCGCCCGCATTGTCGGTGATTGGGCCGTAGGCATCGAGGGCAACGATCATGCCGGTCATCGACAACATCGCGGTGGCGGCCGTCGCGATTCCGTACAAGCCGATGTTGTGAGCCTGGCCGAGTTGGTAGGCGCCCCAGATGGCGACGCACACCGCCAGCACCGGCAGCGCGGTGGCCTTCATGGACAGGCCGAGTCCCGCGATCATGTTCGTGGCATGACCGGTCTGGGACGCCGCCGCCACTTTCCGCACCGGACTGTATTCGGTCGCGGTGTAGTACTCGGTGATCACGATCATCGCCGCGGTCAGGCCGAGGCCGATCAGCGAGCAGCCATACAACGCGCCCGCCTGCGCCGGCATGAGTTGGTGGGTGATGAAGTAGAACGCGATCGCCGAGACGATGCCCGACACGATCACGCCCTTGTAGAGGGCGTTCATGATCTTGCCGCCGGCGCGGATCGAGACGAAGAACGTTCCGATGATGGAGGACACGATCGAGGCGGAGCCCAGCGCGAGCGGATAGATGATCGCGTTGATGGAGGCAGCCTCGCCCTGGTTCGCGAACAGCAATCCTCCCAACACCATCGTCGCCACCAGCGTGACGGCGTAGGTCTCGAAGAGGTCGGCCGCCATGCCGGCGCAGTCGCCCACGTTGTCACCGACGTTGTCGGCGATGACCGCGGGATTGCGCGGATCGTCTTCGGGAATCCCTGCTTCCACCTTACCGACGAGGTCCGCGCCGACATCGGCGCCTTTCGTGAAGATGCCGCCGCCGAGACGCGCGAAGATCGAAATCAGCGAACCGCCGAAGGCGAGTCCGACCAGCGCGTGAATCGCGCCGTCGGAGCCGATCGAGGGCACCTGGCGCAAGATGGCGAAGTAACCCGCGACGCCGAGCAGTCCCAGGCCAACCACGAGCATTCCCGTGATCGCTCCGCCGCGAAATGCGACGGCGAGCGCCGCATTGAGTCCACGTGTTGCCGCCTCCGCTGTGCGGACGTTCGCACGCACGGAGATGTTCATTCCTATGTAACCGGTGAGCCCTGACAGGATGGCGCCGATGGCGAAGCCGCCTGCCGTCGGCCATCCGATGGGCGAGAAGCCGATCGCGGCAAACAACACGATGCCGACGATCAGGATCGTGGAGTATTGTCGGTTGAGGTACGCCTTCGCGCCGGCCTGGACGGCCGCCGCTATTTCCTGCATGCGCGCGTTGCCTGCTGGCAATCGCAGAATGGACATCATCGAGAACACGCCGTAGAGCACGGCGAGAACACCAGCACCGATCGCAAGCCACAGCCACGTGGTGGGATCACTCATCAGCAACCTCCCCTCAACCAGACGACGTTAAGAATTCAAGGCACGAGAACGAGAATTCGAGTTCGTTGTCAGGCACGGACGCTGCGTTTGCCAGCGTCCAGCCGCTGAAAAAGGCGCGGGCACTATAACATGACGCAAAAACGTCATGCGGGCGGCGCGGGTTCCGCGCCGCCGCTTTCCAGTCCTACAGCTTGAAGTCGGTCTTCACCTTCTTGCGGACGGGCGCACCTTTGATTTTCACATAGTCGGGCAATCCGTCCTTGTAGGGCGGATACGCCTCGCCGGCCACGAGTGGCTGCAGGTAGCGGCGGCACGCTGCCGTGATGCCGAAGCCATCCTCGGTGATGTATTCACGCGGGACCTTCTTCTCCTTGTTGGCGACTTCCGCCAGCGGCACGTGCCCGATCGTCCACTTGTATGGCTTCGCGGCCTTGCGAACGATCGTCGGCATGACCGCGTTGACTCCCTTCACGGCGAGCTCGACAGCCGCCTTGCCAACCGCGTACGCCTGGTCCGAGTCGACCTTCGAGGCGATGTGCCGCGCGGAGCGTTGCAGGTAGTCCGCTACCGCCCAGTGATATTTGTAGCCGTGAGCCTCGCGCACCATGTTGGCAATGTAGGGCGCGACGCCGCCGAGCTGCGTATGTCCGAATGCATCCTTCGTGCCGGCATCGGCGAGAAATTTGCCGTCGGCGGTTGCGGTGCCTTCCGAGACGACCACGACGCAGTAGCCGTTATCCGTGACCGACTGCTTCACCTTGTCGAGGAATTTCTGCTGCTCGAAGGCAATCTCGGGGAACAGGATGATTTGCGGTGCGTCGCCGGGCTTGGTCCCGGCCAGTCCGCCGGCCGCAGCGATCCAACCCGCGTGACGGCCCATCACTTCCATCACGAAGACTTTCGTCGAGGTACGCGCCATGGAGGCGACATCCAGCGCCGCCTCCCGGGTGGAGACGGCGATGTACTTGGCCACCGAGCCGAAACCTGGACAGCAGTCGGTGTGCGGCAGGTCGTTGTCGACGGTTTTCGGCACGCCGACGCAGGTGATGGGGTAGCCCAGGGCCTCGCCGATCTGCGAGACCTTGAGCGCCGTGTCCATGGAGTCGTTGCCGCCGTTGTAGAAGAAATAGCCGATATCGTGGGCTTTGAAGACCTCGATGAGGCGCTCGTATTCGGCCCGGTTCTGATCCAGCCCCTTGAGCTTGAAGCGTGCCGAGCCGAAGGCTCCCGCCGGGGTGTAGCGCAGGCCACGGATGGTTGCCGCGCTTTCCTTGCTCACGTCGATGAGATCTTCCGTGAGGGCTCCGATGATGCCGTGCCGGCCCGCGTAGACCTTGCCGATGTGTTTCGATTGCTTCATTGCGGTTTCGATGACACCGCAGGCGGAGGCGTTGATGACGGCGGAGACCCCGCCTGACTGGGCGTAAAAGGCGTTTTTCCTGACGGGCTTTTTCATGGTGTTGCGGCGGCCGGGCTATACGTTGGCGCCGAAGGATAACGCAGCACCCCCCCGGTTGTGCCCCTCCAATGGCGCAGTCATTGGGGGGGCGGAGTTTCCGGGGCGGTCTCGTTTGACCTCTTATGGGGCGGCCGGTAACGTGGCCAGCCTTTCAGGGTAGGCAGCGGTCTCTTTAAAAAATCATGCGTATCGTTCTATTGGGAGCGCCCGGCTCCGGCAAGGGCACCCAGTCTCAGCGTCTGGTCGAGCGTCATGGCATCCCGCAGATCTCCACGGGCGATCTGCTGCGTGCCGCCGTTGCCAAGGGCACGGAGCTGGGTCTCCAAGCCAAGGCCGCGATGGATGCCGGCCGCCTGGTCGAGGACGAAATCGTGCTCGGCATGATCCGTGAGCGGCTGGCGGAGCGCGATACCCAGGGCGGCTTCATCCTGGACGGCTTCCCCCGGAATCTGGCGCAGGCCCGTGCTCTCGACACACTGCTGCAGGAGTTGGGGAAGCCACTCGATTCCGTGGTGCAGATGGATGTGGACTACGAAGAGCTGACGCGTCGTATCTCCGGCCGCCGCACCTGCGCCGACTGCAAGCGTGTTTTCAACGTGTTCACCTGCCCCCCCGGTGATACCGCGAAGGATTCGTGTCCGAGCACCGGGGGACCCCATCGGTTGTACCAACGTCCGGATGACAACGAGACCACCGTCGCCGAGCGGCTGAAGGTGTACGACGAAAAGACCAAGCCGCTGATCGAGTTCTATCGCGACAAGGGGATCCTGCGCTCGATCGATGCGGAGGGTGAGCTCGACGAGGTGACACAACGCCTGGAGATGGCGCTCGAGTCGGTGTCGGCGCCGGCGGCGTTCGCCGCGGCTGCTGTGGCCGGGGAGGCCGCGCCGAAGGCGTCGGCGAAGAGAGCGGGAGGGCGGAAGCAGGCCGCGAAGAGGGCAGCGGCACAGAAAGCACCCGCGGGGAAACCCCCCGCGCGTAAAGCACCCGCGAAAAAGACCTCGGCAAAAAAGGCCCCCGCGGAAAAGGCGCCCGCGAAGAGTGCCTCGGCGAAAACGACCCCCGGGAAAAAAGCGCCGGCGAAGAAAACACCCACGAGAACGGCTGCAAGGAAGGGCGCCGCCAGCAAAGCGCCTGTCAGAAAATCCAGCGGTAAGAAAACGGTGGCGAAAAAGTCCGCCGCCCGCGCCCGTGGCAAGAAAGTCGCGCCGCGGAAGGCCAAGTAGGACGAGAAGCGCTAGTAGGACGAGCAGCGCTAGTCAGGACGAGCAGCGCTGGGGAAACCGCTCAAGCCGTTGCGGGGCTGCCCGCCAGCTCGATGGCGGCGGGATCCGCGTGGCGGCCGGCGAGTTGGGCGACCACCCTGACGAGCTCGTAGGGCTCCACCGGCTTGGAGATATGCATCTGAAAGCCGGCTTCGCGAGCCCGGTCGGCATCTTCCGGTCGCGAGTAGGCGGTCAGGGCCGCGGCGGGCAGGTCTTCCGGCCCCGTCGTCGAGCGCACCGCGCGGATGAGCTCGTAGCCGTCGCGTCCCGGCATACTGACATCCGAAATCAACACATGCGGATTGAAGGCACCGAGGGTTGCGAGGGCAGCCTCGACCGACGGTGCCGCGGCGACCTGCGCTTGGCTGTCACCCAGTACGCGCCGCAACAAGTCGAGTGTGTCGGGCTCATCATCAACCACCAGAACACGCAGTCCGGCCAGATCGATGTCGTGCGCCAGGGCAGGCTCGGAAGCAACGTGCTCTTCCGCGCCCGGCTCAACGGGCTGCTCATCACCCGCGTTGTCGCGGGGAGCAACACGGGGCAGTAGTACAGTGAAAGTCGCACCGCGGTTCAGCCCCGCGCTGGTCGCGGAAATCATGCCGCCGTGTAACTCAACCAGGCGCTTCGCGAGTGACAGTCCTAGTCCGAGTCCAGAGTAACGGTGCTCGTCCGGTGCCTCAGTACGCCAGAAACGGTCAAATACGTAGGGCAGCAACTCGTTGGCAATGCCCGCGCCGGTGTCACTGACAATGATCTGGCACTGGCCGCCCGAAGTGAGCACGGTGACCTTGGCCCGACCGCCGCGCGGTGTGAATTTGATGGCATTGCTGAGCAGGTGCCACACCACCTGCTGCAATCGTTGCGGGTCGCCGAAAACCAGGCATTCCGGCGTCGTCAGGTGTTTCTCGAGGACGACGCCTTTACTCGAAGCCGACGGTTGCAGAATGTCCATCGCGGCTTCGACGATCTGGCAGAGATCGGTTTCCTCGGGGTCGACGCGGATCTTGCCCGTCGATACGGCACTGAGATCCAGCAGATCATCGACGATGTGCGCCAGCAGCCGCGCATTGCGCGCGATGGTCTGCCCGCCGGAGCGGGTCTCTTCGACTCCGAGACGGCCGAGCTCCATCAATCGCGACCAGCCGAGAATCGCGTTCAGCGGCGCGCGCAACTCGTGACCGAGCGCTTCGAGAAATTCGTCCTTCAGCCGGCCGCTGCGCTCCGCCTCGATGCGAGCATTGCGCTCGGTGTCGAGTAGGGCTCTGAGTTGTTGTACCGGCTCATCCATAAGCTGCCAACGATAGCAAGCGCGATGGCCCAGGGATACCCTGGCGGTTCCTCGCCATTGAGCAAGCGGACAAAAACGACGCTTTTGGTCCGCGGGTCGAAAAGCACGAGTGGGAGGGCCTGCCAAAACGCTGGCCCATTGGGCCGCCGGCGACTTTTGGCCAAATCATCAGATTGCCGCCAGCATGCGGTCGCCGATGACACCGCGGCGCCAGCCCTTGAGGACCGCCACGTCCTGACGTCCGTCCGCCAGCTGCTCGAGGTCCCGTCGGGTCGCAAGGATCTCCGGGCTCAGTCCGAGGTCGGCGGCTACTGCCTGGTTGAGGGTTGCGAGTTTCTTGACCAATGCGGTTTTCAGAGGGTCGGGGCGCGCTCTCGCGGGCAGCGCGGGCGGTGGGTTCGCAATTTCCGCGGCGCGCACACAGGCGAGCAGCTCCTCGCCGCAGTGCTTCACGACGCCGGCGGGGACTTCGCCAATCGCGCTCAATTCTTCAGCGGACCTGGGCACCTGGAGGACGATCTCCCGGAGTGCGGTGTCTTCCAGGATCCAGCCGCGGGGGCGATTACGTTCAATCGCTCGCCTCTCCCGCCACGCAGCGAGACGCTGCGCGAGTCGCAGACGCGCATCGTCGAGACCTCGCAATCCTTTGATTCGCTGCCATGCCTGTTCAGGCTCCGTGCTGAAGCTGCGAGCGTCCTCCAGCGACCCGAGCTCCTCGCGGAGCCAGTCGAGCCGGCCGAGTTTTTGCAGCTGCTCTTCCAGCAGGGATTTCAGAGGTAACAAAAACCTTACGTCGTCGAGTGCATATTCGATCTGTTCCGGCGAAAGAGGCCTGCGAGACCAGTCCGTGCGTGTGTGCGTCTTCGCGAGATCCCGTCCGATCAGCCGACGCACGAGTTCCGCGTAGCCAACCTGCGCCGGCAGCCCCGTGAGAGCGGCAGCGATCTGCGTATCAAACACCGGCCGCACGAGCCCGGTGACAGGCAGCAGGACTTCGATGTCCTGTCGCGAGGCGTGCATGACCTTGGTTGTGCCCTGCGCCGTGAGTACGCGCGCGAGCGGCGCGAGGTCGGTCAGAGCGATGGGATCGACGCAGCTCGCGTCGCTTGCTGCCGACACCTGCACGAGGCAAAGCTCGGCGCGATAGGTCCGCTCCCGCAGGAATTCGGTGTCGAGCCCCACTGCCTCGAGCGTCTCCAGATGCGCGCTGAGGTCGGCGAGGGCCGCGGATGTCGTGACTACGGTCTGCAACGGCGTTGGGGATGACCTGTACAATCGGGCGGGCACATTATGCGAGTCGAACGACAGTATCAAAAGCCATGAAGGAGCTCATTCAGCTCTTTACCCAGATTGCTCTATTGCGCCGCGGGCCACAGGACGTGCCGGCCTCGATGTTGCTGCTGGGTATGACCATCGTCGGGTATTTCGGCATAAATTTTCTCGTGAGCAGTCTGATGCCTCCGGTCAAGGGGTGGCCCTCACACCTGGCCGTCGATGTGGTGTTCACACTCCTCTGGTACGTCGTGCTGCTCCGGCTGACCGGCAGGTCCGAACGCACTCTACAAACGACTACGGCGGTGTTCGGGTTCCAGGCCGTGCTTTCGCCTCTGTTGGTCATCTCGGACGGCCTGATGCTGCGTTTCGCACAGGACGCGACCTGGCAGCTGCCCGTTGCCCTGATCTGGCTGATGCTGGTCATCTGGGTCATCGCCGCGAACAGCCATGTCGTGAAGGCTGCCCTCGAATGGTCGAGCGCGGCCAGCGTGTTTCTGGTGATCCTGCAGATCATCGCCGGACAGCTGGTGCTGTTCGCCCTGTTCCCCCCTTCCACCCCAGTTCCATCCAGCTGAAAGCGACATGCACGTCCATATTCTCGGTATCAGCGGCACTTTCATGGGCGGGATCGCCGCCATCGCGCGCGCCGCCGGCCACAAGGTGACCGGATCGGACCGTAACGTCTATCCGCCGATGAGCACGCAGCTCGAAGCACTCGGCATCGAGGTGATCCAGGGCTTCGAGGCGCAGCAACTCGATCCCGCTCCCGACATCGTGGTCGTGGGCAACGTCATGACCCGCGGCTATCCCGTTGTCGAGGCACTGCTCGAGCGTGGACTTCCCTATACATCCGGTCCCGAATGGCTGGCCCGCGAGGTTCTCAAGGACCGTTGGGTCCTGGCGGTCGCGGGCACTCATGGCAAGACCACGACGTCCTCGCTCCTGACCTGGATATTGGAGCACGCCGGGCTTGCTCCGGGGTTCCTGATCGGCGGCGTTCCGGCAAACTTCGACACCAGCGCGCGGCTCGGCCGGGACCCCTTCTTCGTGATCGAGGCGGACGAATACGACACCGCGTTCTTCGACAAGCGGGCGAAATTCGTGCACTACCGGCCGCGCACCGCCATTCTCAACAATCTCGAATACGACCACGCCGACATCTACCCGGATGTGGCCTCGATACAGCGGCAATTCCATCACCTCGTCCGCATCGTGCCGGGTGGTGGGCGCATCGTCTGGAATTCCGCCGACGAGCGGTTGCGTGAGACCCTTGCCATGGGCTGTTGGACTCCATTGGAGGGGTTCGCGCGTAGCGCGGGAAAGGATACCTTGTGGTCCGCGAAACCCGCGGGCGGGGTGGAAGACTATTCCCGTTTCGAGGTGCTCGAAGCGGGCAAGCCTCGGGGTACGGTGCAGTGGTCGCTGATTGGCGCTCACAACATGGAAAACGCACTCGCCGCGATTGCCGCCGCACGGCATGCTGGCGTGACCGTCGAGCACGCCATTGATGCATTGCAGTCGTTTCAGGGAGTCGCTCGCCGGATGCAAGTGCGTGGCGAGGTCAATGGAGTGCGAGTCTATGACGACTTCGCGCACCATCCGACTGCCATTACGACTACGGTCGACGGATTGCGTCGCCGCGTTGGTAAAGCCCGCATCATCGCCGTGTTGGAGCCTCGTTCGAACACCATGCGCATGGGGGTGCACCAGGACACTTTGGCGGCGTCTCTATCGGGCGCCGATGATGTCTGGTTGTACGCGCCGGCCGACATCGGTTGGAACACGGATGCCGTCGTGGCGGCGTTGGGTCCTCGCGGCCACGCCAGCCGTGACATCGAAACTCTTGCTAGTGATCTCGCCGGGGCCGCGCGGCCAGGCGATCATGTTTTGATCATGAGCAACGGCGGCTTCGGCGGGTTGCACGGCAAGCTGCTGGCGCAGCTCGAGAAGCGTGCGGGCGACGGATCGAGTCAGGACGCGTGACAGAGCTGCCACTCTTTCCGTTGAGTACGGTTTTGTTTCCCGAAGGTCCGCTGTCGCTGCGGATTTTCGAGCCGCGCTATGTCGACATGGTCGGGCGCTGCATGCGGGAGTCGAGTCCGTTCGGGGTGGTCGCGATTCGATCCGGCACCGAGATTGGCGCGATTACGGAGACCGCGGAGTTGGGGACCACCGCGCGCATCGTGGACTTCAGCAAGCTGCCCGATGGCTTGCTCGGCATCATGTGCCAGGGAGAGCGTAAGTTCCGGCTGTTGCGACGATGGCAGCGGCCCGATGGGCTGCACCTCGGTGAGATCGAATATCTGGCTACGGAGGCGAGTGCCGAGGTGCCGGACGAGCACCAGCATCTCGCGGACCTGTTACGTAAGGTACTGCCGGAATTGGGTGAGCCTTACGCCAGTCTGTCGACCCGATTCAGCGATGCCTCCTGGGTGGGGTGCCGGTTGGCGGAAATCCTGCCGTTGGAGCTGGATGACAAGCTCAGTCTGCTCCAGGCGGACGAGCCGCTGACGCGCCTGGAGATGGTGGGGCGGCTCATGCGGAGGGTGTCGGGTTGAGT
>DAITMW010000076.1:17912-21081 GCA_036834945.1 Steroidobacteraceae bacterium
ATCAATGTCACCCTCGGCTACGTGGCGGGCGACATGGAACCGTTTGAATACACGGTCGCCGAGATCGGGGAATGGGATGCACGTTTGCGCGCCAATTCGGGCCATCTGCTGAAGGTCTACACCACCGCGGATATCGTACGAGCGAAGGCGGAACGTAAGATCGGCGTGATCTATGGCTTCCAGAATGCGGCGATGATGGGAAGCAACTCCGCGCGCGTCGACATCTTCGCGAACCTGGGCGTGCGGGTGATTCAGCTCACCTACAATCCAGCCAACCAGTTGGGTGACGGCTCCATGGCTCCCGAAAACCGCGGGCTGACGCCGTTCGGTCACGAAGTCGTGGAGCGACTCAACGCGCACCGCATCATGGTCGATCTATCGCATAGCGGCGAGAAAACCTGCCTGGATGCGGCGCGGACCTCCAAACAGCCGATCTCGATCAATCACACCGGCTGCCGGGCCCTCAACGACGTGCCGCGTAACAAGACGGACGAGGAGCTTCGCCTTGTCGCGACCCGAGGCGGATTCGTCGGCATTTACTTCATGCCGTTTCTCAATGCATCCGGACACGCCAGGGCCGATGATGTCGTCGCTCATATTGAGCACGCGGTGAATGTGTGTGGCGAGGATCACGTCGGAATCGGTACCGACGGTACGGTGACACCCATCGATGACCTCGAGGCCTACAAAGCGCACCTCGCGGCGGAGATTGCCGCCCGCCGTGCGGCAGGCATCAGTGCCAAAGGCGAAGCTCCCGACACCTTCCCGTTCGTCGTGGACCTGCGCGGCGTCAGCCAGTTCCACGAGCTCGCTGACCGGTTGCAGAAACGTGGCTACACGACGGGCCGCATCGAGAAGATCCTCGGGCACAACTTTTTGAGTTACGCGCAGCGGATCTGGGGTGCCTGAAGGCTTATGCCGGCAATCCCTTGCTGCGCATGTAGAGCCCGAGGTACTTGCGACGCACATAGTTCGCCTCGATGAGAGCGAACACGAGCCCGCGCCAACCGTCGAGAAAGCCGAGGCGCAGGAAATACCCGCGGAAGAACCGCCACTGCGGGTTGATAAGGACCTTGCCCAGTCCGCCCCTCTTGCCGCGTCTATAAAGCGCATCGGCCATGAGATCGGCGTACCGCTGCATGCGGTTGTGGTGATCGGTCAGGCTGCGATAAGAGTAGTGCTCGAGATGACCGTGGAGTTTGCCTACGGGGCCCTTGACCCTGGTGTTCTCGTGGATCTCCTCGCCGATCCAGCCCCCTTGGCGACGATCGAAGAGGCGGATGAGGCGATCGGGGTACGCGTTTCCATGGCGCAAAAAGCGTCCGAAATAATCGGTGATACGCGGTACCGACCAGCCGGCGAATCGCGGAAAGCCGTTTTCGCGCAATGCCTCGATCTCGCGCCGCAAGGTTTCGGTGAGGCGTTCGTCGGCGTCGAGACACAATACCCAGTCGTTACTCGCACTCTCGACGGCAAATTGCTTCTGCGAACGGTACCCCGGCCAATCTCGCTCGATCACTCGAGCACCCAGCCGAGTCGCTATCTCGCGTGTGGCGTCCGTAGAGTGCGAATCGACCACGATGATCTCGTCGCAGAAGCTCAGGGAGCGCACGCACGCTTCGATACGATCGGCTTCGTTGTATGTGATGATGCACGCCGAAAGCCCGATCCGACCCGCCACGCACAGTCCCCGTTTATCCGCTGAAGGGACAGTAGAATACCGCCTACATGCGTACGACGCTGTTTTTCGATCCATCCTGCCAGCAGCCTTACGATAGCCGGACACTGCGGCAGCAGGCTATGGGTGGAACGGAGGCGACGGTTACCCGCGTTGCTGACGCCCTCGAGGCGTTGGTCGCTCAGCACAATCGCACCGAAGCCTACGGTCGCTACCGAGCGCCGGAACGGATGCCCGAGATCACGAGTGTCGTGATCAACCGCGATTCACGCGCATTGCCTCGGGTACGCGACCTCTATCCGAATGCGCGCATCTATCTCTGGCTCCATGATCAACTCAGGCCGGGATCGAAGCGGGCGGGCTGGCTGGCTTCGACGGCCGATCTGTTGCGGGAGGTGCGGGCGACGCTGGTCTGCGTGTCGGATTCGCAACGGCGCGATGTGGAAGCGGCGTTGCGGACGATGCGACTCGAAGACGCCGTACGAACACATACGATCTACAACCCGATCGACGATGCGCTCGCGCCGGACGGCTCGAAGGTCGACCCGGACAAACTGGTGTTTTTTTCGTCCCCCAACAAAGGGCTCAAGTTCACGTTGGACGCCTTTCGGACACTGCGACGGCGGATGCCCCAGTTGCGCCTGGTCGTGGGGAACCCCGGTTACAAGGTGCGCAAATCCGTCGCCATCGAGGGCGTCGAATATCTCGGGCCGCAGCCGCAGGCGCGTATTCACGAGGAAGTGCGGACTGCCTTGTGTACGTTCTTTCCGAACTTCGTCATTCCGGAGACTTTCGGGCTGGTATTCGCGGAATCGAATGCGCTTGGTACGCCGGTGCTGACGTGTGATTGCGGCGCGGCTGGCGAAGTCATCGGCGATCGTAATCAGATACTGCCGGTGACCGCAGCGGACAGGATTTACGAGAAGCTGTTGACGCACGTATCGCCCGGCTGGCGCGCGGGGCCCGCGCGGGTGGCAGCCGCGCTCGGGATGTTTGATGCGTATGCGGACCGGATTCGAGCATGGCGGTCGGGCGCTCGACCGCAGGTGGGGCCGGATCCGCGGTTTCGGCTCGCGGCAGTCGCGGAGAGGTGGAAGGCCCTGTTAGGGGCCTAGCTCTTCATCCGCTCGAGCAGCGTGAGCCACGCCTCGAAGACAGCGTCTTCCGAAATCTGGTCGAGGCGGGTTGAGTCGGGCGGACCGCCGATGCCGATCACGGGTGAGCCGGACGAGCTGCGCGGCAGCCACTCGGCCTGCTTGTGTCCTCCAAAGAGGACCAGCAATGGAAGGCTCAACGCCGCTGCCGCGTGCGCAGGGCCCGAGTCCACCGAGATCATGCTGTGTCCGGCTTCGCAGAGGGCAAGCAGACGCCCCAACTCGATTTCCGCCGTGAACACCACTGTTGGCATTTGCACGGCTGCGTGGATCCAACGCAGTAGCAACGTCTCCCGCGGTGCGCCACATAACACGATGATCGCCTCGGGCATGTGCG
>DAITMW010000076.1:21181-25083 GCA_036834945.1 Steroidobacteraceae bacterium
GTCGGCCATGGATAGTCGGATTCGCGTAAGGCCTTCGGCGTCAAACGACCGAAGCTTACCAGGCGATCGACCCAGTGTGCCTCGTGATAGCTCGCTTCCTCCGTGATGAACAGGCAGCGCGCCGGATCGACTCCGGCGAACGCGAGCAACCGGCGGATCTTCTGGAGCTTGCGGCGGTCATATTCGCAAACATAGACCGGGCCGGTTCGATTGCGACGGAGGGTCCACAATGCCTGCCACCACGCGATGTCGAAGAGGAACGGCGTGTAGCGGCGCAGGCAGCTGACGTGGGCGACGTCTCTGTGGGTCCGATAGATCTCCGCGGTCCAGACGCCCGCTCCGACCAGCCGGCACGGCTTACCGTACCGGCGGTGCAGAATGTCGAACAGGGTGCTCAGCAGAATCAGGTCGCCGACCCGGCCGAACCAGATGACGATGGATTCTAGAGGAGGCGCCGCGGAGGTGGATGACATCCCTACAAGCTTACGGAGGTTCTGATCCGCTCGCACCACCAGATGAGGAGCCTCCGGGTGGGTTGCTCACGAAGCTGTTGTTGGTGCTCCGCTGCTCGGGTGCCAGAAGTCCGAGCCGCTCGAGGCGGGCCTCTATGGCGCGTAAGGTGCGGCCGTGGCGGATCGCGATGTTCGGCAAGGGCTCGCTGGCCTTGAATGCCGCGAGCAATGTGGCTTCCTCTTCCTTGGTCCAGGCTCGCCCGACATTACCGGGAAGTTGCGCGCGTCGCTGTGCACGAGCTACAGACTGCTCCAGTGCGGAGACGCCCGCGAGCAGCGCGCGCAGAACGTCAGCTTGCTGGGTGATCGATCCGGAGGGGAGCTCCTCGCCGGTCAGGGGATCGACGCCCTGGACGAGAGCTTGAAGAATTTGCCGGGCCCGCTGTTCCTTCATGTGAGTTCCATCCTTGAGGTTTTGGGTCGCGCACATTCTCATGCGCACGCCAGTGCACCGAACAGACGTAAAGGTTGCGTGTTTATGTAGATTCACGCGATCCTTCCCGCCTCTCTCGAGGTCATCGGCGGCTCATGCGCGCGTTCGCGATTTTTCTCGGGCTCTTCGCTTTCGCCTTCGGCGTGGTCACACTGCTGGCCTACCCGGGGTGGCTGCTGTTGCATCCGCATTTCCCCGATTTCAAGTTCCATCGCATCGGCGAGCGGATTGGCATGCTCGCGCTGCTCGTGGGCTTTGTACTGCTTGCGCGCCGGTTGGGGCTCTCCGACCGCGCGAGCCTTGGATACGGAGCGCCACGCCGGGAGTTCATGCGTGAGCTCGCGCTAGGGCTCGCGCTGGGTGTGACGACGATGTTGGCCGTCGTCGGGATCATGGCGGGGCTCGGACTGTTGGAATGGCGAAACGATGCGCCGGTTGGCGCCGGTCCATTCGCGTCGGTCGTGGCGGGACGCCTGATGAGCGGACTGGCGGTCGCGCTGATCGAGGAGACCTTCATCCGTGGCGCCATGTTTACGGCCATCCAACGCGAGTCCGGAACGCGCATGGCGGTCGTGCTGACGTCGATCTTATATTCGGCGAGTCACTTTTTCGGCAAGGTGCGGATTCCAGCGGAGGAGGTCACGGCCTGGAGCGGTGTCGGCCTGATCACCGGAACGCTGCACGCATTCGCCAACCCGCTGGCGATCGCCGACGCGTTCTTATGCCTCGCGGCGGTCGGCGTTGTGCTGGCGGTCGTGCGCGCGGAAACCGGAAACATCGCCGCGACTCTGGGGTTGCACGCGGGCTGGGTCTGGGTCATGTTGGTGGCGCACGAGTGCGTTCAGCCCGCGCCGGGGTCGCCGCTGGCGTTCCTGCTGAGCCAGCACGATGGTTTCGTGGGCTGGCTCGTCCTGGGTTGGACCATCCCGATGGGAGTGGCGCTATGGTGGTTCTACGCCCGCCGCGCCGGACGAGCGTCGTACTGAGCAGCCGGCAAAAACCACGCTTTTTGCCCGGCCCGCGTAGGGGGCGGAAGCGGAGTTGATGTCCGCCGAAACGCTGCCCCATTTGGGGCGCAGGCGACTTTCGGCCAAATAAACTTAGTTCAGTTGCTCGGCTTTGAACCCGTCGCGGCGCATGAGATCGAGCAGCCCGCCGTCACCCACCAGGTGCAGCGCGCCGACGACCACGAAATAGTTCTCCTTGCCCCGCAGAAGCTTTTCGATCTGCGGCACCCAGCGCTTATTGCGCTCGGTCACGAGCGCCCGGTACAGCGTTGGGAATGACTTGTACTCATCCCCGAGAAGCGCGGCGAGCTTGTTTGCGTCACCCGCGCGCCAGGCCGCGATGACGTCTTGTGTGTCTTTGCCGACGTCACGCATTTCAGTGACGACCAGGTCGAGAAACTTCGCCTGCTCCTCCGCTGTCAGGGCCTCGAACAGCCCGAGCTGTTGGGGCAGGGTCTCGAGTCCCGCGGTAGGCTTGCCGTCAGCCTGCGCGCGGTGTTCCAACTGCTGTTCGACCCCCGCCTGCGAGTCAAACCCGAGTTGCGCGTATTGCAGCTCCAGCAGCTGCAACCCCAGCACCCATGGAGCAAACTGGTTCGCGACCTCCATGGGCAGGCCGAGCCGCGCGGCCTCGGTGCTCACGCGCCGATAGCGCTCCGTGCCAATGGCTTTTTGCAGATCGTTGCCGTCGCCGAGCGTTCCATGCTCCATCATCCAACCGGCGGCTTCTGTCGGATCGAGCTTTCCTAGGTCGAGCTCCATCACCAGCGTGCGCGAGTCCGCGTACGCGCGATTGAACCCGGGCGGCAGAACCGCATCGTTCGCCTTCAAAAGGTGAACCGACCCTGCGAGATAGACGGTGTTGTGATCGCCGTGGATAGCCCAGACGGGGCTACCCGCATGGGCCGTCAGGCAGCCGAGGAAACCGAGCGCGAGGACCCAGCAGAGCGTTTTTCGACCCACACAACCTCCGTCAGCAGCGAGCCATCCGGGCGCAGTTCCAACGTGCGGTAGGCCGGCGGAAGCCGATCCACAGCGAAGTCGGGCGAGTGCGGCAGGAATTGCGCGCACGTCGAGGGTGTCGCCAGCATACGGACACCCTTACGCAGCCCATCGTAGTTCTGGTGCACGTGGCCCCAGACGATAGCGCGCACATTACGGTGTCGGTCGATGATTTGCAGGAATTCCGCCGCGTTCTCGAGACCCACGCGATCGAGCCAGCGGCTATCCATGGCGACCGGGTGGTGATGCAGGCAGACCATGCAATGACGATTTGCCGCGGTTGCGAGCGCTTCATCCAGCGCGGCGAGACTTTCCGCGCTCAGGCGACCACTCGCTGACCCCGGAATGCAACTGTCGAGGAGTACGATGCGCCACGGTCCCTGGTCGAAAAAACCACCGACCACGAAGGGAGCGCGATTGAGCTCGCGCCGCATCGTCGCCGGATCGTCGTGATTGCCGGGCAGACACAGGACGGGCATGCCGAGAGAGCCGAACAGGCGTCGGAAATGGGCGTAGCCAGCGGGATCGTCCTGGACGATGTCGCCGGTAACCAGCACCGCATCCGGCGGCCACTCGCCGGCCTGCGCGTGCGTGAGCGTCGCCGTGAGAGCCGGCAACGTCGCGATCCCGCGCAGCGACTCGGTCTCGCTGCCGTAGAGATGCGGATCGGTGAAATGTGTCAGTCGCAATACGCTCTTGTCCATCATCGTGCCTATGACTTCCAGTCGCTGAAAGGAGACCACCGTGGGCCGACCTCCGTTCCATCGTCCGTCCGAGCTCGCGGTACCCAAAACTGTAACCGACGAGCCCGGGTCTACTGCAGTGAACTGGGTCGCTTGCCAAGGCTCCAAACGCACGGCACGGCTCAGTACATGACGCAGTACCCGCTTGGGCGTCGCATAATGTGAACCCGCCCACGCGGGGTGGAGGACCGGCCCCCGCCAGGTA
>DAITMW010000077.1:0-1357 GCA_036834945.1 Steroidobacteraceae bacterium
CTTCGAGTACAAGCTCCACTTCTTGCGTCACGTCGAATTCACGACCGAATCTCCCGAGCGTGCACGCGCGCTGCAACTTGCATTACCCACCACGCAAACCGAGAGATTTCCGCAACAATGGATCGAGCTGCGCGAATTCAACCGCCGCCTCGATGAAATCGGCCAAAGGACCTGGATCACGCCCTCGCTCGTGGCGGCAAACGTCCTCGTGTATCTCGTCATGGCCCTCACCACCGGCCAATTGGGTGGCTTCAATCCGCAGGAGTACGCCAATTGGGGCGCGAACATCGGGCCGATGACCCTTGGCGGCCAGTGGTGGCGTCTGCTCACGGCGGTTTTCGTCCACTTGAACCTCGCGCACGTGGTCCTCAACATGTGGGCGCTCTGGAACATCGGCCGGTTGACGGAGCGACTGTTCGGTCGCTGGCTGCTGCTCCTTGTCTACTGCGCCAGCGGTGCGTTGGCGAGCCTGACCAGTGTCATCTGGAATCCAACCGTGGCGAGCGTCGGCGCCTCGGGTGCAATCTTCGGCCTGTTCGGTGCGTTCTTCGCATTCCTTGCGAAACCCGACACGCTCGTCCCAAGCAGCGTCATCCGTACACACTGGGTGAGCACGGCCGTATTCGTCAGCTACAGTCTTTTCAACGGTTTCCTCTCTGAAGGAATCGACAACGCCGCTCATGTCGGCGGGCTGCTCGCCGGCTTCGCGCTCGGCTGGGCCGCGGCGCGTCCGCTGGACGCCACTGACCGCGAGGCATTCCCGTTTCCACAACTTGTCGCTTGTCTGGGCATAACGGGCGCCGCGCTGCTGACGGGCCTGTGGCACATGCACGCGCTCGGCCCCCGGCGCACGACTCCAGAACAATACGCGCAGCAGCATGCCGCGTACGTTAAAGCGGAGGCCGAGAATCTGCGGCTCTGGCAGGAAGTCGCGGGCCGGGCGGCCGCCTACAACCTGACACCGAAGCAGCTCGCGGACCGGTTCGACAAGGACATCCGTCCCTTCTGGTCTGAGAGCTCCGCGCGCCTGCACAAGGAGTTACCTACCTTACCGCCCCAACAAAAGTGGTTCGCCCAACTCGTTGCCGACGAGGCGCTCGCCCGACTGGAATGGGCACGCATGATCATCGAGGCCGCGCGTACGCAACAAGAGAGCTTGTACGCGGACCTGCCCAAATTCGAGCAGCGCGCCCTACTCGCCTCCGCGCGCCTTACTCGGGCGGAGTTGGTGGACAATGCGCTGAATGGCCCCCGAGGCTTGTCGAGCAGCGCCTGGGTAACCCGGGTGCGCAGTCTGCTGAACGGAAGCGGTGCCTGCATCCGCGCGCCGGTAGGCATCGCCCGCCCTGTCAGCCCG
>DAITMW010000077.1:1457-6784 GCA_036834945.1 Steroidobacteraceae bacterium
GCTGAGCGCGCCCCGCGCCGCGCAGGGTGATCTCTCCGACGGCACCTCGAGCCTGGGAGCCCTCGAAGAGGGGCTCTCCAATCTATTTCAGTACGGCGCGTTGGATCTGCGGAGCGCGCTGGAGCATACCGCAGACTGGCGCCGCGCATTACCCGACTCTGCAGAACCCGATCTCGCCGACGCCCTCGTGTTCGAGGCCTGGGCCTGGAGCGCACGCGGCTTCGGTCCCGCGAGCTCGGTTTCACAAGAGGGTTGGGCGCTATTCAACCTACGGATCAACCTGGCCGCGGCGAGTTTGCATGAGGTTGAAGCGCGCGCTGCGAGCAATCCGCTCTGGTATCAGCTTTCCATCAACATCGAAGGACTGCGCGCGACCGACCGGGCGCGGCTGCGGGCCCTGTTCGACTCTGGCGTGCGCTGGGCGCCAAAGTATTTGCCCCTCTACCGCAGCATGATGCGCACGCTCATGCCGCGCTGGTCCGGCTCCTACGCTCTGGTCGACAAATTCGTCGACGACATGACGAACAAGCCCGCGGATCGCGACGCAGCGCTGTACGCCCAACTCTATTGGAGCTACGACTCGCTCGAGCGTGACGATATCAACCTCTTCGACGACTCCGGAGCGATCTGGCCGATCATGAAGGCCGGTTTCGTGAAACTGCGCGAGCAACACCCGCACAGTGACCGCATCCTGAATGCGGCCGCCCGATTTGCCTGCATGGCCGATGATACTGACGACTACCGGACGTTGCGGCCACTGCTCGAGAACCACATTTCCACGACCGTCTGGTCCGAAAAGATCTCGCTCGAATCCTGCGATGGACAGCTTGCGGCCCAGGAGCAGCCCTTGGGCACCCCCCCCGCGGGGCACGGCACACTCGAACACCCTGCCGAAGTTCCGCGGACGCTGAGGCTGCGAAGGCATCCTGGCACTCGGCGACACCATCTGACCTTTCCGCCCATACGTGCGAGTTGCAAATCGCTACTTTCGCTCGGCGCTGGCGCATGACCCGCGCTATCGGTCATCATCGCTTAATCATTTTCAGGTCTCATCCGAGAAGCCGCTCCCTGGATCAAACAATAATGGCACAGCAGCCTTTCGCAGCCGGCTCCCCTCCCACTCCCGGCAATCCGTCAACGCAGTATGTCAGCGACAGCGCCGCGCTGAATGAACTCATCACGACGGTGGTCAACAAGTTCGAGGCTTCGAGCGATAGTCTCACCATTGTCGTGCTGGGATCCCTGCCGCTGACGGGCAATATCGCTCCGATCAACACGCCGGGATCGGTCATCATCCAGGCAACCAGCGGCTCGAGCGTCAGCATCGACGGCGCGAGCAAGTATCAAGGCTTCGTGATCATGAGCGGCACCGTGACGATCAGCAACTTGAACATCAACAACATGGTTTCCCAAGGTCTCCAGGGTTGTTTGGGCGCAGGCGCCGGTGTCTTTGTCGGCAATCTTTCGCAAAAGGAATACAAAACGTCCGCTGCGGCGAATGTCACGCTGTTCAATGTCAGCTTCAGTAATTGTTCCGCGCAGGGTGGGAGTGGCACCACGATTTCAAAAGGGGGTGCCGGGGGCGTCTATCAAGCAGGCACCTTCGAGGGAGGGTTTGGCGGCGCAGGCGCCGAAGGCTACAAACCCTCGGGAGATGGCCTGTTCCAGAGCTCGGTGACGGCCGGCTACTTCGGCATAGCAGGACCGCCAGGCAGTGGTGGTCATTATGGTGGCTATGATTTTGATTCAACCGGCGGGCAGGGCAAAGCCGGTGGGGATGGCGGCTACGGTGGCAGCGCGGGTTGCGGAGGATCCGGTGGAGGCGGCGCCGGAGCAATCATTACTGGCGGCACCGGTGGTACTGCCGGTGCCGCGGGTAGCCCGGGATTCGGTGGTGGCACTGGATCGTGGGCGGCTGGACAGCCCCCGGCTGAAAATAATGGCGTGGGCGGACTTGGCGGAGATTCCGGTAACAGTGGCGGCGCGGGCCTCGGGGGCGCCATTTTTGTCATGGATAACGCGGCCCTCCTCATCCAGGGTGATGGGAGTATGTCGGGCGGAAAAGCCGTCGGTGGCGAAGATGTGCTGATCCCAAACGCCCTATCCGGCGCGCTGCTACCTGCCGGCGCAGGCGCAGGCGCCTTTCTGCAGGGAGCGGGCCTGCTCACGTTCGCACCGGCCAATAACTACACCGTCAATGACATGATCGCGGATGAGACTGGCGCGGTGCGAATCGGAGCCGCCGGGATCTGCCCGTCACGCACCGGGCCCGACGGTCAGGAGGCCGGCGGCGGCACGGGTAAGTGGGAACTGGCCATGACCGGCAGTGGAACGCTTGCGCTCAACGGCTCTCATGCGTTTTCCGGGCCAATCACGGTTTCGTCAGGCTCGCTCGATCTCAGCGCTTATGAGAACGGCGGCTGCTGTGATCTCGTGCTGTCGAAAAGCCCCAGTCTCATCGTGCGGCCGCAGACTGCCGCAGGAACACTGCAACTCGGGAACTTCTCCGTATCGACGGGTGCGTCATTGCTCCTCAACGGAAACAGCCGCATCGTGGCCGAAACGCTCGAGGCCACCTTCATCGAGCTCGTGCTGGACCCAACGGGCTTCACCGCAAACGAGCCGGTGCCACTGATCCAAACGACCCAACCGCTTCCGGCGTCGCTGGGAATCAAACTTTCCCCCGGATATACCTCCCAGGCCGGCGCGAACACCGTCTACGTCACACTGAACCAGTAAGAACATGTTCAATCCGAAAGACCTGTACACCTATTACGTCGTGCAGCCGATCACCATAAAGAGCGGCGGCACGAACCCAGTCTCGACCACTTATGGTTTCACCGTCATCAGCTACCAGGTCCAACGGTACCGCGATGTGCGCAACCTGTCGGATAACTTTGCCTACATCGTCATGTGCACCCAGCGCATCGTCATTCCAAATGCCAATGGGTACAGCCCCTCGCCGAATAATACCGATGCGCCCACGTTTTCGAGCTATCCGGCGGTGGTCATCAACAACATCGTCTGGAACTCAGACCTCGCTCCCGTGGAGGTCCTCTCGTATTCTCCCCGTACCCTCAATACGTCCGTGGCTACATCGATCAGCACGAACGCCGGGCAGACGACTTCGGCAACGATGCAGCATACGAGTGGGTCCGCAACCTCCCAGTCCAATTCGTTCAGCGCTGCGGCATCGCTGGGTTTTTTTGGTGACAGCCCCACTGGCGATCTGTCCGGCGGGTACGGTCACACGTGGGAAACCGAGCGCTCGAAGTCGGTTTCCAAGGGAAGCGAAACCGCGAGCGACCGGCAGACAGGAACCAGCGATTCGATGAGCGTGAAGGATTGGGCCTGCAACACAACTCTCGGCACGGATCTTTCACTCACATGGGTATGGGGACAGGAATACCCCTGGGACGTCGTCAGGTATAACAGCGTGAATGGCGCCCTGCCCGGATTCATCACACAACTCCTGTGCGACACCACGGACACCACGGCAATGCTGTTGCCGCCGAGCCAGCTGGCGCAATTCGGGCTCGATTTCACGATGAAGGCATCCTGGATTGTCCAGCCGACCACCTCATCATCCATCGGCTTCACCCATAACATCACCTACTGTACGGCGACGCACCAGCTGGTGTCCGGCAATCTGAATGCAAATCTCAATACCCCGGTAAACTTCTCCTACACTCTGCCGACTCCCCTGGATGTATGTCTTTACGGCTTGGACCCGATCGCGAGTGGCGCCGCGGGCGTTGCCATCATCGGGTTCGTTCCACGGCAGTTTCTGATTCTGCCGGTTCCCGCGACCCAGAGCGAGAGTCCAACGGCCTTCAGGATCATCTCGACCAGTAACACACTGCTCATCGATGACACCACGAAGTATGCCGATCTGACCGCGGCCGATGCCGGGGCCGGATTCACACCCTCCCAGACCGCACTGTCGGCGGCATTTACCCAGAACTGCACGTCGCTGACGATGGTCCTGTCCTTCAAGGTGACCGATACCACGAATGGCTACAGGCTGTTGATGAAACACTGGACCACCGGTTCAGCCGCCGTGATGATGACCATCACGGTCAACGGCGATGCGTCGACCTCGATGCTCAAGCTCATAGACACACCCGAGGGCGAGGGCGGAGAAGATAACCTGTTGTCGATCTCACTGCGCGACCTGAGCTATGGTTCGGTCAATTATCACGACTACCTGAACCTGGGTTTCAACAGCATCGAGATTACCCTGACGCCCGCGAGCTCCGACGTCGGCAACTGCGGATACCAGGTACGAGCGATCTCCATCGAAAGAGAGTAGCGCATGCCGCCGCCGAAAAGGCCTCTTTACGAGACGGAGAAAGATCCGACACTCACGAAGAAGCAGGCAAAGGAGCAGGCGTTTTACAAAGGGGCCGACGACTACCGGACAGGCTCCAACCCGACGTTGCAGGGCTACAGCACCGGCTACCACGAGGCCGCGCTCACCACCGACACATGGAAGTTTTTGCGAAGAGCCAAACCCAAGTCTCCTCACCAGTCGAGTCATCCGACTGCCACTGACAAGCACATCCTGCCGGGCACCGCGCCGCAGAATTCGTACTTCCTGGACTGGACCGGGAAATGGGTTTACAGCCGTACCCTCGAATGGGTGCTGCGCAATGGCGACGGCTTTCGAACGGATACATCCCAGACCATCATGTCGGCCGAGGAAGGCTTCCCCGCCGGACACGCCGGCTCGGACGTTAGCCGCAAGCGGGAGTCGCAAGCGCACGATCTGCTGCGCGCCAAGATCATGGAGCTGCTGCGAATCGACCCCAAGACGAAGGGGCTTACCGAGGCCGCGGTCGTCGTCATCATGGGTGCGATGACCGTAGCATCGATGGCTCCAGGTGAGATCGCGAGAGGGCTCGTCGGCGGAACCAGCTCTCTGAAGGCGGGCGCGGACGCACAGGACGATTGGGAAGAGAACCGCACCGAGGCCAAGCTTCGGGTGAATGAAACCTATGACCTGCTGCCGACTCAGGACGAAAAGGATTTTGTCACCGCTCACGCCGTGAGCTTTCTCGACAGCACACAGGAGAAAGTTCCCACACTGCAGCGGCGCAGAATCGCTTCCCGGGCAACATCTCCGCTGCGAAGCACTGCGGGAGTTGCGGGTGAGGTGGCCGGCGGCGGCTACATGATAACTCAACCCACGTTGAAAGCGACTAAAGCTTCTCCCATGTCGAGCCCAGGGATGCCACTCCGGGAGGTTGGCATGTATATGACAGAGTCCCTCCGGGCTGGACGGCGCGCGGTCTGAGTACCGTCCTCGCAAGGAGCGAGCCGGGAAT
>DAITMW010000077.1:6884-20347 GCA_036834945.1 Steroidobacteraceae bacterium
CCCTCATCTCGGCCCCCTTCACGGCTGACAACTATGCAACCATTGTCGGCGAGACCGAGGGTTATGTCTGCCAGAACGGCCAGTTGGTGCGGGTGCAGCGCTTGACCGCCCAACCCGGTAACACTCTGGCGGTGTCCGGAAACGAAGCCATCCTCGGCACGTTCCTGGGCGCGGGCGAGTTCGGAATCTTCGAGTTCGCGACGATCGTCGCGCCGGCTGCGCCGGCCCCCGGCCCCTGAGCCGACCGGGCTCATCCGCGGGCCCGTGTCGGCGTGCCACATTCCTTTACAGTCGGTTGGAAACAACAGCACGAAGCGACTTGTAAAGCGGACCTGAACAGCAGCTAACGCGTGTTGCTCGACTTGTTGTGAACGCGAGTCGGCAGCCGCGATTGCTCACCATCCATAAAGAAAAAACCAGAGCTCTGTAATGATGCTGTAGTGCGTCTCACGCACAGTGCCGGCTTTTTTCGAGGCCTTCCGGATGAAGTTTGCGTTCCTGCGGCGCGACGCCGCCCTCTTTGCGCTCACCTCCGCGTTTTCCTGCCTGCCGGTCCTTGCTGACGAACCCGCTCCCGAACCCGGCGACGCTGGCCTCGAGGCCATCGTCGTAACAGCGAATCGCGCCACACGCTCGTCGGTGGCTCTCTCTGGAGTGGAAGCGCAAAAGGTGTTGCCCGGCATCAGCCCGCTGAAAGCCATCGAGACCCTGCCGGGCGTCGTTTACGAGACCGCCGACCCCTGGGGCAACAACGAGCAGAACGAATCGCTCGTGATTCATGGCTTCACGACACAACAACTCGGGTTCACGCTCGATGGCGTCCCCCTCGGCGATCAGCAATACGGGAACTACAACGGATTGAGTGTTTCGCGCGCGATCACCAGCGAGAACGTCTCGCGCGTGGAGTTGGCCTCCGGAGCCGGTTCCCTCGGGGTCGCCTCGACGAGCAACCTGGGTGGCGTCATCGAGACCTTCTCGAGTGATCCTACGCACAACCCCGGCCTGGATCTGCGCGAGACCGGCGGTAGTTACAGCACCACCCGCACGTTCGTCAGATTCGACACAGGTGATTTTGGATCCGGTAACTCCGCCTACATCTCATATCTGCACCACGATGCCCGCGCTTGGGATTTCGACGGGCATCAGCGTGGCGACCAGGTCAATTTGAAATTCCTGCACGAGGATTCGGTCGGCAAGCTCACTTTCTTCGCCGACTGGCAATACAAGGTCGAGCCGAACGAGGACGCAACGAACTTCGGAAATCAACAGACGGCCGCGGCGCAGAATTTCATCCCGTACACCCGCCCGTTCCTGTATCCCAACCTGCCTGCGGGCCTTGCTTACCTGGACGCGCAGGGCGCACCGCCGGCCGCCTTCGGCAACAACTTTTCAAACTACTTCAGCGCGGCGCAACGCGCGGACGGTCTCGCGTACCTCAATTACGATTGGCACCCCAGCGATGCGATCACCTGGTCCAATCAAGTCTACTATCACAATGATTCGGGGCGCGGCATCGTCGCCGGACCGGTGAACCAGGCGGGTCTGCCCGGCCTGTTTCAGATCTACTTCCCGGGCCAGAACCTGGTGCAGACCTTCGGCGGCACCGGCTACGAAGTTCGGACCACGGAGTACGAGATCCACCGGGTCGGGGAGCGCTCAACTCTGAACTGGCACCTGGGTGAGCATCAGGTCGAGGCAGGACTGTGGTACGAGCACAATGACTCCGCCCAGGCGCGGCGCTGGTACGGTTTCTCGGCCGCGAACAACGACCTGACGCCCTACAACATTCCGATCGATCCGGCGTTCACACAGTATGACTTCCGGTTCGCGACCAAGGACTGGCAGCTGCACCTGCAGGACCAGTGGCAGATCCGTCCCGACCTGTTGCTGTCGGCAGGATGGAAGGCGAGCCTGCAAAAGGCGGGTGATTCGCTGCCGGTGCAGCAGCAAAACCTGCCGAACACCGCCGTGCCCGTCAACTACCCCGTCGGCGAGATCACCTCCAACAACTGGTTCCTGCCGCAAGCGGGCGCCATCTGGGACATGACGAGCAGCGAGCAGGTGTTCTTCAACTTCCAGAAGAACCTGCGGCAATTCATTCCTTATGGCGCGGGCAGCAACTTCTATGGTGCGTCACCGTGGAGTCTGGGCAGCCAGGCCGCCTTTGACAGCTTCAAATCAACGGCCCACCCGGAAACCTCACTGACTTACGATCTGGGCCTGCGCAGCAAGCACGACCTGGATTGGGCGGGGCTCACCTCCATCGAGGGGCAGTTCAACTATTATCACGTCAACTTCTCCAACCGGCTGCTGAACGTTGCAACATACAATTTCATCAACCCCAACCCCGCGGTTCTGGTGAACGTGGGCGGTGTCAGGACCGATGGCGCCGATCTCGCGGTCACGCTGCATTTCGGCGATCACCTGCATTTCTACAACAGCGCTTCCTACAATCGCTCCGTCTATGACTCCGACTACACCAATGTCGGCAGCAACAACGTCGCTGCCAGCGTCGCCACGCAGGGCAAGCAGGTCCCACTGACGCCGAAATGGCTGTACAAGACGGTGCTGAGCACGAACTTCGGAAACTTCGAAGCGCAAATCAACGGCGACTACGTGGGCCGGCGCTTTGTCACGTATCTGAACGACCTCTCGGTGGGCGGGACGTTCATCACCGGACTGGAGGCAAGCTATCTGTTCGACACCCGGGTCGGCCTGCTGAAGGACATGAAGATCAGCGCAAATGTAACCAACCTGGGCGGCGTACGCGGCTGGTCGACTGCCGTGGTGACGAGCAACTCGGGCGGCTTTCAGGCGTATCCGATTGCGCCGAGAATGGCTTTCCTGACCCTGAGCGCGAAGCTCGAATGAGCACGGATCGCCGCGCCTTTCTGGGAACTGCGGTGGCGGTGGCGGCGGCGTTGGCCGCCGCCTTCCCCGCAGAGGGGAAGCCGAGGAAAGTGGAGCTGTTTGCCCACCGCGGCACGTGTGCCCGCTGGCCGGAGCACACCTTCGGCTCGTATGTACAGGCCATCGTCGACGGCGCCGACTACGTGGAACCGGACCTGGTATCCACGAAAGACGGCGTGCTGGTGGCGCGCCACGAAAGCAACATCAGCACGACGACCGACGTGGCTACACGGGTCGAGTTCACCGCGCGGCGCACCACCAAAACCATCAATGGCAAAGTGGAGAGCGGCTGGTTTGTCGAGGACTTCACGCTGGCCGAGCTCAAGCGGCTGCGCGCCATCGAGCGGTTGCCGAAAATCCGTCCCGACAACACGCGCTACGACGGCCTGTTCCAGATTCCAACCTGGGACGAGATCATCGATCTGGTCGCAGCCGAATCCCTGGTTCACGACCGTGTCATCGGGCTGGTCCCGGAACTGAAGAACTCGAGTCATTTCGCCGCGGTCGGCCTGCCGCTCGAGGATCGCTTCCTGGCAAGCCTGAACGAGCACGCCTACACACGCACGGCCCCGGTGGAGATTCAATCGTTCGAGATTTCAAACCTGAAGTACCTGCGCTCGAGGCTGGGCCGACCCGCCAATATTCGCCTGATGCAGCTGGTCGACGACGCGGGCTTACAGCCCGGCGATGTCATCGCAGCCGGAGGCAACCTGACGTACGCGCAGATGACGACACCCGAAGGACTGGCTGACATCAAGACCTACGCGGATGTCGTCGCACCGCCTATCCGCTCGATCATCCCTTTGGGCCCGGATGCTCGGCTGGCGACTCCGACGGGCCTGGTCGCCGCTGCTCACAGGGCTGGACTCCTGGTTCACACCTGGGTTTTCCGACCGGAAAACAACTATCTGGCAGCCGATTTCCGCGATGGCTCCGGCGAGAGCGCGCGCAACCCGCACGGCTCGATCGCTGAGATTCATCGCTACCTGGATACAGGCATCGACGGGTTTTTCCACGACGACTCTGCCATAGGCCGCCTGGCTATCGAGCAGTACGGGTAAGGTAGCCGGGCCGAGGATTTCGGAGCATGATGCCCGAAGAGATCATACATGGCACTCGGCGACACTATTTACGTATTCGACATTGAGCTGTCGAACTCGGATCGCGACGTCTACCAGTCGTTGAGCCTGCGCGTAGCTCGTCATCCGTCCGAAACGGCGGAGCGCATGCTGACCCGGGTGCTCGCCTATTGCCTCGAGTACACGGAAGGTATCGTGCTTACGAACGGGATCTCCGAGCCGGACGAGCCGGCGATCGCCGTACGCGACCTGACGGGTGCATTGCAGGTCTGGATTGATGTCGGAGCTCCGGAACCGCCCCGCCTGCATCGAGCGAGCAAGGCAGCTCGACGCGTTGCCGTGTATACACATAAAGATGCCGCGCAACTGGCGGCACGGCTCGGCGGTGAGCGGATTCATCGTATCGATGCGCTCGAGCTGTATGCACTGGACTTCGAGTGGCTTTCGAGCCTCGCCGAACGGCTCCAGCGCCGCACCACGTTCACACTGACAGTGTCTGAGCAACATCTCTATCTCTCACTCGGTGAAGAGACACTGTCAGGGTTCATAGGACGAATTCCCCTCGATCAGGGAACCAGCAGGTGAAATCCTTCCTGCGCCGTCTCGGCATCCGGATCGATATCGTGAAAACGCGTGTAAACGGGTTTGCCCTTGTATGCCCACTGCTTGCTGCCGTCATCGCGCACGATGACAGTCCAGTCACCCACGGAGTTCTTCTCGCCTGAGGTCACACGCAGCGGCGGCCAGGCCGAAGAGCATCCCGAGTTACAGACGGATTTCCCGGGCGGGTCCTTCTCGTTGACGTAGAGTCGCGTCAACCTTGGGAAGCTCTTGTAAACATAGACTCCGGGCTTGTCCTCCGACAGCGCGGCATCACCCGGATGCTCCAGCTTGATGGTCGCTGGTTTCGGCGGGTCGGCGGCCAGTGCCACAATGGTCTGCAGGGAAGCCAGGAATATCCAGAGAGCGCCGAGTGTCGTTCGCATTGCAATCACCCCTTACGTAGCCATGCGTTCGGAAGCGTCAACAGGACGCGGCATTGTATGCCGGAATGGAGTTGGAGCGGGACCCGCTAACGGCAATTGCGTGCCCCGGCTGCGGCAATTTACAGCTAAAATTTCAATTAAAACAGAAGACTTCTGCTAATTCCGCAGTCCTATACTCGCTTCACGTGAGTGTGCCGCACGAGCCCTCGTTGCAGTAGGAAGTCAGGACATGACGAAGATGAGGCGTTTTGGTGAGGGCGCGCTCGCCGCCATGCTGGCGACATTGGCGCTCCAGGCTAGCGGCAAGTCCGCGCCCGGCTTCAATGTAGTGGAGGCCTCAATCCCGCAGATGCAGGCAGCCATGAAGGCCGGCAGGACGACGTCGCACGAAATCGTGCTGCAGTATCTCGCCCGCATCGGCGCTTATGAAGACGAGCTTCACGCGGCGGTGACAGTCAATTCCCGCGCGCTGGCTGAAGCTGACGCACTGGACAGGGAGCGCGCCGCCGGCCACGTGCGCGGGCCACTGCATGGCATCCCTATTGCGCTGAAGGACAACATCATGACCACAGCGCTGCCTACCTCAGGTGGCATGTTGGCCTTCAAGGGCTATATGCCGCCTTATGAGGCAACGCTGGTGAAGAACCTGGAGGCGGCGGGTGCCATCATCATCGCCAAGTCCACCCTGAGTGAGCTGGCCGGTTGGTACGGCGGCGGCATGATCGCCTCACCCGGTGGTTACAATGCCGCGGCAGGTCAGAGCTACAACCCCTACGATCCCCGTGCTCAAGCGGACGGCAAGCCCATGCTTGCTGTCGCTGGCTCGAGTTCCGGTGTCGGCGTAGCGGCGAACCTATGGGCCGTCAACATAGGCACCAGTACCGGTGGCTCGATCGAAAGCCCGTCCAACGCCAATATGCTGGTGGGCATCCGCCCTTCGACCGGACGCGTGAGCCGTTACGGCATCATCCCACTGTCACTGGATCAGGATACCGCCGGCCCGATGGCCAAGACGGTAATGGACGCCGCCCTCGTGCTGGGCGCGTTGGAAGGCGATCCCGATCCGAAGGATCCGCGCACAACAACATGCAAAGCGCCACCTGACCACGACTATGTCAGATACTTGAAAGCGGACGCGCTGAAGGGCGCACGCATCGGGATTCCGCGCACCGGTATCTACACCACCTTCCCGGTGCCCGGCGGTAAGCCTACCAAGGCGCTTTTGCCCGAGGAGGCTCAGTCGATGAACGATGCCATCGCTGCACTGAAGGCCGCCGGTGCCGAGGTGGTGACCTCGGACCTGCCGAGCACAGTGGCGACCGATCCTGCTCACAGCCTGCCGCGCCATAGCATCTGCGGTCTGACCGAGTCAGACTTTTTGTGCTCTGACGTGGTGCGCTACACCATGAAGCGAGACTTCAATCTGTGGCTCGCGAGTCTCGGCGATGGAAGGCCGGTGAAGACCCTGACCGAGTTCCTCGCCTGGAACATGACGCACCAGGAGGAAGGCGCCATCAAGTACGGCCAGCAGCGCCTGCAGATGACCGATCAGATTGATCTGGACCGGGACAAGGCGAGATACGAGGCCGACCGCGCGAGCGACCTCAGGCTCACCCGCGAAGAAGGCCTCGACGCCGCATTGATCGGCGCGAAGGTGGATGTTGTGATGTTTCCCGGCGCCGGCGGGTCGAACTACGCCACCAAGGCGGGCTATCCCATCATCACCGTTCCATTCGGTCTGGTGACCAACGACAACCCCGAGGCCAAAGGGTCACCCGACAAGGTCCGGCCCTTCGGCGTGAGCTTCGTGGGCCCGCTGTGCGGCGAGCCGCGGCTTCTCGCGATTGCCTACGGTTTCGAACAGGCCACCCACCGGCGCGTCCCGCCTCCTCCGACGCCGTGAGCCTCATGTTGGCCCAGCCCGCCCCGCCTCTCACGCCGAGCGGTTATTTTCAATGATCAGCCTTGCTCGGGTGTGAGACTACTCACCCGAGCCGGTTTGCGAGTGCGGCGCGTCCACCGGTTTGGACTCCGGGGAACCGCGCTGCCGCAGGAAGATGCTCAGTACGATCATGACGCACAGCCCGAGAAACTCGCTCTGCCAGTTCTGCATCGACTGAAACCAGAATTCCGAGGTGCCCAGGAAGCCCAGGAATGAAACGGGTGACCCGCCATGCTCGAGCTGTTGCTCGTTATAGGCACGCATTCCGCCGGAGGCATGCAGCAGGAAGGCTGCTATGAACAGGAGCAGAAACGCGAGACTCAGGGAATGTTCATAGACACGGAGCACCCATCCGCCATGGCGCACCGGCCAGGGCGCATCTGACTTGTTGCTTGCGCCCCGGGGATCCCAATCGACTGCCTCCGGCTCGTCGAGCTTCTTCGATTCCGCCGAGCCCCGCTGAAGCAGGAAGGCAGTGAGCATGACATACGCCGCCATCTCCAGAAACTCGCTCTCCCAGTTCTCCGTGGTGGCTTCGATGAACTTGCCGCTCATCACGAACTCGACATAGCGCTGGGGTGGCTGCCCATGATCCTGCCGGTCCTGATTCTCCGCGCGATGGCCAACAATGCTCTCCACCGTGAGAAACACGAGGAAGAGCAGAAACATGGCAATAGAGAGCCCGTTTTCCCGCAGTAAACGCTTCATGGCACGTCGCTCCGGCTATACCGAAGCCAGAGCATGTCTCGTTCCTGAGTACGTGTTGCTACGAGTAAGACACGGCCAAACCCCGCATCGAGGCTTGAGCAATTCGAACGCCAAGTTTTGTGTACACTGTACGCCTCTACGTGTACAGTGTACGCATGACTAGAGATCGGATCTTCTCCGCCGCCAGAGCCATTCTCGATCGCGAGGGGATGGCGGGCCTGACTGTCCGCAAGGTCGCGGCGCGCGCCCAAGTCTCGCCAATGGCGATGTACCGCCATTTCGCCGACAAGGACGCGCTCTTGAACGCACTGATGGATGACGGCCTGGCCGCCTGGGAGCAGACCGTCCGCGCCATCCGGGCACAGGATCCCATGGAGTGGCTGGAGGCGGTGCTCGAGGCCTTCCTCAATTTCGCGCTCGCCCAGCCGCACCGTTTTGATGCCGCCTTCTTCCTGCCCGCCCCTGAGGCTCGTCGCTATCCCGATGACTTCGTGGCGGGCCGCTCGCCGGTCGTGGCGATGATCATGGTGCGGATCGATCAGGCCAAGGCGGGTGGGCACCTCCGTGATGCGCCGGCGGTGGACATCGCTCTGGCGCTCGCAAGCCTGGGGCAGGGTCTTGTCTCCATGCAGCGCGCCGGAAGGTTTTCCAGCGACAAGCAGTTCCGGGCGCTGTTCCGCGCCCAGCTTCGTCATTGTCTTCAATCCTTTGCAACCAACGAGAGACTTCGATGACTGTGATGGCACGAGTGGCAGGCGCGCTGATGGTAGCGATCCTCTCTTTATCGGTTGAGGCGGTGGCCGAGCCGCTCGCCATCGTGGGTGCCAGGATCTATCCGGCGCCGGACGCCGCCCGCATCAATGATGGCGTGGTGCTCATCCAGGACGGCAAGATCGTCAAGGTCGGCACGCAGTCGGAGATTGCCGTTCCCAGGAGTGCCCACGTGATCGACGCGCACGGCGCTGTCGTCACCGCTGGCTTCTGGAACAGCCATGTCCACTTCATGCCCACCGACCTCCTGAATGCCAACACGGCCGATGCCGCGATGCTCGAAGACGGCCTGCAGGCGATGCTCACGCGCTGGGGCTTCACTACAGTCTTCGATCTAGGGTCCTCGACCAACAACACATTGGTACTGCGCCAGCGCATCGCCTCGGGCGAGATCGCAGGCCCCATGATCCTGACCTGCGGCGACCCGTTCTTCCCCGAGGGTGGCACGCCGATCTATGTCCGCAAGTATCTCGAGGATCACGGATGGGCCAACGAGGAAGTCTCGACTCCCGAAGAAGCCGCCGCTCGCGCCATCCACCAACTCGACCGCGGCACAGACGCGGTGAAAGTCTTCGCCGGCGCCATAGTGGGCGGCGACATCGGCGTGCTGCCGATGCGCCTCGACATTGCCAAGGCGGTGGTGGCCGAAGCGCACAAGCGCGGCAAGCCCGCCTTCGCGCATCCCTCCAACTATGCTGGGCTCAACGTGGCGATCGACTCCGGTGTTGACATCCTTTCGCACACGACCGCGACGGAGAGTGGCAGCCACGATCCGTACGGCTGGACACCCGCGCTGATCGCGCGCATGCGGGCCCGTAACATGGCCTTGACTCCCACCATGACGCTGTTCGAGGTGGAGGCGAAGAAGTCCCATCTGAAGCCGGAAATTCTGGCGCAGACCATCAAGATGATCACCTCCGAGTTGAAGGATTTTTCTGCCGCCGATGGCCAGATCCTGTTCGGCACCGATGTGGGCTACACCGACGCCTATGACACCACCGAAGAATATCGCCTGATGTCGGCAGCGCTCGACTGGCGACAGATCTTAGCCTCGCTCACCATCGCGCCGGCCTCGCGTTTCGGCTATGCCGCACACAAAGGACGCATCGCCCAGGGGATGGACGCCGATCTCGTACTGCTGGACGGCGACCCGGCTGAGGATCCGACCGCCTTCGCACGCGTGCGCGACACCATCCGTAACGGATCCGTGATCTGGGGAAGGGATCGCTGATCACTCCAAAAACGGTCGGTTCTGGTGCACCATCAGAGCATGGCAAGACACCTGCCGTTATCGATTGACCACTCGGCCAAAGTCACTTTGTCGGAGCAAATCAGGAAGGGAATCACTGATGCCATCGATAAAGGACTCCTGGTACCAGGTGCGCGTCTGCCATCCTGGCGCGATTTGGCCGCTCAGCTTGGGGTGGCACGCGGGACAGTCCGAACGGCTTACGAGCGTCTGATTGATGCGCGGTTGATAGTCTCTTCGACTCCGGGTGGGACCCATGTCGCCGAACGGCCCGCCATGCGAAGGCAAGTGGACGTGCGGGGGAACAGGAGCTCATTCCTACCGGGCGTATATCGGGAATTCTCGGCGGCGCCAGCGATTTTCCAGATGGGTGTACCGGCTCAGGACAGCTTTCCCTACAAGCTCATCTCGCGCATACGTGCGCGTACCGTACGAGCCGAAGGCCACGCAGCAGCCAGCTATCCGGATCCTCGCGGGGAGTTCGAGTTACGACGAGAGCTCGCCGTCCAACTGGCTATCACACGTGGCATCGAGTGTACGCCCGCGCAAATCGTCATTACTTCCGGGTTCAGCGGCGGCCTGGGTCTAACGCTGCACGTGCTCGGGTTGGAGGGGCGAACAGCCTGGGTCGAGGATCCCAGCTTTCCCCTTACGCGCAAGGGTCTCGAGTTCGCACGCTTGCAGTTGATGCCAGTGCCTGTGGATGAGCAGGGTCTGAACGTAGCCCATGGCCTGAACGCCGCGCCTGATGCTGCTTTGGCCGTCGTAACTCCTGGCCAGCAGGCGCCCCTCGGCGCGACGCTTTCCTTCGAGCGCCGCGTCCGCCTCCTCGAGTGGGCCACCGAAAAGAACGCGTGGATCATCGAGGACGATTACTTGAGCGAATTGAAGCTGAAAGGCCGCTCCGCGCCCGCGCTCGCGTCGCTCGACAGAACTGGCCGTGTTATTCACCTCGGCTCATTCAGCAAGACCATCAGCCCGACGTTCCGCCTGGGCTTCATTGTGGCTCCCGTGAATATCGCGGAGCGGTTCGCAGAAGCCGCCGCGTGCCTTAGCCCCGCACCGGGCCCGTCCGTACAGATCGCAACTGCCGAATTCATACGGGAAGGCCACTACATGCGTCACCTTCGGCGAACGAAGCGCATCTACGCCCAACGCAGCGATGCGCTGACGAGTTGCCTCGAGTCCCACGGCTGTCGGACATCTGCTGGCGGCCTTGTTGTACTGCTGCATCTGCCCGCTGGTGTTGCTGACACTGAAATTGCCAACGAGGCGCTGGCCTTCGGGCTCGCACCGTCGCCACTATCACCGTGGTATGTGTCTGAGACAGCTCGAGCCAGCGGCTTGCTATTGAATGTCGCTGCAGCGCCCATGCAGCGCATCCCGGGTGCCTGTGAACGACTGTGCGAGATCATCGGTCGCTCAGTTAGCCCCTGACACAAGTCGTGCCCACGCCGCTCGGGGCTTTATTTTGCCAGCACCGCTGGAGCCGCTCGCGACTGCGGACATTCCACTTGTAGCGGTTTATTCGGTACCAACAAGTAGGCATGCTTCGCGCCGCTCGCCGCTTCATATCCGTTCGCGGCTATCAACCCATGGCAGTCGATGGACGTCGCCTCGGTCAACCGTATCCTGGCCCACACCTGCGGATCCAGCAGAAAGGTCAGATTCTGCATCTGGCCATTCTTCATGACGAAGGCACGTTGCGTGATGGAGTGATCCGCATCGAGCCGAACATCCGACCAACCGACGATTTCGCCTTGATCGTTGATATCCAAGGCGTCACTGTTCAACTGGGGTTCGCCCGGCAGATTGCCGAGATCTCCCATGCTGCCGTTACGGTAAAGGAAGGCGTGTGAGGCAGCGCCGACAGTTGAGTTACCCACCACTGCGTCGAGATTGTTCACGCTGTGGGCGCTCGCGTAGGTGTGATTACCCAGCGCACCGAGATCAGTCGGGCTGCCGTTCACCCACATGACGGCGTGAATGCCGGACCACGCCTGGCCGGCGCCGGGCTCTGACGGAGGCTCCGCACCCCAATCGGACCAGCCGACAGCATGTCCCAGGTCATTGATGGCGGCTCCGCCGGTTTGGGCGCCACAGAAGCCGAACCCGCACTGGATCAGCCAGATCAGCGTCAAGTGGGTCTGTCCCAGCGAGTCGGTTACAAAGCCCGATTGATCGCCGTGGAAATCGTAGGAATTACCCACCGCCTGGCCCTGGTTGTTGATGCCGACCCCGAAGCTGAACGTGTTCTCGAGCACCGTTACGCCGCCATTCGAGAGCCAGATGGCCGCGTTAGGCGGCGCTCCCACGGAGGAGTTGTTGGTGCCTACGACGTCGCCGTGATCATTGACCCCTGTGGCGACCGAACTGCATCCGCTCGTCCCCTGGCATGGGAGTAGTGTGAGCACCCCGGTAATACCATGGTATACGAGTGCGCCGGACGGACTGGGGCCGGGGCTACCAGGCCCTGCATCCCCAACGACGTCACCCCGATTGTTCAATCCCACTGCGTGATTCAGCGGGGCAGGAATTTCGATGAGCGAATATTCCGCCGCAGACAAGGCTGTGCTGCACGCCAGCGTAAAACCAGCAAGCAACAACGACGACAGGAGCAATGGTCGTGGGCTGGACATGTGTTTCTCTCCCTGACATGACAAACGGCGATCAGCTCAGTGGCCGGTCAGGACCCGCGGCACCGTCGGGGTCGCGCTCAGGCTCGAATGGGCAAAACCCAGCGGCGCGCCCGGGTCCTGGGCAGCGCGCTCGGGGAAGCCGGATACCGCAATGCTTCCATTGCGCGGGAGCAGAGTGAGCTTCTTCGCCGTGTCGTTCTTCATGTCGGGCTCCCGGGGTTGCATCATGCTGCCGGCCCCATACTGCTGCGTTGAAGTTTGAGTTAATGCAGCCTGACGCGATCCGTTGAGTTTGTTGGTCCCCGTGTTTTATCTAACCTAGCACTCATTGCCGGCAGCTCGCCAGTGATTTCCGCAAGATTCCCGGGTCCGATCCTTGCGAGGACCCGGGGTTCCGTTCGGGCGGAGTGACGCTCCGGCTGCCCCCAACTTCGCGCATCCATCCGCATTGGAGCCCCGGACGTCCAGATGGAGTTGCACCGATGCCAACATGCCCGGCGGCGTTGCAAGGTGGCGTGATGACGCGAGGGCTGTCAGCGCTGCGCGTCTCACGAGGGGTTGCTCAACTACTCGCGTCCTTCAACATCACCGAATCGAGCGACTCAGCCGACCCTGACGCGACTCGCCTCTTGCCGCTTGGGCAGCTTCCAGCCAGGACGCGGAAAGTGACAGGTGTAGCCGTTCGGATAGCGTTCCAGGTAATCCTGATGCTCCGGCTCGGCCTCCCAGAACGGACCCACAGGGGCCAGCTCCGTGACCACCTTGCCGGGCCATAGGCCCGAAGCGTTCACGTCGGCGATGGTGTCCTGTGCTACGACCTTCTGCTCATCGCTCGTATAGAAGATGGCGGAGCGGTAGCTGGTGCCGACGTCATTACCCTGCCGATTGCGCGTGGTGGGGTCGTGAATCTGGAAGAAGAACTCCAGCAGACCGCGGTAACTCGTCTTCTGCGGATCGAAAATGATCTCAATGGCCTCGGCGTGAGTGCCGTGATTACGGTAGGTGGCATTGGGAACGTCACCTCCGGAGTAACCCACGCGGGTGGACACGACTCCAGGTAAACGGCGTATGAGGTCCTGCATACCCCAGAAACAGCCTCCAGCCAGTACAGCGCGCTCGGTGGATCCAGTCATTTCATTTCCCCTTGCATCACGATTGGATAGCCAGAGATGCTAGTCG
>DAITMW010000077.1:20447-24990 GCA_036834945.1 Steroidobacteraceae bacterium
CGAGAAACTCCTGCATCAACGACCCGATCCGATCTCCTTCTTCTTCCAACGCGAAATGGCCCGTATCGAGAAGATGGAGCTCCGCGCCGGGAATATCTCTTTTGATGAGCTCAGCACCCTCCACCGTGAAGATTCCATCGTTTCTTCCCCACGTGATCAGCGTAGGAGGCCGATGTTTACGGAAGTACACCTGCCAATCCTCGTAAACATCCAGATTTCTCTTCGCGTTGTAGAGGATTGCAAGCTGGATATCCTTGTTTCCCGGCCGGTCCTGGTAGGCCTGGTCGATCACCCAATTGTCCGGGCTGATCCTCGACGGATCGCTGACGCCATGCAGATAATGCCACTTGGTTCCTTCAATTGTCAGGAGCCAGTCGAGTATGCCTCGGGTATTCTTTTCGCTCCGATCCTTCCAGAAGTCGAACAACCCCGAGAGGAACTCCTTGTTCAGGGCTTCAGCGTGCGCCTCGCCGTTCTGGATGATCATGGCGGTCACTCGCTCGGGATGCATGACAGCCAGCCGGAAACCAACCGATGCACCTATGTCGGAGAGGTATAGCGCATATGGCGCAAGGTCGAGCTCTTCGGTGAACTTTTCGATCACCGACGCGAACCGCTCGAAGGAATATTCGAACTCATCGACCGGCGGTGCCGAGCTTTCGCCATATCCGGGGAAGTCTGGCGCAACGACATGATATTTGTCGGCAAGCAGTGGGATCAGATTACGGAACATATGGGAAGACGACGGAAAGCCGTGCAAGAGCAGCACGGTGGGAGCCTCGCGGGAACCGGCTTCGCGATAGAAGATTTTCAGCCCCTGCACCTCGAGCGTGCGATAAAAAATGGTCGACGTAACTGATTTGGCCTCAGGCGGCATAAATGTCTCCGTGAAAAAGCTTGCGATGAGCGGGGCGAGCGGGCTCCAGGCAGACGCGACCTCTACGCTCAAACGCGGCCGGCCATGACCCCACCATCCACGTCGTGAATGGCGCCCGTCGTCCAACCAGCTTTGTTTGATAGAAGAAATACGATGTGCTGGGCGACGTCCTCGGGGCGACCGACCCGACCTATGGGGTGAAACGCGCCGAAGCCTTCCGTGAGCGTCTGCTCCACTTTGTCGGGCTCGATGAACGCTTCGAACAAGGGAGTCACCGTCACCGCCGGTGCCACCGAGTTGACGCGAATGCCGTGGCCACCGAGCTCGATCGCAAGATTCTTGGTCAAGGCATGCAGCCCAGCCTTTTGCATCGAATAGGCCGAGGAAGGTGTTGCCTTCACCGCCTGGTGCGCCCACATCGCGCCAATATTGACGATCGAGCCGCCGCCATGGCTCACCATGTTGCGCGCCACGGCCTGGGTCACGAAGAAGAACGCCCGGTTGAGGTCCAGATACCCATCGTAGTCCGACTCCGCGTATTCCAGAAAATTCTTTGGGATGAAATAACCGGCGGCGTTGACCAGGTGTTGGATATGCCGCTGCTCCGCGGCGATGTGATTGATCAGTGACCGCAGCGAAGCCGCGTCATACAGATCGGCCGTCACGGTTTCAATCTTGCCAGCGCGCCCCTCCTGCAACTCGCTCTTGCGCCGCTCGAGCTTTTTGGCGTCGCGCCCGATTACCACGACGGTCGCGCCATCGGCTACCAGCAGTTTCGCCGTGGCAAGGCCCATCCCACTCGAGCCGCCGATGATATAACTGACCGATTTTTCAGCTGAAGAACTCATGATTCAAATCTCCGTACCAACAGTTAGTGTGTATGACCATCCCCCCTTTGGGCTTCGGGAATGCCGCAACCAGCCAACCTGGCGTACCCGAGCTGCAATCGAGGCGGGATCGTACTGGTTGGAAAAAGCGCACACGGACACTCGGAAGAGTGATTTTCACCAGGCGTTTCACGCAACACGCCGCGGTGTTTGCTGCACTGACGGGATCACGCTTCGTTCGCGAGCGCTGCGGCTCTGACCATGGCGACGATGGCAGGACTGCTCAAGGTCCCGGACACCTCATAGACCCCCTCGGACTCGATTACGACAGCCTGCCCGGGATACATCGTCAACACGACCATGGGGAGGCTGGGTGAGAGGTTACGCAGCGCACGAACGGCCCGCAGTCCCTCGCCTTGCGGTAACTGCAGATCCACGACCACCAGGTCCGGGTAGCTCGACTCGAAATCACGCAAACCCTGCTCGAGATCGCATGCTGCGCAGACCACTTCCATGTCAGGCTCGCGCTGCAGGACCAGCCGTAGACCATCTGACATGATCGGGTGATTCGCCACGATCATGACCCGGGTGGGGTGGCTCACTGGCGGACTCCTCTCGAGGCTGGGACAATTCACGCACAGATCAACCACGCCATCGTGCTGTTGCAGGCCGCTGAAATAATCACCCGGACGAGTGAATCCGCGGCGCGCGACCGCGGCTAGTCTGCAAACTCCGAATCAGCACACCAGTGGCGGGTTATCCGAACTGACTTCCTTGGAGGCAAGCTTTTATGAAGATCGCAAAGACAATCGCCTACCTGATGTTGGGCACACTCGGTATGCTGGGGTACACCTCGCACCACTCGGCGCGAGCCGCGGGTGGCGCCGAATCAGTGGCCGATGCCGCGGGAAATCTGCACGTGCCCAGGGACTATCAGAGTCACTACCAGTACCTCGGGTCGTGGGCCGTCGCAGCGGACAGCGGCAAGGCTTCCAAGGAGATTCATTCCGTGTACGCATCGCCGGGCGCCGTGGCACAGTTCAAAAAGCTGGGCCACTTCGCCGATGGTGCCGTGTTGGTCAAGGAAGTCTTCGAGGCGGCGACCAGCAGCATGACCACCGGGACGGTGAGCCGGCAGAACACCCTCAAGGGCTGGTTCGTGATGGTCAAGGACAGCAAGGGCTCCCATCCGGACAGCAAACTCTGGGGTGATGGATGGGGATGGTCCTGGTTCGATGCGCCCAATCCGAACAAGACCACCTCTACGGATTACCACAAGGATTGCCAGGGATGTCACACTCCGGCCAGGGCAACGGATTGGATCTACGTGGAAGGTTACCCGCCGTTGAAAAACTGACGGATGCACGCCGGGGAACGCAAAGCCACGCCAGAATCCCGGTCAGTCAGTCGAGGAAACCGCGCTGAACGGCGATGCTGACTGCATGCGTACGATCGTGGGCCTGGAGTTTTGCCAGGATGTTCTTGATACGCGACTTTATCGTTTGTTCGGACACACACAAGGACTCACCGATGCGGCGGTTGTGTTGTCCGGCGGCGACCAGGCGCAGCACACTGAGCTCGCGGGGGCTCAGATTTTCACTGCCATGATGTGCGGCGAGCTCGCGCCTGAGCTCCGCGCTCACGAATGTGCGCCCCGTGGGCGCCTGACGGATCGCCTGGAGGATTTCAGAACGCGGCGTGGTCTTCAGCAAATAGGCGCGGGCACCGAGCTTCAATGCGCGCGACACCCGCGCATCCCCGGCGTAGGACGTCAGCACGATGAGGCAGGCATCGTTGAATTCCTCGCACAACGTCGCGATGACCTGCAGTCCGTCGATCTTCGGCATCTGCAGGTCTACCAGCGCCACATCAGGTCGACAGTCACGGAACCGCTCGATGCACTCGGCACCATCCGCTGCTTCGGCCACGACCTCCAGATCGGTCTCCAGTTGGACCATGTGGCGCAATCCATCCATCATGACCGGGTGGTCATCGGCGATGAGCAGACGTAGAGAGCGAGAGACTTCAACCATGACGCTACCTTTCGATTTTCTGGGCAGAAAGCCAATTACCATCTCGGAAACAGGGAGCGACGAGACGCTTGCCATGGCGATCGGGAGCACGTGCTCAAAGCGAAGAATGGCCGGATGCCGGGTAAAGAAAAAGGACCAAAAACGGTCGGCTCGAGTGCACCATCAGGGCACGGCTGAGCATCCCCATTGACGATTGACAGCCAAGTCAAGGTCACTTGGCGCCATCCTGGCGCGATTGCGCTATTCCATCAGCCTCAGCGACGATTGTCTTGTTCCTTACGACACTCCTGGTCCGGGCTTGATCTGCACCCTGCGGTCGAGGAAGTCACGAATCAGTGTACAGGCCTCCACCACCAGGTCCTCGAGCACGAAATGCCCGCTATCGAGTAGATGAAACTCCAGATCCTGCAAGTCGCGCTGGTAGGCGTATGCACCCGCCACAGCGTAAATCGGGTCTTGTTTTCCCCAGATGAGCAGTGTGGGTGGCTGCCGCTCGCGCAAGCAGGCCTGGACCTTGGGATACAACAAAACATTGTTGCGGTAATCATAGAGCAGATCGGTCTGAATCCTCGCGTTGCCGGGTCGGTCCAATAGTGGCTGGTCGCGCGCCCAGTTGTCGGGCGAAATATGGGTTTCGCAGCGCGCACCGTGCGTGTAACGCAACCTTGTCGACTCGAGCGACATCCACCCCAACAGGTCCCGACGGCTCGCCTCGCTGGCATCGGCCCAATATTTTTTCACCGGATTCCAGAACTCCTGCAGACATTCCTCATGCGCATCGCCGTTCTGGATCATCAACGCCGAGA
>DAITMW010000078.1:0-10707 GCA_036834945.1 Steroidobacteraceae bacterium
GATGCGGGCCGGACAAGATCACGCCTCCTTGGGAAGCTGGTCCCCCGGGACCCAGAACCCATGCACCTGTCCCACGACGCGGTACGGCATCTTGATCCGGGCGATCGGACCCGCGTCGAGGTGTTGGGCATCGACCAGGATCAGGTCGGAGCGCCCGCTCTCCTTGCGATGGTCCGCCACACCGATCAGGTAGCCGTCCGCCTCCGCAGCACCTTTCCGGCGCGGGACGAACGTCATCTCCGCCAAGCTCACATCCGGTCCGGCCGAGTAGGCGAGCGTCGTCTGCTTCTGGTGATCGAACATTACCCAGCCGCGCCCACCGGGGCCGACCGAGTTAATGAAGCCATAACGATAAGGCAGGGTGTGGTAGCGATCGTCCTGCCGCGACAACACGCCGGTAATCTCCGGATATAACGTCTGCACTTCATAGGTCTTGCCGCGGCGGTTGCCGAGATTCATCTTGAAGCGGCGCACCCGCCCGGCCGCCTTGGCCGGATCGAACGGCTCGTGCAGGCTGGGGAAGAACGGGAACTGGTTGCCCTCGCCGCCGTCCATGTCGACATAACAGACGTCGCCATCCGACCAGGCACCCATGACGTGGGTGCACATGAGCTGTTGGCCGGTGAACCAGCGCACATCCTTGCCATCGCCGCCCCGGCGCATCACGCCCATGTAGCTCGGCAGGCTGGAGTCCCAGGCGAAATGCACCTGCCCTTTCTTCATTTGCTCCATGTTGGTGGCCAACGGAGTGATGAAGAAGGCAATGTGCTTCTGGGTCACCGCGAAGTCATGAATCATGCCGACATACGGCACCTTGATCCACGCCTCCCAGTTGACCTTGCCGTTGCGATCGGCGGAGAACACGTAGATGTCGTCCGAGGCCAGCCCCTTCGCTTCGTAGCCGAAGGAGACGTACTCGCCGGTGACCGGATCGATCTTCGGATGCGCCGTATGAGTCTGCGACTTGAGCGCGCCACCGAAGGTGTAGTAGTCGTCGGTGGTCTCCAGGGTCAGCGGATTCAGCGCCACCGGCGGACTGTCCTCCTTGAACACCAGGAGCTTGCCGTGGTGATAGAAAAGCTGCGTGTTGGCGGTACCGCGGCTCAGGCCCGCCACACGCGGGTCGTCGGTAAACGGATTACGGTACATGCCGAACAGGGACTGGCGCGCGGCATGCTGGGCCTTCCAGCGCTGCGTACGCGCATAGCGGGTACGGTAGTCGACGTGCCCGTCCTTGATGCGAAACATGCTGACATGTCCCTCACCATCGAAGCCGATGTCGTTGCCGTATTTGTCCGGCTTCGGGTATTGCGGATCAGGACCGACACGGAAGAACGTGCCGTCGAGATCGGCGGGCAGCTGCCCTGCCACTTCGCAGTCGTAGAGATCGATTTCCGAGCGATTAACGCCCCCCGACTCGCTGCCCCCGCCGCCAAAGCCGCGCGGATCCTTCGGAAAGAGCACCTGTGCCTGCGCGGAGGCCGGCGCCAGGCCACCGCTCACGGCGAAGCCCGCGCCCGCTACGGCCGCCCCTGTCAGAAAGCCGCGCCGCCCCAGGCGCCGGCTCGAATCGCTGTTGTTGGAATCATGACTCATGGCTGGCTCCCCGACGCGGGCAAGATTGTGGACAAATCAATGAGTATAGGAGGCACCCCGCTCGAGTCAATTTGCGCGCATGCGGCGCGCCATCAGCCGGATAGCCCCCTCCGCCCTCAGTAGCGCCAGCTCTTCAGGTCCGACCCGTGCGGCGCCGTGGCCGCGATCCGCTGCAGGATCAGCGGCAGGTATTGATAGTTGTAATGCAGACGCGAGTAGGCGTTGGGCAAGGTTGGATCACCATTCCAACAGTGCTCGGCGCGATCGCCGTAGGCCACCGATCCCGCGTACTTCGGCTGTAGCGACTCGAGCCGCTCCTGCGCGAAATACACCGAATCGGTCAGGTAATAGTTGTCCGCGTCACCCACGTAGAGGTGGATCTTCCCCTGGAGCTTCGGTGCGAGCGTCGCCCAGTCACGCTGGATGATGTACGACAAGTCGTAGTGCTCGCGCCAGTAGGCCGCCACGACGGGATCGATGTCGCCGCTCACCTTGTCGAAGATCGGTTTCGGATAGCCGTTGGCGCCGACCGGGCTGAACACTGCCTGCCAGATGTCATATTGGCCGCCCGAGCGGCTGTGATCGCCCTGTGTCAGCTCCATGTAGTTCGCGTCGCGCTGGGTGGCGAATACCTCGCCCAGGTAGTTGCGGAAGGCCGGGCGCTCGACCGCCGACGCCTCCCCTTTCAGGGTGTAGGCATTCTTGTCGTCGTAGAGGTTGACGATGGTGTAGGCGCGGAAATCGATCGGGTCCGGACAGGCGGCGAACGCACCGTTGTACATGTCGGGATAAAAGACCTGGGTGGCGAGCGCCTCCCAACCTCCCGTCGACCCGCCATAGGTGAAGCGGGCCCAGCCCGCCCCGATGGCGCGAAAGCGCCGCTCGACCTCGGGAATGAGCTCCGTGTTGATGGCATCGCCATAGGGACCGAGGTTGGCGGAATTCACGGCATAGCTGTCATCGAAGTAGGGATTGGCGTGCTCGATCTCGACGACGAGGAAGCGCGGAAAGTCCGCCGAGATCCATTTCTGGTAGAACTTGTAGGCTTCCTGCTGCTCTATGATGTTGTAGCCGGCGAGATGGAAGCGGTTGGAATACTCGGGCTTCAGATCAGGATCCGGTGGCGTCGTGCGAAACCCCGTGATGTCTTCCGGAAAATGACCGTGAAACACCATGAGCGGATAACGCACCTGCGGATGCGTGTCGAATCCCTTGGGTAACAGAACGTGCGCGCCCAGGTAAACATCGCGTCCCCAGAACTTCGACAGCAGCTCGCTGCGAATGCGGATGTGACGCACGAACTCAGTGTCGGCAGGCGGGGCAATGACCGGCATCACCTGATCGAGCAGCAGGGGGGTCTGCATCGAATGGCCGACCTCGATATGCACCTTGACGGGTTTGGAATACAGGTTGCCCGGCTTGCGCCACCACTGCTGCCCCTCGCCCTTGTCGGGCGGAAGCTTCAGGGTGCGGCCGTCGGCGAGGTGAAAGTCCTCGTAGCGATTCAGGACCGCCTGCACGAAGTAGTCGCCACTGGGAACACTCGACAGGTGGGTGGCCGGCCAGCCAAAGGCACTGTCATTGAGAAACACCGTGCTTCCGGGTGCCAGGCCTTCGACATTGAGCCCGAAAAGGTAAGGGCTTGCCAGCGGCTCGTTAGGCATGACGTGGGTACGCGGTTCACGCGTGAAATCCCGGCTCAACATCAGGATGATCCGCCCGTCTAGCGGCTTCGCGCTGCGTTCGGCGGGAAAGCTTACGGTAAATGTCGCTCCCGCGACGGCGGCCGGCTCCTTGTGTGCCGCGTGCGTATCACAACCCTGCAGTGCCACAACGAGAGCACCAACAGCGGCGAGCGCCCGCACCGCCCACAACCCCGTTCTTTCCATGTCCGCCCCCATGACCGGTACCCGCCGTGAAACCTGACGGATGCCACGGAAATGGTCAAGTTGGAACGGATCTTTCAGGAGAAACTGGGGCGCTCGGTACCCGTGGAAAGACCGGGCTGTGTGAAACCCTGCGACAGCCTCGACAACAAGTTGGCGCGCACCGTATCCCGGCTCGCCGCATCCGGCGCCTGTACGCGCAACTCCAGAACGGCAGCGGTCGCTTCCAGCCTGGTGAGAAAACAGCCCCGCACGGCCGCCTCTCCCACCGTCTCGGTGGCGATGCTCAAAGCCTCCTTGCGCGCGGCTTCGACATCCGCGTCGCGACCGATCCGGATGGAGATCGTGACGGGCCATGGACTGAAGGTCGAACCCAGGTTGATCGAAACCTGGGTCGCGGCCAGGGCGTTGGGCACCACGACCAGCCGTCCATCAGCGGTGCGCAGCGTGGTGTAACCGAGCGAGATGATCTCCACTACACCGATCTCGGTACCCGTAGGCGCTGCCACCTGGATCGTGTCCCCCAGCCGGAAAGGGCGGTAGATGGTTATCGAGACCCCCGCGACGAGGTTTCCGAGGGTGCTTTGCGCAGCCAGGCCGATGACGACGGAAGCGATACTCGCCCCGGCCAGCAGGGCCGTGCCCATCGAGCGCAACACCGGGATGAGATGTGCGTAGAGAATGAGCACGATCACCCAGATCAGTGCCACGCCGAACTGCTGGATGAAACTGATGGTGGTGCGGTCGATATGACCCTGGCGGGTCATGGCAGCGTGAACGAGCGTCCGTAACACCCGGGAGAGGATGAGCGCGACACCCAGGAAGATCACCAGGTAAACGAGCGCACCGAGCAAAGTGTCCGGCTTCAGAAACGAGAGCACATCGTGCTCGCCAACCTTGAGATCGTTCATGGTGGCGGGTCTTAGCACGGCCCATGCCCGGGAGTATAGGGTTAAAAAAGCGACGCCCCAGAATTCGCGCCAATCGCTACGCGCTTCCGAGCGCGTGCCTACACAGGTGCCTGCCTCTTAAGCGAAATTGGCGTGTGGGGCGTCGCTTGAGGAAATATTGCAGGCCGTGACCCGGTCACGACCACGATGTTTGCTTTGATACAAGGCCGCATCGGCCTCGCGTATCATCCGCGCCGCCAGATCTTGCAGTTTGCCTTGCCCCGGATGCTCCAGGGCGCACACTCCGAAGCTCGCGGTGATGGCGATCGGCCGCGGCGGGACGTCGAACTGCATCCCACCGATGCGCTCGCGCAGACGGCCTGCGACCATACCGGCCTCCTTCGGGTGCGTATCCGGAAATACGACCGCAAACTCCTCACCGCCCAGGCGCGCCACCCAATCCTTGCCGACACGCAGGTTACCGCTGATCCGGGTGGTGAATTCCTGCAACACCGCATCGCCAACCTGGTGGCCATGACGGTCGTTGACCTGTTTGAAATGATCGATGTCGCACATCACGAGGGCGAGAGGCCTGCGAAGACGCACGGCTCGCTCGACTTCCCGGGGGAAATGCTCTTCGAAAAATCCGCGACGCCCTGCCCGGGTCAACTCATCGACCGTCGACAACATGCAATTGTCCCGCAGGGCGAGCTGCAGGGATGCCGCGAGATCGGCGATACGCCGCGCGATCGTAAGGTGAGCCCAGAAATGCTCACCGCGGGCGTCGCTCGGCATGCAATCGTTGGCGCCCGCCCGCAGGGCCTCGGTCTCCGGCAACTCACCCGAATCACCAACAAACACGATGTGAGTTGCGACGCCAGAGGGCAGCTGGCGAGCAGCCCGGATGAGATCCAGGTCGTCCGTGAACATCAACGCATGGACGCGTTGAGCCAGCTGCTCGAGCGCATCGCTCGCGATGGTCGTGACCTCGACTTCGAGGTTGGCCATCTGCAGGAGACTCTTGAAGCGATCACGGGTCTGCTTGACCTTCAGCAACAACAGCGCGACGGGAATAGGCGGAGAGCGCAGGAGGATGGTGGCTCCGGCGGCCGGCGTGCGGCTCAGCGTGTCGTCCAGAACAGAACGGCGGGCGAGGAGATGACGCGCCGCTCCAATCGCGGAGTCGGCGGGATGTCCTGGACTATCCAGGCTCAGCTGCAATTGACGCGCCGTCAGATCGGCGGCGTGAGCATTGCTCTGAACGGGAGAAGTACCCATTTGAGGACAATCAACTTCCATTTGCCGTGATGTAACAATAAATTGGACCGCCCGGCGGGTCCGTGAGATTCCGCACACCTTGGAGAGAGTTAATGTGACCCCGAGCGCAGCATTGTCTTGCGCGACGCAGCGGCGGCGCCTACGGTAGTGGGCCAGGCTCGAGCTTGGGGGCGTGGAGGTTGGGGGTGCGGCATCACGTTGTGAGGACGGCCATGGTGGCGTTGGCCTTGAGCCTGACGCTTGCGGGCTGCGCCACGGTCCCGATCGTGGACGAGGCCGACCTCGTCAAAGCCTCGGACGGCTCACAAATCAAGGTATTCGGCGCGCGCGGGCCTCTCTCCGCCCGGCAGTCGAAAGCCGTGCTCGGCCGCCTGGCGGCGCAAGCGCCCGACGCGGGCGCCCTGGAGCGCCACATCGCGGTCGAACAGGTCGTTGCTGAGAGCCCCCTGTTCGTCGGCAACCATGTGCGCATCCTCCGCGATGGCGCGGAGACCTTTCCCGCGATGTTCGCCGCCATCCGGGCGGCCAGGAGTTACGTCTACCTCGAGTACTACATCTTCGAGGACGTGAGCTGCGATGGCGAGATGTTGAGCGATCTGCTCATCCAGCAGAGTCAGGCGGGGGTGCGCATCCGTGTGATCTACGATGGCGTCGGCTCCATCGAGACCGACTCCGCCTTCTTCGACAAGCTCCGCGCAGCCGGCGTGCAGATTATTGAATTCAACCCACTCAACCCCTGGAAGCATCATTACGCCTTCAACGCGCGTGACCACCGCAAGCTCCTCGTGGCGGACGGCACGGTGGCAATCCTGGGCGGCGTGAATCTGAGCTCGACTTATCAGAGCGCGTCTTCCGGCAGTGCGGAAGGCGTCTGGCACGACACGGATATCGAGCTGACGGGCCCCGTGGTGCCTGAGCTGGAGACCTTGTTCAGAGACCACTGGCAAGAGCAGGTGGGAGCACCTCTCGAAGCTGACACAGAGCCGGCCGCGGCAGCGCAGCCGGCCGGGGATGAAGTCGTCCGCATACTCGGCAGCAGTCCAACGAAGTTGAAACGCCGGTACTACGTCACGGCGATATCGGCGATACGCAACGCTGAAAGCAGCATCTGGATTACCAGCGCGTATTTCGTCCCGACTCACCAGGAGAAGGTAGGGTTGATAGCCGCGGCCCGGCGCGGAGTGGACGTCCGGCTACTTCTGCCCGCGCGCAGTGACTCCGGCCCCGCGCTTGCCGTGCAGCACTCGCATTACGAGGATCTGTTGAAGGCAGGGGTGCGGATCTACGAGCGCGACGACGGCATTCTGCACTCCAAGACCATGGTCATCGACCAGGTCTGGTCCATCGTCGGCTCGTCGAACTTCGATCACCGCAGTGTGCTGTTCAATGACGAGCTCGACGCGGTGGTGTTGGGAAAGGAAACCGGCGAGAAACTCGCGAGCGACTTCACGGCCGATCTCCAACACGCGCAGGCGGTCGACCTGGAGCAGTGGCGCCACCGCTCCGCGTTCGAACACCTGCGCGAGGCTTTCTGGAAGCTCTGGGAAACATTACTGTAGCGTCAGCCCGACCGTCGACAACTCCTCCCGGCGCCCGTATCCTCACCACGCACCATGAACTTCTGTAATCAATGCGGCTCCCGAGTCGAGCTGCGAATTCCTCCGGGTGATGTCTTCGCCCGCCACGTCTGTGACGCGTGCGGAACGATCCACTACCAGAATCCGCGCCTCGTCGTAGGCTGCGTTCCCGAGCACGAAGGTCGCATTCTGCTGTGCCGGCGCGCGATCGAGCCGCGACGTGGCTTCTGGACGGTCCCCGCGGGCTTCATGGAGAACGGGGAGACGCTGCAGCAGGCCGCGGCGCGAGAGTCCAAGGAAGAGGCCCTGGCCGACGTCGAGATCGGCTCACTCCTGACGGTCGTCCACGTGCTGCACGCCCAGCAGGTTCATGTGTTCTTTCGCGCGAAGCTCCCCATAGCGGAATATGGGGCGGGTACGGAGAGCCTCGAGGTAGACCTGTTCCGTCCCGAGGACATTCCATGGCACGACATCGCCTTTCCGAGCACGGAATACACCCTTCGCCGCTACCTCGAGGATAAGGCTGCCGGGCAGGAGCCCCATCATTTCACCGAGGTCGACCGGCGTATCTCCCGGTAATTTGCTGATAACTGCTGCCAATTCACGGCCCTGCGCCACACGTGGCACAATACCAAGTCCGTCCCCGGCCCCCTGGGCTGCCAGGGCGGCCGTAACCTTTTAGGAAAACGAATGACATTCGTCGTCACCGAAAACTGCATCAAGTGCAAGTACATGGACTGCGTGGAGGTCTGCCCCGTCGACTGCTTCCACGAAGGTCCGAATTTCCTCACGATCGATCCGGACGAGTGCATCGACTGCACCCTGTGCGAGCCCGAGTGTCCGGTCGAGGCGATTTTTTCCGAGGAGGAGCTGCCCGCCGGGCAGGAGCACTTCAAGCAGCTCAACGCGGAGCTGGCGAAGCAGTGGCCCGTGATCACCGAGAAGAAGGATCCCCCGGAAGACGCCAAGGAATGGGAAGGCAAGCCGGATAAGTTCAAGCTGCTGGAGCGCTGATTTTATTGGACCAAAGCGGCCTGTGGCCCTTTGGTCGGACGTCAGCTTCGTTTCCGCGGGCAAAAAGCGTGGTTTTTGCCCGCTGATCAGCCCTCTACTGCCGCTGTGACTGCTTGAGCTCCTGCAGGAGCTCGGTCGGCGGCAGATAGCCTCCGATCATCTCGCCGTCGGCCAACACAATGGCCGGCGTGCCCTGCAAGCCGAAATCCCGCCCCAGCGCATACGTCCGCGCCACCGGATTGTTGCTGCACGGTTTGGCCTTGAGGGGCTGGTCGAGCTTCGCGCGGGTCAGGGCATCGTTACGGTTGGGCGAGCACCAGACTTCTTCAGCCTTCGTCCACGACTCGGTGTTGGGACCAGTGCGCGGAAAAAAGACGTAACGCACCCGGATTCCGAGGCGGTTGTAATCCGCGATCTGGCGATGCAGCTCGCGGCAATACGCGCAGTCCACGTCCGTGAACACGGTGACCGTGTACTTCGGACTGTTCGGCCCGAAAACGATCATGTCGCTTTCGGGGATCGCGTCGATCGCCTTCACGCGGATCTCGCGGCGCCGGGATTCGGTGAGGTTGTCGTTCTTGGCGAGGTCGATCAGGTCGCCACTCATGGCGTACTTGCCATCAGCGGTCACGTAGGCGATGTCGGAGCCTCGGGTCATCTCGTAGAGGTTCGGGATGGGGGTCGCCCGCAGGTCTTCGGGTTTGACCCCTGGAATCTTGCTGGCAACCGCGATCCGCGGATCGACGTTCGCAGCTGCCGGCTGCTGCGGAGCCGCCGCTTGCACGGCCACGCTCAGCAAACTCAACAGGGACAAAGCGATCGCGGTTTTCAGGCTCATTGCGCTCAGTTTAACGCAAGCCACGCGCATGGACAGCGCGTCCGCGCGCAGCGACATCAACCGCGCGGATGGTGCGCGGAATGCAGCTCTTTCAGGCGCTCGCGAGCCACGTGCGTATAGATCTGCGTGGTCGAGAGGTCGCTGTGCCCGAGGAGCATCTGTACGACACGCAGATCCGCACCATGGTTCAACAAATGAGTGGCGAAGGCATGTCGCAAGGTGTGCGGCGAAAGTTCCTTCGCGATGCCCGCCTTGCGGGCGTAGCGCTTGATGATGTGCCAGAAGGCCTGGCGAGTCATCCGGTCGCCGCGGCGCGTCGGGAAGAGGTAGTCGGTCTGACGCTCGAGGAGAATCTCGCTGCGGGAGCCTTGCGCGAAGTCCTTGAGCCAGCGCATCGCCTCTTCGCCCAGCGGGATGAGCCGCTCGCGATTGCCCTTACCCATGATGCGAATCACGCCCTGGGTGGTATTCACCTGGCCATGGCGCAGGTTGACCAACTCGGAAACGCGCAGCCCGGTGGCGTAGAGCACCTCGAGCATCGTGCGGTCACGGTTGCCGAGAGGATCGCTCACAACCGGAGCGCCGAGCAGGGATTCGACTTCCTCCTCCGTCAACGATTTCGGGAGCGAGCGCCCGATTTTGGGCATCGCGATCTGCGCGGTGGGATCCTCACGGATCACACCTTCGCGCATGAGGTAACGGAAGAAGCGGCGGAAGCTCGAGAGCTGCCGCGCGGTCGAGCGCGGCCGCGCCCCCGCGTGTACGCGGTAGGCGATGAAATCTTGCAGGTCAGCGCGTGTGGTGCGCATGATCGGCGTCTGACGCTCATTGAGCCAACGCGCGAGCGCAGTCAGATCGGCTCTGTAGGCCGCGAGCGTGTTGGATGAGAGCCCGCGCTCCATCCACACGGCATCAAGAAAGCGTGATACCGCCGGGTCGGCAGCATCGGCGTTGGGCGTCATGGAAATCGCGACAGCCTGGTTGGACAAAGCCAATCTCACTGGAAACCCGCGCGCACCGCCCGGCGCGCTTAGACCATACGGGCCTCATCGTCCTGCATAAACTACAGCCGCAGTATGGTGAGCACGGCCAAGATGCCGGCGTGATTGCCTTCACATCCGGGTCTTGGCATTAACATAAAGAGAACCAGTTCACATCCCCAGGGCCCGTCCTTGGTCGATACCTGCAGTCATGACAGCAGAGCCATCACAGAATTCACCGCAGCAAAAGACCTCGCTCCTCGGGGCTCCCTTCAGGCTGATCTACGGAATCTACGCGATCGCGCTTTTTCTGGTACTCGGTCTTTGTGCGCTGGTGCTGGTCCTGGTGGTACCGGGGGTGCGGCGCAGACGCGCCGTCGCGCGCGCGATGTCCCGTATATTTTTTACTCTGGCGGGTATGCCCCTGCGCGTAAAAGGCCTGGAGAGGCTTCCCAAGGGGCAATGCGTGGTCGTATCCAATCACGCGAGCTACCTGGACGGGGTCGTCTTCACAGCCGCGCTACCAGCTCGGTTCGCCTTCGTAATCAAGCGGGAGATGAACGGCGTGCCGCTGGCCGGCCTGCTGCTGCGCCGTCTGGGCTCGCATTTCGTAGAGCGTTTCAATCGCCACCGGGGCGCCACCGACGC
>DAITMW010000078.1:10807-24639 GCA_036834945.1 Steroidobacteraceae bacterium
TACAGAGCATGCGAGATCTGTCCCAGCGAACAGACCTTGACGCTCTCCATGAGCTCGGCGAAGACGTTCCCACCACTCGCGGCGACCTCTTGCAGCTTGCGTAGTGCCGCCGGTGAGCTCGCCGCGTTCCGAGCCTGAAACGCACGCACCGCCGCGACCTGGTCCTGCTTTTCCTGCTCGGTGGAACGGATCAGCTCGGCGCCCTTGTGCTCCTCGCTGGCATCCGACTGCGACAGGAAGGTATTGACGCCCACGATCGGCAGGCTCCCGTCGTGCTTGCGCGTCTCGTAGTAGAGCGACTCTTCCTGGATCTTGCCGCGCTGGTACATCGTCTCCATCGCACCCAGCACGCCGCCACGCTCCGAGAGCGATTCGAACTCCTTGTAGACGGCCTCTTCGACCAGGTCGGTGAGATATTCGATGGCGAACGAGCCCTGCCAGGGGTTCTGGTTCTTGTTGAGACCCAACTCGCGATTGATGACGAGTTGGATCGCGACGGCGCGCCGCACGCTTTCCTCGGTCGGAGTCGTCAACGCCTCGTCGTAGGCATTGGTGTGCAGGCTGTTGCAGTTGTCGAACAGTGCGTAGAGCGCCTGCAGCGTGGTGCGGATATCGTTGAACGAGATCTCGCGAGCGTGCAGGCTGCGGCCGGAGGTCTGGATGTGATACTTCAACATCTGACTGCGCGGTCCGGCACGATAGAGGTCGCGCATGGCGCGTGCCCAGATACGCCGCGCGACCCGGCCGATCACCGCGTACTCCGGATCCATTCCGTTCGAGAAAAAGAACGACAGGTTCGGCGCGAAGTCATCGATCTTCATACCCCGTGCGAGGTAGTACTCCACGATCGTAAAGCCGTTGGCGAGCGTGAAGGCCAGTTGTGAGATCGGATTCGCACCGGCTTCGGCGATGTGGTAGCCGGAGATGGAGACCGAATAAAAATTGCGCACGCGCTTGTCGATGAAGTACTGCTGCACGTCGCCCATCATGCGCAGCGCGAATTCCGTCGAGAAAATGCAGGTGTTCTGCGCCTGGTCTTCCTTCAGGATGTCTGCCTGCACCGTACCACGCACTGCCTGCAGTGCCTCGGCCTTGATGCGCGCGTAGGTCTCCGGATCGAGGATCTGATCCGCGGTGACGCCCAGGAGCGCCAGCCCGTTCCCGTCATGCCCGTTCGGCAACTCGCCCTTGTAGGCCGGCGTCGGACAACCGCGCTCCGCGGCGCTACGGTGCAGGGCTTCGATCTTGCGCCGCGCCTCGTCCCACTGACCCTGTCCCTTCAGGTAACGCTCGGCACGCTGATCGATCGCGGTGTTCATGAACATCGCGAGCAACATCGGCGCCGGGCCGTTGATGGTCATCGACACGGAAGTCGACGGCAGGCACAGATCGAAGCCGGAATACAGCTTCTTCATGTCATCGAGTGTCGCGATGGAGACACCCGAATTCCCGGTCCGTCCATAGATGTCGGGACGCGTGTCCGGATCCTCGCCATACAAGGTCGTCGAATCGAAAGCGGTCGAAAGGCGCGCCGCGCCATGCCCCCCGGCGACGTAGTGAAAGCGGCGGTTCGTCCTTTCCGGCGCACCCTCGCCCGCGAACATACGCGTTGGATCTTCCTCCTCGCGGCGGTAAGGATAGACACCGCCCGTGTAAGGGAAGGCTCCCGGCAGGTTTTCCGTCAAAAGGAAATGAAGGATCTCGCCCCAATCGCGGAATTTCGGCACCGCCAGCTTCGGCACGCGCTGGCGAGCGAGACTCTCTGTGTAGTTCTCGCCCTTCACTACCCGGTCACGGACCTTGTAGGAGTAGGTTTCGTCGGTAGCCGAGCGCACGCGTGCCGGCCATGCCTTCAACTCGCCGACGGCCTCGGCTCCCATCTCATCCAACGCCTTGTTGTAGGCGGCGCGCAATTCTCGCTTCGTACCATCCGCCGCGGTGTCGGTCAGAGCGGTATCAGGGAATCGCTCGAGCTCGTTGGGTAGCTGCGCGTCACGCAGCGCTTTCAGCGCCTCGAACATGCCGAACGCACGTCGCGCGGCTTCCGCCTGTTGCTCGATCCGCTCGCGCAGGCCGCGTCCCTGTTGCGCGATTTCGGCGAGGTAGCGGGTACGGGAGCCTGGAATCAACGGCTCACGCCGGGTCAGCTCCGTCGGACCCACATCGGTCACCTCCCAGGAGGTCGTACCGACGGGCTGTCCTACGTCGCGCCCCTGACGCTTCTCGGGATTCCCTCCATTGTGGTCCGGTTGGCCCGCCCCCTGCTTCTGCGCGAGGCGCTTGCAGATCGCCGCGAACAGCCGGTTGACCCCAGGGTCGTTGAAACGACTGGCGATCGTCGGGAACACCGGGAGATCGGCATCGGCGAGCTTCGCCTGGTCCGGATGGTTACGGCGCCACTGCTTGCGCACATCGCGCAGGCTGTCCTCGGCACCCCGCTTCTCGCTCTTGTTGAGTACGATCAGGTCGGCGAAGTCGAGCATGTCGATCTTCTCGAGCTGACTTGCGGCGCCGTACTCGCTCGTCATGACATACAGCGACAAGTCCACGAGATCGACGATCTCGGTGTCGGACTGCCCGATGCCGGCCGTCTCGACAATGATGAGATCGAATCCGGCCGCCTTGTACAACTCGATCACGTCCTTCAGCACGGCCGAGGTGGCGAGGTTCTGCCGGCGGGTGGCCAGCGACCGCATGAAAATCGAATCCGCCGCCAGGGCGTTCATGCGGATGCGATCTCCGAGGAGCGCGCCACCGCTGCGCCGGCGCGTGGGGTCCATCGCGACCACGGCGATCTGCAGATTCGGGAAGGTGCGCACCAGGCGCGCCAGGAGCTCGTCGGTGAGACTCGACTTACCGGCACCGCCGGTTCCGGTGATGCCGATGACGGGGGCCTTGTTTCGCGACCGGCCAACGGCACGGCGGATCTGCTCCGCGGCGGTACCCGCCTCCTCCGCGCCCTCCAGGACCGATATGGCCCTCGCGATATGACCCTGGTCCCGTGCATTCAAAGGACGGAATTCGTACTTCGGCTTCGCCGCATGACTCAGGCGCGCGAAAACATCGTCGATCATGCCGTTCAAGCCGAGGCGCCGGCCGTCTTCGGGGGTGTAGATCTTCTCGACGCCGTGCCGTTCCAGAGCGTCGATCTCCTCCGGCGAGATGGTGCCCCCGCCGCCGACGACCACCCGGATATGCTCGTAACCACGCTCCCGGAGCATGTCCACCATGTAGGTGAAGTACTCGTTGTGGCCGCCCTGGTAGGAGCTCACCGCGATGGCATCGGCGTCCTCCTGGATCGCGGCACGCACGATATCGGCGACGCTACGGTTATGGCCCAGATGGACCACCTCCGCCCCGTGCGCCTGGAGCAGGCGCCGGATCATGTTGATCGCGGCATCATGGCCGTCGAACAGGGAGGCGGCCGAGACGAAGCGCAGCGGCGCCTTGGCGGGAAGCTGCTGGAGGGCGGCACTGCTCTGGAGGCCGGCGTTCATGGAAGCTCTCGCTTGAGGCACGTACTTTACGCACCAGTAAGATGATTACCGGCGAGTATGGTGGATGGGGCCTTTGGCGGTCAATGTGGGGGCCGGACGACCGGTTTGCAACGCGCAATCCGTCACGCGGCGAGCGCCATAGCCGCTATAATCCCCGTCCGTGGAGCGCGTGCAGACACGCTCCCAGCCCAAAACATCAGCGTCGAGCACCCGATGGCCAACCGGCGAGCAGCATCTCCCGTCGAAGGTAAAAACAGCACACCGCCCTCCCCCTGGAGGGCGAACCGCGAGCGAGTCCGCGAGCGCGAGGTAAAGCGCGAGGCGGTGATCCGCGCGGCTGCACATGCCTTCAACCGGAAGGGTTATCACAACACCTCCCTCGATGACATCGCGGCGGCGCTGGATGTCACGAAGCCCACGGTCTACTACTACGTCACGAGCAAGGAACAGTTGCTGTTCGAATGCTTCGTCGCGGGCGTGGAGCAGATCCGGGCGGCTTTCCGCGAAGTGAAGCAACTCAAGGTTCCCGCGCGCGCGCGTTTGAACGCCGTGCTCCGCCACTATGGCGAGGCCGTCGCCTCCGAGTTCGGCTGGTGCATGGTGCGCGCGGAAGAGCAGGATCTTTCACCGGACATGAGCGGCCACATCAAGGCCCTCAAATCGGAGATCGACCAGGGCATCCGCCGCCTGATCCGCGACGGCATCCAGGACGGCTCCATTCACCCCTGCGATCCGAAGATGACCGCGTTCGCGCTGGCGGGCGCGCTCAACTGGATCGCCCATTGGTACCGTGAGAATCAATCGATGACGGGAGCCGAGATCGCCGAGGCTTTCGTCACCGTATTCGAAAACGGACTCCGGCCGCGAGCGAACGGCTCCGCGGCGTCACGCCGATCTTCAACACGAGCCGGCCGTCGAGAACAGTCATAGAGGATTCCAACGATGTCGAATGTTGTTATCGTATCCGCCAAACGCACCCCCATCGGGGCCTTTCAAGGCGCACTCACCCCACTGACGGCCACGCAGCTGGGCAGCGCCGCCATCAAGGCGGCTGTTGAAAGCGCGGGACTGAAGGGCAGCGACATCCAGGAAGTGATCATGGGTTGTGTGTTGTCCGCGGGCCTGGGCCAGGCGCCCGCGCGGCAGGCGGCACTCGGCGGCGGCGTACCGATCAACACGCCGGCCACCACCATCAACAAGATGTGCGGCTCCGGCCTCAAGGCCGTCATGATGGCCGCGGACCAGATCCGCGCCGGTGAGGCGGAGATCATTCTCGCCGGCGGGCTCGAGTCGATGACGAACGCGCCCTACCTGTTGCCGAAAGCGCGTGCGGGCTATCGCATGGGCCATGGCGAGATCCTCGACCACATGCTGTACGACGGTCTGCAGAGCCCGTTTGACGGCAAGGCCATGGGTTGCTTCGGTGACAGCACCGCCGCCAAATACAACTTCACCCGCGCCATGCAAGATGCTTTCGCGGCGGAGTCAGTGCGCCGTGCCCTGCGTGCTTTGGAAAACGGCGACTTTGACGCAGAAGTCGTCCCAGTAACGGCCAAGACCCGCAAAGGCGAAACCGTCGTCTCGCGCGACGAAACGCCGGGGACATGCAACATCGAGAAGATCCCGACCCTGAAGCCGGCTTTCAGCAAAGACGGCACGGTGACGGCGGCGAGCTCGTCCTCCATCTCCGATGGCGCCGCGGCCCTGGTCGTCATGAGCGAAGCGGCTGCACGAGCCCGTGGTCTGAAGCCCCTGGCCCGGATACTCGCGTACTGCAGCCACGCGCATGAGCCCGAGTGGTTCACGACCGCCCCTGTAGGCGCGATCAAGAAGACCCTCGAAAAGCTCGGCTGGCGCCAGAACGACGCGGATTTGTACGAGATCAATGAAGCATTCGCGGCGGTACCGATGGCGGCCATGCACGATCTCGATATCGACCACGCGCGTGTGAACGTCAATGGAGGTGCCTGCGCACTGGGGCACCCGATCGGTGCGACTGGTGCCCGCATCCTGACGACCCTGATCCATGGCCTGAAACGCCGAGGCGGAAAGCGAGGCATCGCCTCCCTCTGCATCGGCGGCGGCGAAGCCGTCGCTCTGGCCGTAGAAGTGATAGGGTAACGGGTTTAAAGGGGAGCCTCGATGAAAATCCAAGATGCACGGGCCGTCGTCACAGGCGGCGCTTCCGGGCTGGGCAACGCGGTTGCCCAATACGTCATTGCCCACGGGGGCAAGGTCGTGATTCTGGATGTGCAGGAGGGACCAGGCCGGTCCGCGGCTACGGCGCTCGGCGACAATGCCCGGTTCGTCCGTTGTGACGTCACCTCCGAGGCAGAAGTGAATGCCGCGATGGACAGCGCGCGCGACTTCATGGGCGGCATCAACCTGCTGGTGAACTGCGCGGGCGTCGTGGGTGCGGGTCGCGTACTCGGCAAGAGTGGCCCGATGTCCGGCGACTTCTTCGCCAAGGTCGTGCACATCAATCTCATCGGCTCGTTCCTGTGCGACAAGGCCGCCGCCAACATCATGCAACACAACACGCCGACCGCCGATGGCGAGCGCGGCCTGTTGATCCACACCTCTTCCGTAGCCGCTTTCGAGGGCCAGATCGGCCAGGCGGCCTACTCGGCCACCAAGGCGGGACTGGCTGGAATGACCCTGCCGATCGCGCGCGAGTTCGCCCGTTTCGGCGTCCGCTGCGTCTCGATCGCACCCGGCATCTTCCACACGCCGATGATGGATGCGATGACCCCGGAGCTGCAGGCCTCCCTGGCCAGCCAGGTTCCCTTTCCGCCGCGACTGGGCAAGCCGTCCGAGTTCGCGCAGCTGGTCGGCTCGATCTTCGAGATTCCGATGTTGAACGGCGAGACGATCCGCCTCGACGGCGCGATCCGCATGCAACCGAAGTAGGCACGAGGAATCACATACCGTGAGTAGCGCCGCCGTGGACAGCAATGCGGTCGAGCGCGATGTCATGGAGTATGACGTCGCAATCGTGGGCGGTGGGCCCGCCGGGCTCGCCTGCGCCATCCGGCTCAAACAGCTCAAGCCCGATACCAACATCTGCATACTGGAAAAGGCCTCGGCGGTGGGCGCGCACGCGCTATCGGGCGCGGTGATGGAGCCCGGCCCGCTCGATACGCTCCTGCCCGAGTGGCGCCAGACTCCGCCCGCCATCTGCGTGCCCGCGAAGCGCGACGAATTCCGCTTCCTGACGCGCACCGGCAGCATGCCGCTGCCCCTGCCGCCGCAACTGCACAACCACGGCAACTTCATCATCTCCCTGGGACAGCTCACTCCCTGGCTGGCGCAGAAAGCGGAAGCCCTGGGCGTCGATGTTTTTCCAGGGTTCGCCGCGGCGGAGCCGCTTTTCAACGCCGACGGGTCGGTCGCCGGCGTCCGGCTCGGCGACATGGGCATCGAGAAAGACGGCACGCCGGGTCCTAACTACACACCGGGACCCGAAATCCGCGCACGCACGACGGTCATTGCCGAAGGTGCCCGCGGTAGCATCGCCAAGCAGCTCGTGCGGCGCTTCGGGCTGGATGCCCGCTCCTGCCCCCAGAGCTATGGGCTCGGGCTGAAGGAGCTGTGGCAACTGCCGGAGGGCCGGGTCGAGTCCGGCCTGATCCAACACTCGCTCGGCTGGCCGTTGGACTCGCGCACGTACGGCGGAAGCTTCATCTATCACCTCGACAACAACCGCGCCTATGTCGGCTTTGTCGTCGGTCTCGACTACGAGGACCCGCGCCTGTCGCCGTTCGAGGCCTTCCAACAGTTCAAGCACCACCCGAGCGTGAAATCGTTTCTCGAAGGCGGCGAGATCGTCGCGGCCGGAGCGCGCACGATTGCCGCTGGCGGGTGGCAGTCGATCCCACGCCTGGAAATGCCGGGAGCCATGCTCATCGGAGATTCGGGCGGTGGCGTCAATGTGCCCAAGATCAAGGGCATTCACCAGGCGATCCGCTCGGGCATGCTGGCCGCGGAGAACCTGGTGGAAGTGGGCTCTCCCGAGGGGTTCGACGCGCGCTGGCGCGCATCGCCGGGCGGACAGGAGCTGAAGTCCGTCCGTAACTTCAAGCCCGCCTTCAAGCGCGGCCTGTGGTTCGGCATGGCCAACGCGGCGCTCGAAGTCGTGACGGGCGGCCGGACTCCCTGGACACTGAAGAGCCGGACGCCGGACTTCGGCCGCCTGAAGTACCTCGCCGACTACCCGGAAGTGAACCGGGAATGGGTGGACCGCACGCTGCCGCCCCGGGACCGGTTGGCTTCGGTGTTCTTCGCCTCCACGACCCACGACGAGGCCCAGCCCGCCCACCTGAAGGTTCTGGACACGAACATCTGCATCGACCGCTGCGCCAAGGAATTCGGCAACCCGTGCCAGCGATTCTGCCCGGCGAATGTCTACGAGATCGTGGACAACGGCCAGGGCGGCAAGCGCCTGCAGATCAACGCCGCCAACTGCGTGCACTGCAAGGCGTGCGACATCAAGGACCCCTACGAGATCATCAACTGGACGACGCCAGAGGGTGGCTCGGGCCCGAACTACCAGTCGTTGTAGGAGCCCCGCGTTCATGTCGGAAATCTGGCGCCCCTCCGCTGCCCGCGTCGCCGATGCGAACCTGACCCGGTTCATGGAGCACCTGGGCGCGCGCAAGGGCCTGCGGCCGCGAGACTACGATCATCTGTATGCCTGGTCAGTGGAGCAGCCGGCGGATTTCTGGACCGAGCTGGCCCACTTTGCCGGCGTCCACATCGAGTGGGGCACCGGGCCGGCTCTATCCGATGACGCGGGCCGGGCCAGCACGCAAATGCCCGGCGCCCGTTTCTTCCGCGACTCGCGCCTGAACTTCGCAGAGAACCTCCTGCGCTACGGCGATGATCAGCCGGCGCTCGTATTCCGCAATGAGCGCGGAACCCGGAAAGCGATTTCCTACAAGGAACTGCGGGACGAAGTCGCGCGAATCGCTGATGGGCTGCGCGCGGCGGGCGTCGTCGCCGGTGACCGGGTCGCGGCCTACACGCCCAACCTTCCGGAAACGATGATCGCGATGTTGGCTGCGGCCAGCATCGGTGCCACCTGGTCTTCCTGCTCGCCGGACTTCGGCGTGCACGGCGTCGTCGACCGGTTCGGCCAGATCGCCCCCAAAGTGTTGTTCACGGCGGATGGCTATTTCTACGCCGGCAAGACCCTGGACTCCCTCGGCCCGATGGCGGAGGTGTTGAAACACCTGCCGTCGGTCGAACGGGTGGTGGTGATTCCGTACGTCAGTCGCGAGCCGGCGCTCGATCGACTCGTTGCCGCCCCCGCGGCAGGCCAAACCAACCCCGGGGCTGCGGCCCAACCCGCCGCGGCGGCCACCACCCAACCTACCGCTGGAGCCACGACCCAACCCACCCCGGCGGCCACCACCCAACCTACCGCTGGAGCCACGACCCAACTCACCCCGGCGGCCACCCGCATTGTCCGCTGGGATGAGTTCGGTACACGCGCGCGCCCCCTGCGATTCGAATCCTTGCCGTTCAACCATCCGCTCTACATCCTCTACTCATCGGGCACGACCGGCGTCCCCAAATGCATCGTGCACGGCGCGGGCGGAACCCTGCTCCAACACCAGAAGGAGCACCTTCTCCACACCGACGTACGACGGAGCGACAAGCTCTTCTACTTCACGACGTGCGGTTGGATGATGTGGAACTGGCTCGCCAGCGGCCTGGCGACCGGCGCGACGCTCATTCTGTACGACGGTAGCCCTTTCCATCCGGGACCGGGCGCGCTCTGGAAGATGGCCGAGGAAGAGCGCATCACGATTTTCGGCACGAGCGCGAAATACATCGCGGCGATGGAAAAGAGCGACTTCGTCCCGGTGAATTCGGTCGACCTCACGCCGTTGCGCGCGATCCTGTCGACCGGCTCGCCGCTGCTCCCGGACGGATTCGACTATGTTTATCGCTCCGTGAAAGCTGACGTCTTGCTGGCATCGATTTCGGGCGGCACGGACATCGTCTCCTGCTTCGCCCTCGGGTGCCCGGTACGCCCGGTGCATCGAGGCGAGATCCAGTGCCGCGGCCTGGGTATGGCAGTGGACATCTTCAACGATGAGGGACGGCCCGTGCGTGGCTCGCGTGGCGAGCTCGTTTGTACGGCTCCTTTCCCCTCCATGCCTGTTGGATTCTGGAACGACCCCGACGGTCGTAAGTATCGTGCGGCGTACTTCGAGCGCTTCCCGGGTGCGTGGCACCACGGCGACTATGCCGCCCTCACCGAGCATGATGGCATTGTGATTTACGGCCGCTCCGATGCTGTGTTGAATCCGGGTGGCGTGCGGATCGGAACCGCGGAAATCTACTCTGCCGTGGAAGGCCTCGCGGAAGTCATGGAAGCCCTCGCCGTGGGCCAGGATTGGCAGAACGACGTACGGGTTGTGTTGTTTGTACGACTGAAGCCCGGCTGCGTCCTGGACGACCCGCTGCGGAAGAGGATTCGCGACACGATCCGTGCGAACACGTCACCCCGGCACGTCCCGGCAAAGATCCTTGCCGTGCCCGACCTGCCGCGCACACTGTCCGGCAAGCTCACCGAGCTCGCGGTGCGTAACGTCATTCACGGCCTGCCGGTGAAGAACGTGGACGCACTCGCCAATCCCCAGGCGCTCGAGCACTTTCGCGACCTGCCGGACCTGACGACCTGACCTCGTCGTGAGCGACGTGGACGAGGCGGCCGCCGGGGGTACGGACGGTAACGAACCGGCGGCGCAAGGGACGCAGCCGAGCGGTGGTCGCGGCTCTGACGTCCCAGCGCAAGCCGCGTCCGTCAGCACCGCCCGCGGAACCGACGCCTCAGCGCAATCCGCGTCGGCCGGCGGCGCCCGCGGAACCGAGACCTCGGCGCAAGCCGCGTCCGCCAGCACCGCCCGCCGCCCCGACACCTCAGCGCAAGCCACGTCGGCCGGCACCGCCCGCCGCCCTGACGCCCCAGCGCAACCCGCGTCGGCCGGCGGCGCCCGCGGAACCGAGCCCTCGGCGCAAGCCGCGTCCGCCGGCACCGTCCGCCGCCCCGACACTTCAGCGCAACCCGCGTCGGCTGTCACAACCTTTCGCGATCTCTATCAACAGCGCATCGCCGACTGCGGCTTCCAACCCGATCGAGCGCAACTAGCGGCGGTCGACAAGCTCGACGACCTCCGGCGGCGCCTCATCGCCGCCCACTCCGCGCGCTCCTCCACGCTCCGCCGCTGGTTCGGCAGCCTCGTTGGTAAAGCCGCGCGCGAGCCGGAGCGCGGTTTGTATCTTTGGGGCGGCGTCGGCCGCGGCAAAACCTGGCTCATGGACCTGTTCTTCCAGAGCCTTCCTTTCCCCGAAGCCCGCCGGCGCCACTTCCACCGCTTCATGCACGACGTCCATTCAGAGCTCAAGCAACTGCAGAATCGCGAGTCCCCTCTGGACACGGTCGCTGCACAGATCGCGCATGACACGCAGGTGCTCTGTTTCGACGAGCTCTTCGTCACCGACATCGCCGACGCGATGATCCTCGGCGGCCTGTTCGAAGGCTTGTTCAAACGAGGCGTTACCCTGGTCGCGACATCCAACGTCCCACCGCAGGGTCTCTACAAGGATGGCCTGCAGCGACAACGCTTCCTGCCCGCCATCGACCTCATCGAACGCCACGTCGAAGTATTGAACGTGGACGGAGCGACGGACTACCGCCTCCGTCAACTTACGCAGGCAGGCACGTACCTCCTCTCCTCCGCACCCGACACGCCGCAACGTCTGGAAACGCTTTTCGCGGAACTAGCGCACTACGGCACTTCGTCCGGCGGCTCAATCGAAATCGAAGGCCGCCCCATCCCTGTCATCCGCCAAAGCAGCAGTGCTGTCTGGTTCAACTTCTTCGCCATCTGCGCCGGCCCCCGCAGCCAGGATGACTACATCGAAATCGCCCGCGAGTATCAATCCGTCATCGTCTCTGGCATCCCCGTCCTCGACTCACACCGTGATAACGAAGCGAGGCGCCTCATTGCGCTCGTAGACGAGCTCTACGACCGTAGCGTAAATCTCATCATCTCCGCAGCGGCCCCTCCCACGGATCTCTACCGTGGTGAACTCCTAGCATTCCCATTCGAACGCACCATCAGTCGCCTGATTGAGATGCAGAGCGAGGACTACCTCACTCGCGAACACCGCCCATAACAGACGTCGCGATCACCACGGTGTTACGCACGACGCTACATCGCGATCAATAAACAAACATCTATCAAATAAAAAAACACCAGACACTTCCATTTACCCAATTCAAAGAGTAGCTTGACAGCCATCAAGTTGAGATGGTTACCGCGAGTCGGACATGGACATGTCGCAAGCCGCCGGCGGGATGGGAATCCCGCAACTTCTGAACCAGATTCATACCCAATATGGGTTGTTGGTACTGATGTTGGTCATGATCATTGGATTCGGTTTCGCTCTTTTCTGGAACCCGATCTGGAAGGTTTGGAGCGCGGCGATTACCTCCAAGGACAATGAGATCGCGAGACTCGCAAAGGAGAGAGACACCTGCCAGGCATTGCTCTTGGATTGCTTGCGAAGCGCGAGCCCTTCAACCTCGGAGAAAGGAGCCCATCAACCCCTGGGAGAAAGATCGTGCCGCGAGAACCCGTGAACAAAGGAGCTCTGTGACGTGTTGATGCTAATTCTGATTCTGACCTTGGCGACCGAGCTGGCACTTACAATCTTTCTATGCGGCACCCTGCTGATCGCGCTCACCCTCACAAGGAAACACCGGCATGGCGCGTCCTACGAGCTAAGCTCCATTCGGGCAAAATTGATCGACCTATGTATTTTCGAGAGGGTGCCGGTAGAGAACCCTTGGCTGGAGATACTCCACGCGAACATAAACTGTGTCTTGCTTGACTCTGGACGAAGTCTCGTCGCGCTACCCAACGACGACGCATGCCCACCTACCATACTCGCGCTGCGGCCCGAGCTTTGTAAGGCTCTGGAGCGCTTTTCTCGCTATCGACTCGGGCTGTTTCTGCAGATGGACGCCCGAGGGAGAGCGCGGCATCGTCTCCAGCGAGAGAAAGCCCGACAGCTTCTGGAGATGCTCTACCGCTGGGCCTCTCGGGCGAGGGCCAATTGTTCGGATAGACGCTTGTCAGAGACCCGGAGCATGGTTTTGAGGTCTTGAGCAAACAGTGACACGCGGAACTCTTCGATCATCCAGCGTAGTTGGTCGAGCTCGGGACGGGGACCGTTGATAGCGGGTGCGGCCATCAAGGAGCGCAGCGCAATAAAGAAAGGTTTTACTTTCGCGGCGAGCTCCGCGTCGCGACGAACATTGGGGGGTAGCTTTTCGATACGTCGCGTGACGCCCTTGAGATAGCGCGGCAGGTAGTCGAGCCACGGGCGTGGCGTCGACTCGATGAAATCCGGTGGCAACAGCATCGCCAGCTGCGCATTGATGTCGGCTACTGCATCGGCAAAGGACCCTGAGCGCAAACCATCGAGGCCCGCACGCGCGGCACGCCACTCCTTCAGGGCCGACGTGACTATCGTGGCGAGCCGATCCGCGACCTCGTTCAGCTGCGCGCGATGCTCATCGAGCACTTTGCCGAAGGATTGCGCATCGTGAGGCAGCGACGCGTCAGCAGGAAAGAAACACTCACGGAAAGCGCGTTGGGTGAGCGCGTCGGTGAGCGATTGCTGGAAGGGCAACCCCCGACTCAACAAGACCAGATCGCGGTCGTCGGCCATCCGCTTGCTCACGTACTTGGCCTGCTGGGGCAGCGCCAACATCGCCAGCCGCACCATCGCGGTTCGCGAAATCGCCTCCGCGCCGGCTGCGTTACGAGCTTCGATCAGCGCAACGCCGGTACCGCGATCCTCGATGGCGGGATACACGACCAGGCGCAAGCGGTTGCGCTCGACTTCGCGACTCGCGGGCAAATCACCGAAATCCCATGCGCGGTGTAACACCGGCGCCGCGGTGCTGTGCAATGCTACCGAACTGGCGACCCCCGCCCCCGGCGCAGCACCGCCACCGCTTGGATTAAGGCCGGCTCCGCCGCCAGCGCGGGCACTGAGACCTGATGCGCCGCCAGCTCGCTCACCTGAATCACCTTTGGCGCCCGCAGCAACGCCCGCGTGTCCCCGCAGATCAACACCGGCTGCGCCGCCCGCACCTGCACCGCGGCCGCTCGCACTGGCGCGGCCACCCACACCCGCACCGGCACCACCAACCGCACTCGCACCGGCGCGGCCACCCACACTCGCACCGGCACCACCAACCGCGGCCGCACCGGCGCGGCCAACCGCGGCAGCACCCACGCCAGCCGAGCC
>DAITMW010000079.1:0-14528 GCA_036834945.1 Steroidobacteraceae bacterium
GTCGCCAACGCAATAGCGCAGTATCGCAACATCTATTTCGTCGGCCGTGCGGCGGGACATCCCGTGGCAATGGAGGGAGCCTTGAAGCTCAAGGAGGTGAGCTATCAGCATGCTGAAGCGTATCCCGCCTCCGAGCTCAAGCACGGACCGCTTGCGCTGATCGACCCCCAGACGCCAACCCTGGTGGTGTTACCCCGCGACGAGCTGTTCACCAAGAATATTTCGACGATTGAAGAGATCCGCGCACGGCGAGGACCGACGTACGTCATTACGCACCCAGGGCCGCTGCCGCTGACAGTTGACGGTGTGCTGGAGGTGCCACGCTCCGAGCCGGAGCTGGACCCGATTCTGTTGACGATCCCGCTGCAGTTGCTCGCTTACCGCGTCGCCCTGGCGTGCGGAACGGAGATCGATCAGCCCCGCAACCTGGCAAAATCGGTGACGGTCGAGTAGTGCCGCTCGGCGGGCTCAGCCGGGGTCCTCTCCCCCGGCTTCTGCGCCGCTACCGCTATCGGTCACATTCTTCTGGCCAGCGGCAAACACACTCAGACACTGTTCCAGGTAGATCCCGATCAACCCCCGCGGAGCGCCATCGCACGAGCGGATCATCTCCGCCAGAAAATCCCGGCTCAGTAATGGGTCGGACGCCGCCAGTCCCCGCGCCAACCCCTGCTCACGTTCCGCGACGATCTGCAACAGGATCGACCGTGTAATGTCAACCCGACCGCGTTTCTCGATCACCGTGAACTCGGCATGCGCGAGAACGAGATCGTGAATGTCGGCCAGCGTGATGTAGCGACGTTCCAGGGCGTCATAGAGACGCCTGTTGGGATATTTCCAGATGGTCCTCGGTCCTCGCGACGTTGCCAAAGCCCGTCCAGGCTGACCTTCCGGAAGCGCGGCGCCCCCGATCGGAAACGGATCCACCTCCCGGCCCGCCCGCTGCTCCGACCCCTCGAGCCTGCTGGCCAGTTGCACCAGCCGCCGCTGCAACGGGGTGCGGTGCAGGGGATCCTTTACCAACACCAGCAGTCGCCGGGCCAGATCCAACTGCTCACGCGCGCGTCCCTCCCAGTTTCCGTCCGCGTCAACGCCGGACCCGGCAAGCTCGATGGAGGATTCAACTGCATCGAGAGCAATCGCGGCGCCGCGCGCGGTATCTTGCGCCTGGGGACGTTGCGGGCCGTGCAGTCTCTCCGCAAGCTCGGCCGCCTCCCTGGCCACCCGCGCGCGTGCCGACTCGCGCAACCGGTAACGCGATGGACGCGTTCCCTGCTTGTTGGCCGCACTGGAGACGATCTCTTCGATGAGGTCTTTCGAGCGGACCACCACGGTCTGCACCGTTGTCGTTTTGACGCCGGTGAGCTCGGCCACCTCCTCGATCGTGAAGGTCGGCAGTTGCAGCGCCGCCTGCAAAACCCGCGTCCTGTCCGACAACTCCAGCGTCATATTGGGAAAGTGCGCCATAGTGACTCCAGCCGGTGAACCCATTTGGCAACATCGACGATGGGCTGGGTCAGCAGTCGCAGCAGCTCCGCCCTTTCCGGAACCCGCATGAAAGTCACCCCACACTGCCCCGCAAGCAGGCAACTGTTGACGATCCGATGCAACCCGGCTGGTGACATCGGCGTGGCCTGTACCCTGAAAGACAGGCTCAGGAGCTGCCCGAGAGCGGCTCGCTTGCGCATCGTCTCCTGCTCCTCCGGCGCGCAGCTCTCGAAAAAGCGTCGCACGATCCGGGCTGCCTCGGCCCCCAACTCCCATTGCGCCCTGAAGGGACTGTTGCCGGCGGCATGTCGCTCGAGCTGCACCAGCGCAACCGCCTTGTCGATGGCATCGTTATGTTGCCCGATGAACTGCGCGTTCATACCAGGAGGCAAACCACAACCGGACGTCGTACAGGCAAGCAGCAGGCCGTAGGCGACTTCCTCCATCCAACCATTCCCGAAGGGACAGCTCTGACGGCGCTGTTGGATCGCAGCACATTCATGACGCGGTGCCGAAATCGTCCGGGGCTCATCCGCCAACCCCCAGTCGGCTAGCGCTGGATGCAACGCCGCGACGACATGTGAGTGAACTTCACAGACCGCACAGAGCGTGCTGACACGCTGCGCATCCCCGTCGTTGTTCATCTTGTGCGCAATCGGGAAGAAACTCGAACGCGATGCTTACACGGATAACATATCCGTGCAACAAACATCGTGTCCGAATATTATTCAGGACTGCCATGCAAGTTGGTACGGGATGTCCGGACCAACATAGCGACCGGGTGTGGCATGCCGAAGACATGCCAACACCGGGAGGGGATCTCAGGCGACGCGGCGCGTCGTGCTCGGCACGGCGCGCAGGTCTTGCGCGTCCTGTCCACCCAACTGGTAGCGATCGATCATCGCGGACATTGCCTGGGAGCGGCTCGCCATGGACTTGCTCGCCGCGGATGCCTGCTCGACGAGCGCGGCGTTCTGTTGGGTCATCTGGTCGAGCTGCGCCACGGCACGATTCACCTGCTCGATACCCGACAACTGCTCCTGGCTGCCGGCGGCCAGCTCGGCAATGATGTCGCCCACCTTCTTGACGGAAGTGACGATGCGCTCGAGTGTCTGACCCGACTCGGAAACCAACGAGGCGCCTTCCTCGACCTTCTGCATGCTGTCGCGGATGAGCCCCTTGATCTCCTTGGCAGCAACGGCGCTGCGGCCCGCGAGACTGCGCACCTCGCCTGCCACCACCGCGAAACCGCGCCCCTGGTCGCCGGCCCGGGCGGCCTCGACCGCCGCGTTGAGCGCCAACAGGTTGGTCTGAAACGCGATCTCCTCGACGACTCCGATGATGTCGCCGATCTTCTTCGACGAATCATTGATCTCGCTCATGGCCTTGATCGCGGTCGCGACCACGGCAACGCCGGCGTCGGCCTGGTTGCGCGCGGCGAGCGCGAGTTGATTGGCCTGGTCGGCATTGCCGGCGTTCTGACGCACTGTGCCGGTCATCTGGTCCATCGACGAGGCCGTCTCCTCGAGACTCGACGCCTGTTGCTCGGTGCGCTGGCTGAGATTCTGGTTGCCTTCCTCGATCTCGCCTGCGCCACGGCTCACCTCGAACGCCGCTTCCTTGAAGCCACGCAGGGCGCGCGCAAGGCTCTCGGTCGACTCATTGAAACTCGCCTTGAGTGCCTCGTACTTCACCGGAAACTTCTCGTTGATGCGGAAGCTGAGGTCGCCGTTGGCGAGTGCCCTCAAGCCCGCGCCGAGGGCGGCGGTCGTAACCTTGTCTTCAGCAGCGCTTTGAGCCGAATTCATGCTCATGCTCTTCTGCTCGTGAACGTCGGACAGCGAGCCGCACGCACGTATGGTGCGACCGTCGGCGGAATGCCGGCACCCACCAGTAGCCCGGAACCACCGGTAGCCACCCAACTTCGTCATGAGGCGATACGTCACGTCATAACGCGTGGCGCCTGTTTTGTCTCTCAAATGAGCACTGAAGGCGGCCAGGGTCGGCGCGACGTCCTCGGGGTGCAGCTTGTCCGACCACGACTGGCACACGTTCGGAAAATCCGCCTCGCTCGAATAGCCGAGCAGGCGCCGGAACTCCGGCGACCACGTCCAGACACTCTTCGGATCGAAAGCATCGGCATTGTGGAGAACGGCCTGCCAGAGACCGACGCCGCAGGAGGTATCCAGCAGCTCCGCTCGCTCGCGAAGCGCCGTGAGTTCTTCTCGGAGCTGTTCCAGCTCCTGGGTTCTTGTGTTCTTGCTCGTCCAGAAAGACATCAATCGCTCTCCGCGCCTTGGGGTCGCACGCCGCTGAAGCCTTACATTAGCTGCCGGTGCCGCGAAAACCTGAGTTTTGCAGCACGGTATTGGCCAATGGTCTCGGCATGGAACGCTTCCAGATGAAATCGGAGTGAGAGACTTGTGACCGGGTTCACGCTTGCATGCCCGGTGGCCCTGCTCGTCCCCGCTGCCCTGCCCCGCTGATGCTGGCGCACGAAAGCCAGGTCGAGGCTGCGCCGCTGCCGCGAGCGCAGCGGTCCGGAGCATGCGGCCCAGGTACCCCATGTTGGTTTCGACGGCCGCGCGGAACGTCTCGATGGAAAGATGACTCTTTTCCAGTCAACCCTGCTGCGACAGGCTCGTTTCAATCGGGTTGCCACACGATGTGTGAAAGGCGCGCCACCGGGGAACGCCCGTGTTGCGCCGGCGTGTTGCAAGTTGTTTCAGCCCTCGTGGGTACAGGCATTGCTTCCCAGGAATGCCTCAACCCCTTCCACGCACCGGAGGGAAGGTCATGAAGATGGATGTTCGGACGTCAGTTGCGCTATGTCTGCTCGTAGTCGCGACGACCGCCGCGGCACAAAGCCCCACCCCAGAGCAAACTGTACCGGCACCACAGCAGAGCGCGCCGGCGCCGCCAGCACCCAGCCCTCCCGCGGCGCCCGCGCAAAACGCGCCGCCGCCGCCACCCGCACAACAGGCTCAACCGGCAACGCCACCGCTGCCGCGACTGCCGTCGCAACAGTACCAGTACACACCGCCACCGCCGAGCCCGCCGCCTCCGCAATATAAGTATCAGTACACGCCTCCCCCGCAGCCGCAGAGCTCGGCACCGCCGCCAGCGTCTCCGAAACCACAGTGGACCCGCTACGAGAGTTCCTACCCGGCGAGATTCACAGGGTTCCAATATCACCCGTTCGTATTCCACATCGACGGCGGTGGTACGATTACGCAGCGATCGAATAACACCTTGCTCGATAACGGCTGGAATGCCGGCCTGGGCCTTACGTGGTACCCCACGCGGCATCTGCCACTGGGTATCCGGATCGACGGTACCTACAACGAGTTCGACGATCGCCCGCCCTTACTCGACCAGGCGGCCATGACATACGGGACCCGCGTCGACAACGGCACGCAGAAAATGTGGGGCGGGGATGTCGACCTGCAGCTCGACCTGCCTCTTTCACCGTATGTGCGGATGTACCTTCTGGCAGGCGGTGGCTGGTACAAGATACAGCAGACCTTCCGCCAGACAAATTTCTACAAGGGGTACTTTTGCGACTGGTGGGGCTGTGGTCCGGGATATGTCGGCGTGAACGGCATCGTCGCGCGTAACACGAGCGACTGGACTTTCGCCAAGAATGCAGGCCTCGGCTTCGAGTTCGCGTTGGCCCCGCGGACGTCGTTCTTCATCGAGGCGCGTTACATGCGCCTGAACCCGAACGACGCGAAGTCCGACTTCATCCCGGTCAGGGCCGGGTTTCGATTCTAGGCCGCGGCCCCGCGGCCTGGGCCGACCTGCTTGAATGCGGCCTCGAGCGCCTGCCCGTTGAAGAGCAGCGCGCCCACGAGGCCGCCGACCGCCGCGGCGAGCGGACCGAAGTGATTGACCCCGGCGAGGCTGACGGCAATCGCGCCCGTCATGCTGACAAACATGATGCGGCGGATGAGCCTTGCGTCCCAATGAGCCGCGAGCTGCCGGACAGCGGGCCGGGCAACGCCGGCGACCCATTGCATCAGGAACAATAGAATGAACAGGACCGTCAGTCCGCTGTAGGCCGGTCCATACCAACCGACGAATAGCAATGGAGTCAGGACCCCGACCGCGACCACGCAGGTCGTCGACGTGGCGAGCGAGACAGACAGGTCAACTGTGAGCTTGCCGCGGGCACTGTGCATCGCCTGGCACAGGCGCGACTGGATACGCGCGCTGTGGGGGACGAAAATCACGGCAGGAATGAGGAAATCGATGATCTGGGCTGTGCGGATACCCACCGCATACTCCGCGATCTCAACTGCCGTGCCAAACACCGCAAGCACACATGCGGGTCCCCATTGAAGAGCACCGAGCGCCACTCCCGTCACGCCGTGGCGACCAGTCGACGTATAGATTTCGCGCCACTCTGCCTCATCGAGCGCCATATACGACGGGTGTCTCGGGACGCCAAACACGTGGCGAGTCAGGAGCACACCCATACCCGCGGCGAGCACGCAGCCGATGAAAAATCCCCAGGAGACGACGAACAGCGGCGCATCCGGCAGGACGTTGGCAGTGAGACCCGCGGCCACGATGATCATCACATTGATGCTATAGCTCGAGACGATGACGCTGCCGACTGTGTGATTCACAGCGCGCAGCGTACTGGCGAGGAACAGGGCAAGAGTCGCAAACGGAACGGCGAGGACGAACGGCAGATAAGTCTGCAGATAAGGACGCAGGTACACGTCCATGACGTCCAGATCCGTCGTGAAGACCAACAGCAGCGCGCAAGCGATGGCGGAGCGGATCAGGACCCGGATGCCCAACCCGCGCACCACGGCGCGGGCATGCTCTCCAAGATCGGATTTCTGGGGATCGACGAAGTGCTGGGCGACGAAGAGGTCGTACTTGCCTCGTAACAGGGCAGCCAGTCCGTAACAGATGATGGCGCCTCTGAAGTAGATTCCGGCGACCGCCGGCGCCAGTGCCTGAACCACCGCAACGGTCGCCAGGATTTGCAATGCCGCGCTGATAATGCGCAGGCCCAGCTCGCGTACCGCCGCGATCCCCCGGCCCATGGGAGGTACAGAGGGAGGGGTGGCCCTCCCTTTTTCCTCAAACGTCAACTCCACCATTTCGTCAGCCCCCTCCAGTGTCCGCAACCGGTCTCGAGCCGTTTAGCGGACACACTTCACTCTAACGCAAGATTCAGTGCGCACCGGAATCTTCTTTCAGCCCCCCGCCCAGTGCCTTATACAAAGTGGCCATATTCTGCAGTCGCAGCAGTTCCAGACCGACGAGAGCCTGCTGGGCCGTGTACAGTGAGCGCTGGGCATCCAGCACAGGAAGAAAACTGTCGACGCCACTTCGGAACCGCGCTTCCGCCAGGTGGTACGACTCGGATGTGTCTTCCAGCAGGGCCCGCTGGGCCGCCAGCTGCTCATCGAGCGTCGCGCGCGCAGCCAACGCATCATCGACCTCACGGAAAGCGCTCTGTAACGTCTTTTCATACTGCGCGATGTTGACGTTCTTCTCCACCTTGCTGAGGTCGAGATTGGCGACGTTGGCGCCGCCTGCGAAAATCGGCACCGATATCTGCGGAGAGAACGACCAGGCTGTCGAGCCGGACTTGAACAGGCCCGAGAGCTCATTGCTCGCTGTCCCGAAATTTCCTGTCAACGTGATGCTGGGAAAGAACGCGGCACGCGCGGCACCGATATCGGCGTTGGCGGCAATCAACTGGCGCTCGGCCGCCAGAACATCTGGCCGCCGCTGTAACACTTCCGACGGCAAACCGACCGGCAGATCGGCAGACAGGGGTTCCGCGTCGAGGTTGACGCTGAACTGGATGTCCTCCGGTATCGGTACGCCAATCAGAAGCATCAGTGCATTACGATCCTGCGCGGCTTCACGGGTGTATTGCGCCAGGTTGGCGCGAGCGGTATCGACCGTTGTCGCCGCCTGTCGCAAGGCGAGCGCCGTCGTGGTGCCCGCGTCGAGACTGCGCTTGATCAGTTTGTAGGATTCGGTCTGGCTGTCGAGGGTCTCACGCGTCACCTTCAGGATCGTCTCATCCGCCAGTACCGCCAGGTAAGCGTTGGCAACCTCGGCGACCAGGGTGAGTTGCGCACTCCGACGGGTCTCGTCGGTCGAGAAGTACCGCTCCAGGGCGGCATGATTGAGACTGCGGATCTTGCCGAAGAGGTCGAGCTCGTAGGCTGTAAAACCAACGCCCGCCTCGAAGAAGCGGAAGGTCGATCCGCCCGGTACGGCGGCAGCTCCGCCCCCGGCCGATGCGGCCGCCGCACCTCCCCCGCCCGTCGCCAGGACACCCGAGGGATATTTCTCAACCTGCTCCAACGCAGTGGCGGCGATCGTCGGAAACAGGTCCGCGCGCTGGATCCGGTACTGCGCCTGCGCCGCCTGGACGTTCAGCACGGCCACCCGCAGGTCGCGGTTGTTTTCGAGTGCGAGCTTGATGAGCCGTTGCAAAGTGGGGTCGGGAAAGAACTGTCGCCAGCCTATGTCGGCTACCGAGGCAGCACCTTCCGTACCTACGCCATTGCCATTCCATGCGACAGGCACCGGAGGCGCGGGCCGTGAGTAGCGCGGCTCCATGGTGCAGGCAGTCACTCCGACCGCGAAGGCCAGAGTCACGAGGCCTTTGATGTGCAGGCACCGTTTCATTTTGGTGCCTCCCCGCTGGGGCGCGGCCCGGCGGGCTCCGCCGCGCCGGGAAACATCCTGCGGATCCTGACGAAGAACACCGGCACCAGGAAGACAGCCAACACGGTAGCCGTCAGCATGCCGCCGATCACCCCCGTTCCGATTGCCGTTCGGCCGCCCGCCCCGGCGCCAGTCGCTATCGCCAGCGGCAACACGCCAAAGATGAAGGCAAGCGATGTCATCAAGATGGGCCGCAGACGTTGGCGCGCCGCCGTGACGGTGGCTTCGATGAGCTCCATGCCGCGATCGTGGTTTTCCTTCGCGAACTCGACGATCAGGATGGCGTTCTTCGCGGCTAGTCCCACCGTCGTCAACAGCCCGACCTGGAAGAACACATCGTTGCTCAAGCCACGCAGCAACGTGGCGAGCACTGTGCCGATGATACCGAGCGGCACGACCAACATCACCGCCACCGGAATCGACCAACTCTCATAGAGCGCCGCGAGGCACAGGAACACGATGGTGAGTGAGATGGCGTAGAGCGCCGGCGCCTGCGAGCCGGACAAACGCTCTTCATACGACAGACCCGTCCAGTCATAACCCACCCCTTTGGGCAACTTCGCGGCGAGCTTTTCCATGGCGGTCAGCGCATCGCCGCTACTCTTGCCCGGAGCGGGTGCGCCCAGGAACTCCAGTGAGGACGAGCCATTGTAGCGCTCGAGTTTTGGCGAGCCGTACGTCCAGTGCGCGCTGGAGAAGGCCGAAAAGGGAGTCATCTGGCCGCTCGCGTTGCGGACATACCAGCGATCGAGATCCTGCGGCAGCATGCGTGAATCGGCGTCGCCCTGGATGAACACCTTCTTGACACGACCGCGGTCGAGAAACTGGTTGATGTAGGACGAGCCCCAGCCGGCCTGCAACGAGTTGCTGATGGACGAGATGGACAGTCCGAGCGCGCTCGCCTTCTCCCAATCGATATCCAGCTGGTATTGCGGCTCGTCATCGAGGCCATTGGGTCGCAACAGTCCGATGGCGGGGTCCTTGGAGGCCATTTCGAGCAGCTGTCCCCGGGCCTTCATCATGGTCTCGTGTCCCACGTTGGCCCGGTCGATGAGCTCGAAATCGAACCCGGTCGCGTTGCCGAGCTCGAAAACCGCTGGGGGTGCATAGGAGACGACCTGCGCGCCGCGGATCTGCGAGAACACCTTGTTGGCGCGGCCGACGATGGCGCTCGCGGTATTGTTGCCTTTGCCGCGCTCGGCGCCCCACCCCTTCAAGCTGACAAAGGCGAGGCCCGCGCTTTGCCCGTGACCACCGAAGCTGAAGCCGCTGACCGTGAAGACCGATTTGACCCCACTTTCCGAGAGAAACTGCGCCCGCACCCGGTCGAGCATTTTTTCGGTGAGCTCCACCGGCGTCCCCGGTGGGGTGGTCACCTGGGCGAACAACACACCCTGGTCCTCGTCCGGCAGGAACGACTTGGGGATCCTGATGAACAGCACGGCCATCGCAATCGTAATCACGAGGTACACCAGGAAATAGCGACCGGTGCGGCGTGAAATGTGCGCGACACTGTTCGAGTACGAGTGATTCATCCGCTCGAAATTGCGGTTGAACCAGCCGAAGAAGCCACCGTGATGTTTCAGCTCTGTACCTTGCGGCGACTTGAGCAGGGTTGCGCACAACGCCGGTGTCAGAATGAGTGCGACCATGACCGACAGCGCCATGGCCGAGACGATCGTGATGGAGAACTGGCGATAGATGACACCGGTCGAGCCGCTGAAGAACGCCATCGGGAGAAAGACCGCCGCCAGCACCAGCGCGATACCCACCAGGGCGCCGGTGATCTGCGACATCGATTTGCGCGCCGCATCCCGCGGCGACAAGTGCTCTTCCTCCATGACGCGCTCGACATTCTCGACGACGACAATCGCATCATCGACCAACAGTCCGATCGCGAGCACCATGCCGAACATGGTCAGGGTGTTGATCGAAAAGCCGGCGACGGCCAGTATGCCGAAGGTTCCCAGCAGCACCACCGGCACGGCGATCGTGGGAATCAGCGTCGCGCGGAAGTTCTGCAGGAACACGTACATCACAATGAATACCAGCACGATCGCTTCGAACAGCGTCTTCAGCACTTCCTCGATGGAAATGCGCACGAAAGGCGTGGTGTCGAACGGATAGACGTACTTCAGCCCGGGCGGGAAGAAAGGCGCGAGCTGGTCCAGGGTCTGGCCGATCGCCTTCTGGGTATCCAGCGCGTTGGCGCCGGGCGCGAGCTTGATGGCGAGACCGGAGGCTGGCAGGCCGTTGTACTTGGTACTGACGGAGTAATTTTCGGCGCCGAGCTCGACCCGGGCCACGTCCCGCAACAGCACCCGGGAACCGTTGGTGTTGACCCGCAGGAGAATGCGCTCGAACTGCTCCGGCTTCTGCAACCACTGCGGCCCGATGATGGTTGCGTTGAGGCGCTGCCCCCTTACCGACGGCAGACCGCCGATCTCACCCGCCGCCACCTGCACGTTCTGCGCCTGCAACGCAGCCGCGACATCCTCTGGAGTGAGCCCGAAGTTGGTGAGCTTGGCGGGATCGAGCCAAATGCGCATCGCATATTGGGACCCGAAGAGCTGGTAGTCACCGACACCACGGGTACGGCTTATCGCGTCCTGTACGTGCGACGCGACGTAATCGCCGATGTCCGGCCCCGACATGGTGCCATCGGTGGACACGAACCCGACAATGACGAGGAAGTTCCGGGTCGCCTTCGCGACGCGCAGTCCCTGGAGCTGGACCGTCGTCGGCAGCAACGGTACCGCCAGTTGCAACTTGTTCTGGACCTGGACCTGCGAGATGTCGGGATTGGTACCCTGCTCGAAATACAGGGTAATGGTCATGCTCCCGTCTTTGTCGCTTTCCGAGCCGAAGTACAACAGGTGATCGAGACCGCTCATCTGCTGCTCGATCACCTGGGTGACCGTGTTCTGCACGGTCTCCGCCGAGGCGCCGGGATAGACGACGCTGATCGAAATCGCGGGGGGCGCGATACTCGGATATTGCGCCACGGGCAGTGTCACGATCGCGAGCCCGCCCGCGAGCATGATCACTATCGCGATCACCCAGGCAAAGATGGGCCTGTCGATGAAGAAGTTAACCACGGCGCCTGGTCTCTAGGTCGCCGGTCTGGACGGAGTGTCGGCAGCCACCGCTGGAGCCGCGGGTTGCTCCTCGGGCTTCACAGTAGCCCCCGGCTTGGCGAACTGCAGACCTTCGACAATGACACGATCGCCGGCTTTCAGACCGTCGGTCACGAGCCATTTGTCGCCGATGGCGCGCTCGGTGACGAGCGAGCGCAACTCGACTTTGTTCTCTCCGTTCACCACCAGAGCCGTCGGATCGCCACGCTGATTGTGGGTCACGGCCACCTGCGGCACGAGCAAAGCATCGGTCCGCCGGCCCTCCTCGATCTGCTCCCGCACGAACATACCGGGCAACAGCAACTTGTCCGGGTTTGGGAACAAGGCACGCAGAGTGACGGAGCCGGTGGTCTGATCGACCTGAACTTCCGCGAACTGCAGCTTGCCCGGCACCTTGTAGTGACTTCCGTCCTCGAGCATCAGATGCACTTCCGCCTCGTTCCCGCCCGTCTGCACGAGCTCCCCCGCCGCAAGCTCGCGCTTGAGCCGCAGCAACACCGCGCTCGGTTGGGTGACATCAACGTAGATCGGATCGAGTTGTTGCACGGTGGCGAGCGACGTCGCCTGGTTAGCCGTCACGAGCGCACCCTCGGTCACGGCCGAGCGACCGATGCGCCCGGAGATGGGCGACAGCAACCGGGTATAGACCAGGTTGATGCGAGCAGTATCCGCCGCGGCTTTGTTCTGAGCCGCCGCGGCCACGGCATTGTCGAAATCCAGCTTGCTGACCGCGTTGACTTCGGTCAGCGGCTTGTAACGTTCAACCGTCTGCCGGGAGGATTCGGCAGTGGCCGCCGCGCTGTCATACGCGGCCTGGTAGAGCGCCGGATCGATCTGGTAGAGCTGCTGCCCTTCCTTGACGTCGCTGCCTTCGATGAACATCCGCTTCTGGATCACACCACTGACCTGCGGGCGGATCTCGGCGACCTTGTAGGGCACGGTGCGTCCAGGCAGATCGGTGGTCAAACTCACACTCTGAGGTGTCAGGGTGATGACCTTCACCGCGACGGGCGGAGGTGCCGGCGGCGCTTCTTTCTTGGAGCTGCACGCAGCAACAAAGGCAACGGCCAAGACCAGGGCGCCGTTGAGCCGCGCCCTATTCGGGTGCAATATTCGCATCACTGTTCCTTGAGCCAGCCGGCTTGCTCTCCCGGCGATTGTTGTGGGCTTTGGAGTGGATGTTAACCTAAAGCGAGCGTTCGCTAGCGCGAGATCCAGGGCGGTCACTCGGCGTCCGCTCGCGCAAACTTACCAATCACCAGGCATCGCACGCCATCGCGAAACGGCGGCAGCCTTTGCCTTTTGTCCCGAAATGGAACATTGCATCTCAGGCAGTCCAGAAATGAACACGTACGAGACGATGAGCGTTGAAGGCGGCCGCGACGTGAAAATGTGGACGCGCGGGGTCCCAGTCGAGGACGAGGCGAAGAAGCAGCTCGCCAACACGGCGCGTATGCCTTTCCTCTTCAAGCACGTTGCCGCGATGCCCGATGTACATCTCGGAATCGGAGCTACCGTGGGATCGGTACTTGCCACCAAAGGCGCGATAATTCCGGCGGCAGTCGGGGTCGATATCGGATGTTTCGTGGGGGAGACGCGTATCCCTCTTCTCGACGGCACGCAGCGAGCCCTCGAGGACCTGGTGTCTGCCACAGAGCCCTTTTGGGTTTACTCGATCGATTGTGATTTGCACGTCGCGCCAGGGCGGGCGGTATGTCGAAAGACCCGCAGTAATGCGGAACTGATGCGCGTAGTGGTATCCGGAGGCGAGGAGATCATCTGCACGCCGGATCACGAATTCATGATGTCGGATGGCTCATACAGAAGAGCAGACTGCCTGGGATTCAACGAGAGCCTCATGCCCTTGTATCGACGCTGGCAAAGCAGAGATGGCTACGAAAGCGTGTCGTGCGGAGGGGGTGTCCGGCAGACCCATGTGCTGGTCTGGGAGGCTTTGCACGGCCAAATTCCGCCAGATCACGTCGGCAGGCGGGGGGCTCCATACCTCGAGCGATTCAACAAATCGCCCCGTCCCTGCAGTGATTGCGGACACGAAGCTGTAAATCCGGCAGCACTGCGCTGGCACGAGCGCCGTGCGCATAGCTACAACCACAAGGTAATCGACGTGCAGCAGCTCTCGAGGCGAGAGGACGTATATTGCCTGCAGGTTGAGAAGCACCACAATTTTGCCCTTGCAGCGGGAGTGTTCGTTCACAACTGCGGGATGATGGCAGTGCAAACGAGCCTGAGTGCGTCAGATTTGCCTGAGTCACTCGGCGCGATTCGCTCGGAAATCGAACGCGCGGTTCCGCACGGCTTTGTCACCATTAGGGGGCGCAGCAACAAGGGCGCGTGGGCGAATGTGCCGAACTCCGTGGTTACTCGGTGGAGGGGACTCGCTGGCCGTCTCAAAACAATTGAGGACAAAACGCCCCGTCTGAAGGCAAAGGACGCACAGTCCCAGTTGGGCACTCTGGGTGGCGGAAATCACTTTATCGAGATCTGCCTGGACACCGAGCAGACCGTCTGGGTAATGCTCCACTCCGGTTCGCGCGGTATCGGGAACCTCATCGGTCAGACATACATCGAGCTGGCGCGTCAGGACATGAAGCGCCACTTCATCAACCTGCCCGATCGTGATCTTGCCTACCTGGTGGAGGGAACCGAGCACTTCGACGACTACGTCGAGGCAATGCAGTGGGCACAGGATTATGCCGCCGAAAATCGCCGGGTCATGATGGAAGCGATATTGAGAGTGTTGCATGAGGAAATTCGCCCGTTCCAATTGGGTGGCGTTGCTGTGAACTGTCACCACAACTACACGGCGCGCGAGCAGCACTTCGGAGAGGAAGTGCTGGTCACCCGAAAGGGAGCGGTACGCGCAGGGCGAGGTGAGCTCGGGATCATCCCGGGGAGTATGGGAGCCCGTTCTCACATCGTGCGGGGACTGGGTAACCCTGAGAGCTTTGAGAGCTGCAGCCACGGAGCCGGAAGGCGCATGTCTCGAACGGCAGCCCGAAAGCTATTTACCGTCGCGGAGCACGAGGCGGCGACCGCGGGAGTCGAGTGCCGCAAGGACGAAGCAGTCATCGACGAGACTCCGGCAGCCTACAAGGACATCGATGCTGTCATGGACGCGCAGAAGGACCTCGTGGAGATTGTGCATACACTCAAGCAGGTCATCTGCATCAAAGG
>DAITMW010000079.1:14628-24522 GCA_036834945.1 Steroidobacteraceae bacterium
TACGGCACGATCGCCACCACCCGGGCGGGGAAGCCGGAGCCCTGCTCCGGCTTGGCGAAACTGACCATCACGAGCGCTCCCGCCTCCGGCACCTGGTCGAGATTGGCCAGCATCTCGATCTGGTAGTGATTGGTTCCCAACACGTAGGACTCGAGCGAGTAATCGTCCTTGCTGGTGGCGAGCCCCGGATCGGTGTCGGTGGTCTCATGCCCGGAAGCGGCAATCTTGCGCTCTTCGTAAAGAAGCCTCAGCACGGGCAGGCTCCAGCCCGGATAGTGCGCGGTACCCGCATTGTCCCGGTTCTGCATGGCGCCGTCGTCGGGCCACTTCTTCGACCAGTCCGTGCGCATGGCGACGAAGGCGTGCGCGGGAATGCGGCCGTGGCGGCTCTCCCAGGCCCTCACGTCATCGAGACTCAGGACGTAATCCGGATTCCGTGCCACCTTCTGGTGCACATCGATCACGACCAGGGGCAGCAGCATGTCCTTCAGATCGATCTGATCCACGGTCTTCAGACCTTGGTGGAAATGCGCTGGAGGATCGACGTGGGTACCCCACTGCCCCACGTGGCAGAACTCATCGACTTTGAATCCCGCCTTGTCGATCGTGTAAAGCGTTCGGACCTTCATCTCGCCGAAACCCTTCCAATGGGGCGTCGACGGCCCGAAGGCGTGCGTCAGATCGACGAAGCGCTTCGTGGCGAGCGTCGCGTAGATCTGGTCGAGTGAGGGCTGCTGATTTGCGCCATCCACACGCGCCGTTGCGCCCGCCAGAACGGCGGCACAGGCGCACAGCGAACCGATCCGGGCCGGGAAGAGTCTCATCGGCGTGCCTCGCAAAGCGATACTCACGCCGACTGTGAACCATCCGGGCGCCCCCGGAAAGTCCGTTTAGAACTTTCTTGTCACTGTCAGGCCGATCGTGCGCGGCTGAATGGTTAGCAAGGCGTGGGGGTCCTGCGAGGAATTGATCGCGGAGACCTGCGCTCGCTTGTCGGTAAGATTGCGCGCGAAAGCGGTAAAGCTCCACTGATCCTTGATCAAGCCCACTCGCAGCGCCACCGTCGTGTAGGAAGCGAGCGGAACATTGAACGCATTGGAGGCGAAGTAGGCATTTGTTGCTCCACGATAGGTGATATCCGTGGCGGCCATGGCCTCCCAACCATTCTGAATCGGCCGGGTATAGTTCAAACTCAGGCTGGCCTGGGTGCGTGGCACGTTTGGAATGGCATCTCCCGTCCGTCCGAGAGTCGGATTGAGTTCGTATTGGGTGACACCGGGGGAGACGAAAATCTGATCGGCACCGAGGGCCAGATAGGCCTCCTGCCAGGAGCCCGTCAGATTCGCCGTCAGATATTCTATCGGGTGAGCGCTGAGCTCCAGCTCGACGCCCTTGACCTTCGCTTCACCAGCGTTGCCCAGGTACACGAACGCACCGTCGGAGGTCGTCTGTTGCACCTGCATATTGCTCCAGCGGATGAAATAGACATCGGCCTGGTAGTCGAACAGGCCGCTCACGCGGCCCTTCGCGCCGACCTCGAAGTTGATCAGCGAGTCGGGCTTGTACGCGGGCGGAATTGGCTCGAAGGGCAAGGTCACCGCGTTCAGGCCGCCGCTGCGGAAACCTGTGGACACGGTGCTATAGGCCAGCAGCTCGTCACTGAACCTGTAGCTGATGTTGCCTTTCCAGGTGAACTTGCTGAACGACTCGTTCGGATCGGGCACGGGCACGAGGTTCGAGTCGGTTTCCGGGAACCCGCCGAACGGGTGGGTCTGAGTCTGCACACCTTGCAACGATTCGGTGAAGTAACGGATGCCGGCGACCGCGGTCAGGCGCTCGGTCGCCTTCCATGTCACCTCGCCGAATCCGGCATAAGAGGTGGTCCAGCGCTCATCCGTACGGCCGAAGAAGGTTGTGCCCGTACCGGGGAACGTCAGGGCATCGCAACTGTTGTTGTCGCAGAATGACCCGATCGGCAACCCATCACCGTTGGTGGCTATGACGTTCACGTCCAACTTCTGGTGTTCGTGCTCACGGTAGACACCGGCCACGAAATTCACCGGGCCGTCGAAAGCGCTCGCGTAGCGGATCTCGCTCGAATTGACCTGCCGCTCGCGCGGCTCGGCCGTAAGAGCCGGGATGTCGACGTCGAAGGACACCAGCACGGGCGTCGAGTCGAAGTTGAAGTTGGTGCGCCGGTTGAACTGGTTCGTGGTGCCGGTAATGGTTCCGAAACCCGTATCGTATTTGACCGTGGCGCCGAACACCTTGATGTCGTCGCGCCAGGCGCTCTGGGTCACGTCCGTATTGCACAGGTCGCATCCTTGTACCGGCGCGATGGGGCCGCCATTGAAGGCGGTTATACCTGCCGGCGTGTAACGCGAAGAACCGCCGGAGGTCTCGATCTGTTGTGTATAGTTGGCGTCGATCGTCAGGCTATCCAACGGCTGGTAGCGGACGGCCAGGCGGCCACCGCCAACGTCATCGTCGTTCACGCCCCGCATGAGGCCGAGCGGCCTGGTCGGCTGACCGCTGGGGACGCCGCCTACACCCGCACCGACGCGAATCTGGTCGATGTAGCCGGAATCGAACTGCTTCCACCCGACCAGGCGCACGGCCAGCTGCCCGTCGATCAGCGGCAGGTTCACGGCACCGTTGAACTTGTAGTTCTCGTGCGGCGCGTGCGCCGTATCGGATCCCTCCATCGTGGCATAACCCTCCACGTTGGTCAGATTGGGCAGCTTTGGAATGAAGCGAATGGTGCCGCTCATGGAGCTCGCGCCGTACAAGGTACCCTGCGGTCCTCGTAGAACTTCGACATCCTGCAGATCGTACATCCGGATATCGGGCTGGAAGCCGCCGCCATCATCCGCGTTGGAACCGCTGACCACCGCTTCACCGTAGTAGACCCCGGTCGTCGAGGCACCGCTGGAGTTGATGCCGCGAATGACGTATTTCTTGTCGCCCGGCCCCAGGTCCTGAATGGACAACCCCGGGATGAGGCCGGCCACGTCCATGATGCCCGAGGCGCCCTGAGTTTGCAGGGCGTCGCCCGAGAGAGCCTGGATCGAGATGGGTGCGTCCAGAACTTTCGAGGCATTCAACTTGTTGGCGGTGACGGTAACTTCCGCAAGTCCGCCGCCACTGTCAGCCGAGGCCGCTTCGTCCGCGGCGCTCGCGAGCCCTGGCATGGCCGTCAGCGAAACGATACCAGCAAGCGATCCCAGCACGGAGGCCGAGATGATGCGCGACACGGTCTTCGATACTGTTGACACGGTCAGATCCCCTATAAGCGAAGTTGTCGTGTCCGGTACACACGGGCGCTGCCGCGCCCGGTGCACGGAACGCGTTATTAGTCGTAGTAGTTGATGCTGGGATTGTCCCCGGGGCAGATCACGCCGACGACATCCATGCCGTCGGCGGAGGTGGCCTCGAGGGAATGCAGCTGTTTGCGCGGCAAGAAGATCACATCGCCGGCCGCCACCGCGGCCTTGCGGTCCTCGGTCCACATGCAGCCCTCGCCGGAGAGGATGATGATCGCCTCCTCGTAGAGATGCCGGTGCGGTGCCGCCTTCGAAGGCGGGATGTGACCGATGAACTGCGTGATGACTCGCGAGCCGATGCGCTTGTCGACGAGAATCTGAAAGTACCTCGGACCCATCTCGGTGCGTTGCTCACGGTCAACCGAGACGACGCGCTGTGTATGTTGTGAGTCGAAGTTGTCCGGCATCTGCTGCGGCCATTCGATCTCGCCGAGCGGACAGGCCAGGACGAATACCCGCAACATCTCGCCGGGAGCGGCAACCAGTTGTATCGCCTCAGACGGCCGGATGTAGACCCCATCGGTCGTCTGCACGTCGAAGGATTTGCCGGAGATCGTCACGGTGCCCTTACCGGCTCCGATGAAAAGAATCACGTCGCGATCGCCCAGGCTCATTACCGGAGACGGGCCGTCACTCACCTCGAGCAGAACCTGGGTCTGGTAGCGGGAGCCCAGGTCGGCATTCACCAGGTAGCAGTAGCGCAGGTGGCCGCGCGTGGTCATCTCCGCCAACCGGGGGGAAATCACATAACACTCACCATTGAGCAACGACCGGGGACCATTCCGCTCCGTCACCAGGGGAATGCGCTGGTTCTCGGGGCTGGCCGCATCATCCAGCGGCGAGCCTCCCGGAAGGTTCGTGTGGGCGCCATCGCAGAAAGGCGGCGTGCGTGTATGTTTGCAGCCACACAGGAGCGCTTCCTCGTTCCCCGGGGTGGCCTTGAACTGCAGGGGCTGAAAGTCGGTTCCGTTATGGGAGCCGTCGCAAAACGGCTGTTTGGCCGACCGGCCGCAGCTGCACCAGAAATAGGTACGGCCGGATTTCAGGTTGACCAGACATGGTTTCGGGCGCGCAACAACGGGAGTGCTCATAGCGAGCCGTACTCTCCTCGAACGAACGTTGGCTTGTACAGACCCGGTTTAGGCTGTACGGCCTAATACGGAGGTGTCGACTTCGGCAACGGGCCGTTGTGCGGCGAGTCGCTCGATCGTGTGATAAGACTCCTGGGTAATCTGTTGCAGATCCGCGCACAGGTAGGGCCGCAAGACCTCCAGGATCTCGGAGTAGCCTTCGAGCATGGCCTCGACCGTCACCTCCCGATCGTGGTAGTCCATGTAGTTCAGCCAGTTCTCGTTCACGATCCAGGTCACGTCGATGATGGCTCGCATGCGGCGCGGATCGGGCGGAAACCGCATCAGCCCGTGGGACTGCAGCGCCAGCATGAACTTCTCGAGGTCACGCATGCGGCGCTCCCTATTGTCGGCGAAGCGCTTGCGCAGCTGCGGGTCCTGACGCAGCAGATCCGCCATCTCCCTATAGAAGAAGCGGTACTTCAGGATGAGCTGCAACTGGCGCACGTACATGGCCGCCATGTGCTCGAGCGTCGGCGCGAGATGATCGCGGTACCAACCGGCATCCATTTCCTGGATGGCCTGTTGGAACACCGCGAAAATGATCTCCCGCTTGTTGCGGAAGTGATATTGCAGGTTGCCCTTGCTGATGCCGCAACGTTCCGCGACGCGGGTGGCGGAGACGGCCCCTGTGCCGTGCTCGTTGAAGAGCTCCAGGGCGGTCTGCAGGATGCGTAGCTGGGTCGCGCGGGTGGCCATCCGGGTATCCTATCAAGGACCTCATCTCGACTCATTAGTCTATTGTAATCAGTTACTTATAGGTACCGAAACAAATCTGACACAGTGACCATGGACGATCGGTGTTCGGAATCAGTGCACGGGTAACCCCATGAACGACCTTCCTCCTTTGGATCACGAAGAGCTCGTCCGCCGTATCACCCGCGACCTCGCGGATAGCTATGACGAAGAGCTGGAAATGGAAATCGAGGACCGCCACCCCCTGCCGGACGTGCCGGAAAAGGGTAACGGGGCTGCGGAAAAGAGTTACCGGGCCCACTACTTCACCCAGCTCTTCCGCCTGCAGTCCGAGTTGGTGAAACTGCAGGACTGGGTAGTGTCCACACGCGAAAAGGTGGTCATCATCTTCGAAGGACGCGATGCCGCCGGTAAAGGCGGCGCCATCAAGCGCATTACCCAACGACTCAACCCGCGCGTCTGCCGTGTGGTAGCCCTGCCGGCCCCCAATGACCGCGAGCGCACCCAATGGTACTTCCAACGTTACGTGCCGCACCTGCCGGCCGCCGGCGAGATCGTCCTGTTCGATCGCAGTTGGTACAACAGGGCCGGTGTCGAGCACGTGATGGGCTTCTGCACGCCCGAGGAATACGAGGAGTTCTATCGCTCCGTACCGGAATTCGAGCGCATGTTGGTTCGCTCCGGCATCCGGCTGCTGAAATACTGGTTCTCCATCACCGATGAGGAGCAGCACCTGCGGTTCCTGGGCCGCATCAACGATCCGCTCAAGCAGTGGAAACTGAGCCCCATGGACCTGGAGTCCCGCCGCCGCTGGGAGGACTACACCAAGGCGAAGGAAGTGATGTTACAGCGCTCCCACATCCCCGAGGCGCGCTGGTGGGTGGTGCAGGCGGTGGACAAGAAGCGCGCACGGCTCAACTGTATCGATCACCTGCTGAAACAGTTCCCCTACGCCGAAGTCCACAAGACACAGGTCGTCCTGCCGCAGCGCGAGCGCCACGAGCATTACTCGCGGCAGGCGGTGCCCGCCGAGATGTTGGTTCCCGAGGTCTACTGAAACGCGCGCCGGGGCCCGCTGGCATGCGGACCCCGGCGCACCCGACGGACTTCAGTCGGAGCTCGCCAAGCCCAGGAGCGGCAGCGGCTGAATCTCCTCCTTCCGCACCGCCTGCAATTCCCGTGCATCGATTCCCAGAAGCGCCACGACCGAGGCCGCGACCTGTTGGTTCGTGGTGGCGATCGATGTGCTCACGGCACCGTTGATGTCCGGCGACGCGACGAGCAGTGCCGTATGCACGTCGTCCTCGTTGAAGCCGCCATGCTCGGAGAGCTTCGAGCCATGGGTGAAGATCACCCCGGTATTGACCTTGAGAATGATATCCGGCGTGCGCGGGTCGATCGTGGGGTCGTTGAACTTGTCGCGCAGCGCGGCCCCGGAAAAGATCTCCTGGATACCGAGCGCCTGCTGATTCTGCGGAGTGCTCAGGCTCGCGACCACCGACGAGGTCAGATTCGAGTCGGTGAGCCAGATCAGTGAGCCGTCATCCGAGATGTCGAAAGCGTCGGCGCTGCCGATGGTGGTGCCCGGCTGCCCGCCGCCAATGCCCTGGCGCTTGCTCCCATCGATCGGCGACTGGCCGTGCTTGGCGCTGATGATGATGGCAGTGGAATCGGCCAGGCCCTCCTTCTGCAACTCGCTGACGAACTTCGCGAGCGATTGGTCTATGAAGTCGAGCTCGCCGCTCAGGCCGGGAGCGGGTGTACCGCTGGCATCCACGTAGCCACCCCTCGCCCCGGTGACCGGGTCGGTGGCCAGTTTCTGACCGACACTCACCGCCTGGAAGTTGGTGCCGAACAGCGCCGGCACGCCGATCCTCTTCGTGCGATCGTGGTTGTAGCCGTCGATCTGGTTGAGCACCGCCTGGACGTGGATGGAGTCATAACACTTGATGTCGTCGAAGCTGTTCGTCCAGCCGTCATCGGGTGTCGCGTCCGGAAAGGGGACGACCGCGCAACCCGGCACCTGTGGCAGTGCCACCGGAATGGAGTTGATTTCCGGACCGTAGAAATCGGTCACACCCTTGCCGCTCGGGCCGTTCGTCCACTCGTAGGAAGGGTGTTTGTCGGTCCAGGCCGTGACTCCGCCATGCGCGCGCACCACTTCGAAGATCGTGTTGACGCGCAGGTATTGATGCGGCATCAGGGTGCGGCAACCGTTTTTTGGATCGCGCACCAGGAAGTTGGGATTGAGTCCGCCACCACCGTCGAGCCGCGTCAGGTCGATATCGACGGCTTCGTCCCAGGCGACGTTGGTGCCGATCTTGCCGGGGCACGAGCCGCCCGGGTTACCCAACGCGTCCGTCATGGCCGGGGGCGACAGCGCGCGGTTGTACGTGTCGTCGTACCACAATCCGGTGGTCGTCGGAGACCCTCCCGTCACCAGAGCCGCAAGCCCAGGGAACGAGTCCGAGGGCGTCGAAGTGGAGTTGTTCGTGTAGGTGATACCGTGAGCGGTCAGCGCGGCGAGCGTGGAATCCTTGTGGCTCGCAACGTAGTTGGCAAGATCCAGTGCGTGCAGTCCGTCGACGCTGATCAGGAGCACGTGCCGCACGTGATGCTCGCGAGCATCGCCAGCATGAGCAACAACTCCCCCTCCACACAAGGCAAGACTCAAAGCCACGGCCCGGGCGCACTTCATTACCATGCAATTCTCCTCAACTTCGTCGGTTGGTTATGCGAGTCGAAGCGTGGAAGTTAGAATCTAATTGTGACAATTGCGCGAAAGCGTGTACTGGGCGTGTCAGGAAACGCTTTCAGATGAAAGGTTGTTTTGTTTTTTGTAAGGCGCGTGTTGGCGCGACGTTGTCAAGAGCGCGGCGAGGGGCGGAACGCACCCGACGCTGGACACGCGCGCGAGGGAACGCTAATACTACGAATCACTACAGGGGGTGCTACGACAGGCTACATCTGTAATAGCCGTGAACTCCTATCTATGGGCGCAGGTCGCGCTTTCAATACCCCTGACTGGATAGATCCGACCTATCGCCATCGTGACGCCACGCGGACGCGGTCCCCCTAGAATGCGCGGCGTTCACTCACCAAAGGAGTTTTCTCATGGCAATCCTGACTCTCCAACTCTTCGGCACGACAGCCCTGCTGGTCGGCCACCTGTTCGCCGTCGTCCGCAACCGCCTGAGCCGTTGACCTTTCAGGCGGTGCGGTGGAGTTGAAACTCCGTATCCACGCGCCAGGTGAGACCGTCGTCCTCGAGGACGAGGGGCTTGCCACAGAAAGGAGCGGGCCGTGATCCGGGAAAAGACCCATTTTTCCGGCCGGTCCGCGCCGAGCCCCACGCAGCACGCGGCGGCCTGATCCAGCTGTCCCGCACGGCCAGAACCCGCAGCACCCACCCAAAATGCACCTCCATGGTGCCGGTCTCATCCGGTTGACCCGGAGACCGCCCCGGTATTCCCCTGTGCCGCCCGAGGCTCGGGTGGGGGCCGGGAGCCAGCAGGGTGTCGACGAAACCAGCGCTGTGAACGGGCGTGCTCATGCTGCTATGGTGGTACGAGCACCGCGCCCTCGACTTGACAAAAATTGCTACCCACGCATCCATCAGACCCGGTACGGCAAGCCCTGCGGCTGAAAGCGGAGCGCGGGAGTGCTGGCGCCGCCTCAGGACGCCCAATCGCCCGAGGCCGCCATTGGATGGCACAGGACGTCATCTGCAGCTCGGGGCCGCACGATCAGCCCTTCGAGGAACGGCATGAGTGGGCGTCCCTGGCCGTCGTGGTGTCCGGCAGCTTCACCTACGGCAATGAATTCGGACGCGCACTGCTGACGCCAGGGTCCGTTCTGCTAGGCCGTGTGGGCGGTTGCTTCACCTGCGGTCACGAGCATGGCGAAGGCGACCGCTGCATCTCCTTCCATTTCGAGCCATCGCTTTTCGAAGAGATCGCTTCCGCGGCCGGCGCTCGCAAAATGACCTTCGGCTGCAACAGCCTCCCTGCCCTGCGTAGCCTGGCACCATTGGTCGCCCGTGCCATCCTGGCAACGGACGCCGGGACAACCCGCCTGGCCATCGAAGAGCTCGGGTTGGAGCTTGCCGCCGCCGCTATACGCGAAACCGATGAACACCGATCCAGGCCCATTTCCCAGCGCGACGAGCGCCGCGTCGCTGCCGTCGCGCGCTTTATGGAAGAGCGCTTCGCCGAGCCCTGCGCTCTGCACGACCTCGCCCTTCTTGCGGGACTGAGCCCGTTTCACTTCTTACGCGTGTTTCGTGCGACGACCGGGCTTACTCCGCACCAACACCTGCTACGCACGCGTCTGCGGGCTGCTGCCAGCCAGCTTGCCGCAAGCAATGCGTCCGTGACTGACATTGCTCTGGCAGTCGGGTTCGAGGACCTGTCGAATTTCACCCGCAGCTTCCGGGTGGAATACCACCGCAGTCCGTTGCAGTACCGGGCCCGATACCGCTGACCGGGTGCCTCGGAGCCAGGAGCTCCGAGGCACGCTCCGTCGACTATTTTCCGCCGAACCTGGCGGTAACCTGCAGATACCACTCGCGCGGCTCGTTGTAGTACCCACCCACCTCGCCCGCACCCGTGTTGGGCGAACCCGCGGTGATGAACCGGTCGTCCGTCAGGTTCGTCCCGCCGAAGGCGACGTCGTAGCTGTCATCCGGTGCGATGTAGTGGATCGCCGCATTGACCATGCGGGTCGGCGGACGATACAGCTCCGGG
>DAITMW010000080.1:0-18363 GCA_036834945.1 Steroidobacteraceae bacterium
GGAAAGCGCTCCGTGACAATGAGGCTACCGCAGTCGGCGCAACCACCGAGTCTCAGCTGCTCGCCGCGAGACAGCGTTGTCGCGAGAAATACCGCGTGCTCGAACGAAATCTGCGAGGACGGCACCATCGCGCGATACGTCTCGAACGCGTGACAAAGTAGCTCGCCACGCGCGACGCTAGGAATCGCGTGACTTCCGTCCGCGGCGGGCTCCGCGGGGATTACTCCCAGCAGTGACAACAAGCTCGCCAGCCACACCGTCTCCTGTTGCAGTCTGAGCGATCGCGCGAAGTACGCAATCTGGTTTGGTGACTTGCCTCGATGTCTCGGGACATAGCGGCGCGCGTGTGTCATGTACGTTCGATAGAGCTTGCGGATCCTGTCGTCGCTGAGGCCTGTCCAGGCCCGGATCGTTTGTGTCCGTGCCTCGTGGCCCAGGAAACGCAAAGCAAGTTGCAGGCACAGCCGTTCCCGGCTGTAGCGATCTTCCGAGATTCGCATTATGTGTTCTTCCTGAGGGGGTTGTTCTTCGCGAGGACATTGTTGGGAAAATCCCGGCAAAAGACAACGGTGCAAAATTCGGTGAAAAAAGCCGAAATGCGAGGGACTCAGCGCCGGCGCTCTTTGTTAGGATGAAGGTCGCGCGAAGGGAAGGGGATAAGGACACATGTTATTGCAACGCGAAACGGATGAAGCGCTCATCGGCCTGCTGGCCGGCCTGAAAGCCTCGTGGATACAGTCGGAAGTGCTCGATTCACTCGTGGAGTTGAATGAGCAATGCCTGGAGCTCCTGGCGGAGCAGGCGCTCGCACAGCCTCCGCAGGCAAATCTGCTGCTACGGCAGATCGGGGAGATCTGGCGCACGCTCGACCGCGAAGCGCGCAAGCGCGCGGCCTCGTGTCCTTACCTGCTCCTCGACGCCGGTTTTTCCGACCCTGCCCGATGGCAATGGTCACACGGCCAACATGTTAGTGAGGCAGTAACAGCAACACCTTACGCAACATTCTTCACAGTCCCACGCGCATCATCCGTCGCACACCAGGTGTTCGCTTACGCGTGGCACCTGGCACGCTCCAAACATACTACCGCCCAACTTCTGCTGGGCATGCCGAGTCACTGCACGCATCTGATCAGCGCCTGCACGATCACGCGCATCCACGAACTCGCCGAACGTCACCCGGAGTGGATGCGGCCTCGTTGGCCGACCCGTATTCGCGTCTGGCGCGAGCTTCTTCTTGCCGCGGCCTCGGGCAACGTCGTTGCACTCGAGAACGCCCGCATGCACGGTTTCCAACTTCTGGCCGCCGAATGCCGCGCCGCATCATTGCAAGCGCTAAAAAAGCAACAGCAACCGCCCCTCGGAGCGTGAGCGTTGAACAAGGACTGTGGCTGAGCAGTCCGATATCTCATCCCGCGAAGGTTTTTTTCGCTGAATTTGAACATAACGGAGGCATCGCACCGCACGAACGGATCAAACTCAAGAATCCTCATCAAACAGCTCACCCTTCTTGTTCTCGTCGGACTCCGACGCCAGGATTCTCTCGACCTGCCCGTGCGGATCATTGAGGAAACGCCTCGCGACGGCATAGTGCTCGGTCTCCTCGAGGGAAACGCGTTCCAGGCCCTTCGCGGTGATCTGATAGATCCAGGCATTGGGATAAGCCATCAGAATCGGCGAATGCGTAGCGATCACGAACTGCGAGCGGTTCCGGACGAGCTGATCGATGCGCGCGAGCATCGCAAGCTGCCGCGAGGGAGACAGCGCGGCCTCGGGTTCATCCAGAACGTAGAACCCATGCCCGCCGAAGCGATGGAGCATTACGGCGAAGAACGATTCGCCGTGCGATTGCTCATGCAGTGAGCGAAAACCATAAGAATTGATGATGGGCGGCGAGAACGACGGCTCCTCGTCCAGCTTCTCAATTTCCGAAGCCACATTGAACAAGCTCTCGGCCCGCAGAAAAAATCCGTCACGCGGACGCTTCACCCCCTTCACCAGGCGCAAATACTCGTGCAGCACCGAGTGCGATGCCCGCGTACCAAACCTGAAGTTCTTCGTGCCGCCCTCGGGGTTGAATCCCCAGGCGACGGCGATCGCTTCCATCAAAGTCGATTTGCCGCTCCCGTTCTCCCCTACCAAAAAGGTCACGGAAGGATGCAGCTCGAGCGTCTCGAGCTCGCGAACCACCGGCAGCGAAAACGGATACTCGTCGAATGACCCGACCTTGTCCCGACGGACTTTCACCGCCAGCACATAGTGCTCAGCCATAAACGCCTTCATGGATCCCCGCCCGCCGGACTTCTATAGAAAGAGTAGCACCCATGGAACGGGCAACCCGGTCACCCGACGAGGCGCAGCCACGAGCGAGAAAGATTCCTTCCGGGGAGTGCGACGCATGCGTCACACGGGCGGTCCCGCGAGGAGCCACCCCGACAAAGCGTACTCGCGATGTCGCGTACGAGGCCCATCCTCCCTACTCGGCGCCACCTGATAGCGCTACCATATCAGTGAACACTCTGAGGGGGCGCACGAAGCGCAGCAAACGATGACGCAACGACGAACGTGGCGATTGACGGCTTCTCGAGCCCACCCGGGATCCCGGACGCCCCCAGCATCCCGCGCGGCCGCACTCCTCCTCGCGTCCTCACTTCTACTCTGCGCAACTGAGCAGAGCTCAGCAGCAGCAGATGACATCCCCCCACCCCCGCCCCTGATCCTCAAACCCTTCCACCCCAGCGGCATCTACGCTCTGGGCGAGCCCATACGTTGGACCGTAGCGCCGCGCCCCGGCGCGCACCCCGCCACCGACTACACCTTTACAGCAAAGAAAAACAACCTGGAGGTCATCAAGACCGGCCACCTGAGCCTCGCGAGCGGCAGCAGTCCCACCATCGAGCTCACCCTGAACGAGCCCGCGATGGTGTATGTCGAGCTCTCTCCATCGACGCCGACTGCCGTTAAAGGGTCCAGTCCGGACACCTCGATCCCGTCCAATGCAAAGCCTTTCGCCGTCGGCGCGGCCGTCGCGCCGGAAAAGCTGCAGCCTTCCGTGCCGAAGCCCGCCGACTTCGACGACTTCTGGCGCTCGAAGATCAAACTGCTGCAAGCCATTCCGGCGAACCCGGTGCTGACTCCGGCAGCCAGCGACAAGCAGGGAGTCGAATACGCCACCATTACAATGGACCACATCGATGGCAAACATGTGCACGGCCAACTCGCAAAGCCCGCGCATGCCGGAAAGTTTCCCGGCCTCGTGATCTTCCAGTGGGCCAGCCCCCCGTACCCGCTGCAAAAACCCTGGGTTACCGACCGCGCGGCTGAAGGATGGCTTGCACTCAACATCGAGCCGCACGACGTCCTCCCAGACCAACCCGCCTCCTACTACGAAGCCCTACCGCCAGAGCTCAAGAAGTATCAAACCATCGGCATCAACAACCGCGACAAGAACTACTTCTTGCAGATGTACCTCGCCGACTACCGCGCGATCGAGTACCTGGCGAGCCGTCCCGACTGGGATGGCCATACCCTCGTAGTGATGGGCACGAGCATGGGCGGCCAGCAAAGCCTGTGCGCCGCAGGCCTCAACCCCAAGGTAACCGCGTTGATAGTCAACGAGCCCGCGGGCGCGGACGCCAACGGCCCCCTGCACGGCCGCGCCTCCGGCTATCCCAACTGGCCAGCCGACGACCCGCAGATCATGCGCACCGCCCAGTATTTCGACACAGTCAACTGCGCGATGCACATCAAGGTGCCCTCACTGGTGGCCATGGGTTTCATCGACACCACCGCCCCACCCGTGGGCATCTGGACCGCATTCAACCAGATCCACGCGCCAAAGCAGGCAGCGCCGATGATCGACTCCCCTCATAACAACCACGCGACGCCCGAACAGCAGCTGCCGTACACGCGCAACTCGGCCGAATGGTTGGGATTGATGGTGCAGGGCTACAAACCCCTGCCAGCGGGCAATGAGCCCAGCCCGCGTACCGATGCCAACTCCCTGCGCGCCCATGAGCAACTCCTGACCAAGGCACATGCCGGGCACATCGGCGTCTACTTCCTGGGAGACTCGATCACGCGCCGCTGGGGCACCTCGGACGCGCAATACCAGCCGTTGCTCGCCAACTGGAAACAGAACTTCACAGGTTGGAACGCCGCCGACTTCGGCTGGGGTGGCGACACGACGCAGAACATCCTGTGGCGCCTGTCACAGGGCGAGCTCGACGGCGTCAATCCGCAAGTGATCGTGTTGATGGCGGGCACCAACAACGTCGGCAGGGCAGGCCCGCTCAAATGGAATGACACCACGGCCGCCGACGTCGCCAAAGGCATCGCGGCCATACTGGAGGTCTGCCGGAAGAAAGCGCCGGGCGCCCGGATCGTCCTGATGGGCGTCACTCCCCGCAACGACGACATGGGCATGATGCCCGTCATCGACGCCATCAATACCCGGCTCGCCAAGCTCGCCGACGGCCGCCGGGTCCGTTATCTCAACATCAACGACAGGCTGGCGGATGCGAACGGCAAACTCTACGACGGCATGACCAACCCCGACCACCTCCACCTGGACGTGAAGGCCTACCAGATCTGGGCCGACGCTCTAAAACCCATCCTCACCGAATGGCTCGGCCCGCCCGCCGCCACCGACTCCGCGCCCGCCCCAACGGGTGATCCGGGCGCAATGGCGAGCCACTGACCACAGAGCCACTACAGGATGTAGCGGCTCAGATCCTCGTCTTTGACCAGCGCCCCCAGGTTCTCATCGACATACTTCGCATCGATGGTGAGCGACTGCCCGGTCAGTTCCGACGCCCCATAGGAAACCGCCTCCAACAGCCGCTCCATCACCGTGTGCAGGCGGCGTGCGCCGATGTTCTCCGTGCGCTCGTTCACGTGCGCAGCGATCTCCGCGATGCGTCGAACACCATCCGGCTTGAATTCGACGGGCACACCCTCGGTGGCCATCAGCGCCTTGTACTGCGTGGTGAGCGAGGCATCCGGCTCGGTCAGGATGCGGACGAAGTCCTCGACCTTGAGCGAATCCAACTCCACACGGATCGGCAGACGACCCTGCAGCTCCGGAATGAGGTCGGAAGGCTTCGAGAGGCTGAACGCGCCCGATGCGATGAACAGAACGTGGTCCGTCTTGATCGTGCCGTACTTCGTGGCCACCGTCGATCCTTCGATCAAGGGCAGCAGATCGCGTTGCACGCCCTCGCGTGACACGTCGGCGCCCATCGTTTCCTGGCGACGGGTGACCTTGTCGATCTCGTCGATGAACACGATGCCGTTCTGCTCGGCGTTCGAAAGAGCGCGGATCTTGAGCTCATCCTCGTTGATGAGCTTCGAGGCTTCCTCGTCGGTCAGCAGTGCGAGCGCTTCCTTCACGCGCACCTTGCGTGCCCGAGTGCGATTGCCACCGAGATTGGCGAACATCGATTGCAACTGCTGCTGCATCTCCTCCATTCCCGGAGGAGCCATGATCTCGACGCCCATGGGCAACGAGCGCAGCTCGATCTCGATCTCACGATCGTCGAGCTCGTGCTCGCGGAGCATCTTGCGAAACTTCTGACGCGTCTCGGCGTCACGCGGCTGCGCAGGCTCGTCGGTCGAGAAACCCATCATGCGTGGCTTGGGTAACAGAGCATCGAGGACACGTTCCTCGGCGGCATCCAACGCGCGCTGACGGACTTTCTCGACTTCCTGCTCGCGCATCATCTTGACCGCGACGTCCGCGAGCTCCTTTACGATCGAATCGACGTCGCGACCGACGTAACCCACCTCGGTGAACTTCGTAGCTTCGACCTTCACGAACGGTGCGTTCGCCAGCTTCGCGAGCCGCCGGGCAATCTCCGTCTTACCGACTCCCGTCGGTCCGATCATGAGAATGTTCTTCGGCGTGATCTCCTGGCGCAGAGACTCATCGACTTGCATGCGGCGCCAGCGGTTGCGCAGGGCGATGGCCACGGCGCGCTTGGCGGCATTCTGCCCGACGATGTGTTTGTCGAGCTCCTGAACGATTTCGCGAGGTGTTAGGGATGATGACATGTTGACTCAGGCCTTGTTGGACGCCCGCAGGTCCTCGATCACGAGATTACGGTTGGTGTAGATGCAGATGTCGGCCGCGATGTTGAGCGAGCGCTCCACGATATCACGCGCCCCGAGACTCGAGCCCTCCACGAGGGCACGGGCAGCCGCGAGGGCGAATTGGCCACCGGAGCCGATCGCCGCGACGTCATGGTCGGGCTCGATCACGTCTCCGTTACCGGAGACCACGAATATTTTTTCAGGATCAGCGACCAGCAACAGCGCCTCGAGGCGGCGCAGATAACGATCCGAGCGCCAGTCTTTCGCGAGCTCGATCGCCGCGCGGGTCAGGTTTCCATATTTCTCGAGCTTGCCCTCGAATCGCTCGAACAGGGTAAACGCATCGGCCGTGCCACCGGCGAAGCCAGCGAGCACCTTGTCGTTGTAGAGGCGGCGCACTTTGCGCGCGTTGCCCTTCATGACGGTGTTGCCGAGGGTCACCTGCCCGTCGCCACCCACGGCGACAGCGCCGTCGCGCCGGACGGCGAGAATGGTCGTGCCGTGCGGATTGAATTCGAATTGGTCGCTCATGAGACTCCTGCTGCGGTCCTGGCGGACCCGAGGGGGCGTCTAGCCCTTCTTACGCGCCCGCGCCCGTGGATGAGACGATTCGTAGATGCGGGCCAGGTGCTGGAAGTCAAGGTGAGTGTAAACCTGGGTCGTGGAGATGTCGGCATGGCCCAGCAGCTCCTGGACACCGCGCAGCTCCTGGCTCGACTCCAGCAGATGTGTCGCGAACGAGTGGCGGAAAAGGTGGGGGTAGACGTGCATGCTCAAGCCCTGCCGGACGGCCCACTGGGCCACCCGCTTCTGGACCGCCCGGGGACCGAGACGCCGGCCCCCGCGGCCAACGAACAAGGCGTTCTCGTCCGCCTTGACCAGAGCGGCGCGGACCGCGAGCCATTTATCCAGTGCTTCAGCCGCTACGCTCCCGACCGGGACCCGCCGGGATTTACGGCCCTTACCGTGCAGTACGTCGACCATCCGGTCGCGCAGATCCAGATCCGGGACGTTGAGGGCAACGAGCTCGGCGAGACGCAAGCCTGAGGAGTACAGCAGCTCCATCATGGCCCGATCGCGAGTCGCGAATTCGTCGTCCGGCGCAATCTCGAGGAGCCGGGCCATCTGGTCAGGATCCAGCGTTTCCGGCAAACGTTTCGCAGCCTTGGGCGCCCGCACGTCAACGCCAGGGTTGTGCGAGACCCCGCTGAGCTCCTTCTTTACAGACGAGTCCCTCGGCCGCTGATTCTCCCGAATCAGAAACTCGTAGAAGCTACGCACGGCCGAGAGCCGTCGCTGCACACTCCGCGGCGAGAGCCCCGCGGCATGTGACTTCGCGGCGAACAACCGCACGTGCTGACTATCGAGTGCCCGCCAATCCTCCAACTCCGCCTTGTCGCAATAGCTCACCAGGGCGGTGAGATCCCGCGCGTAGTTGGAATCCGTATGGCGCGAGAGCTGCCGTTCCAGGCTCATGTACCGCCGGAACCGGGCCACCCACTCGAGCGCGGCCGGACTCATCGCATCCGCTCGAACCTACCGGGCGCGCGAGAGGCTGAGGGAGTCGGCGATCAACTCGCCCATGCGAGCCAGGAATTCCGTGCTCATTCCCGGATGAAAGCGATCACGGTCGGTGCTGCCGATCGCCATCAATCCCACAGTCCCTTTCTCGCCCAGCGGCACCAAGGCGATCGAGCCGATGTCGTTCGCATCCGAGCCAAAGAGGAACTCGCGCTGCGAATCTCGCGCCTGCCCGCAACGCGGCTTGCCGCTCGCGAACAGAGTCTCGAACGACTTCAGATTCGGATCGTCCGCGCGAATCGTGCGGAGGAACCGCTGCGGAGTTGCATCTGCCTGCTCGCCAATCAACACGAGCACGCCGTGGAATGCGTCGAAGTCCTCGCGCAAGCTGGCCTCGATCGCCGCAATCGCGTCCGCCCGCGAGCGTGCAGCGAGCAACCTACGCGTGAAGCGATGAAGCTTCTCAGCGATGGCATCGTTACCACGCGCAACGCGCACGAGATCGGCGAGCTTTCCTTCGAGCGCGGCGTGTTTCTCACGCAGCACTTCGATCTGCCGCTCGACCAGGGAGATGGTGGACCCGCCTCGAACGTGCGGCAGGCGCAACCGCGCCAGCAGCGCCTGGTGCCGCTCGAAGAATTCGGGATTGTGCTGCAGATAAGCCGCGATCGACTCTTCTTCGGTCTCAGTGGCCGACATGCCGCGGGCTTCTCGTGTTGTCATACGCTTCAGACCTCGACGTGCCCTTCAAAGGATATCTCCGCAGGACCCGTCAACCAGATATGTTCCCCAGGACCGCCCCAGTTTACGCGCAACTCGCCGCCGCGCACGCGCACACTCACTTCGGGATCCAGGCGGCCTCTTTGCCGCCCTACAGCTACGGCTGCGCACGCGCCAGTTCCGCACGCTAGAGTCTCTCCGGCACCACGCTCATACACGCGCAGGCGTATATGCCCAGCGTCCACGATCTCCATGAACCCAGCGTTCACCCGCCGAGGAAAGCGGCGGTGACCCTCAATTGCCGGTCCGAGGGTCCCGACCGGTGCTCGCTCCACCGACTCCACTTCGAGGACGGCGTGCGGATTACCCATGGAGACCGCCCCAATAGTGACGCGCTGGTCCCCGACCTCGAGTGAATACGGATCCATCGCCGCCGGTGCGTCGAAAGGCAGTGCACGCGGCTCGAAGCTCGGTACACCCATGTCGACAGAGACCACGTTGCCTCGAAGGATGCGTGCATGGATGAGCCCAGCCGGACTATCCATCGTGACCGCACCTGTCGCCACCCGTCCACGGCGGTGAAGCAAGGCCGCGATGCAGCGGGCGCCATTGCCGCATTGTTCGACTTCGGCGCCGTCAGAGTTGAATATACGGTAGAAGACCGCGGTATCCGAACGTCGCGGTGCCTCGAGCACGAGCGCCTGGTCATAGCCGATACCGGTGTGGCGGTCCGCCAGACGCCGGAATTGCTCGGCACTCAGCATGGGTTGGCCAGCGGGCGCATCGAACACGACAAAGTCGTTGCCCACTCCATGCATCTTCGTGAAATCGATGCGCATGTGCACAGAATAACCGAAACGGTCACCGTGCGGTCAGCTGTATCAACGTAAGGCAGAGCGATCGCGAAACAGGCAGCGATCCATAACGGTGAAAATGCCGGCGGCGCGCGCACGCTCGGCAGCCGCCTCATCGATCACGCCATCCTGTAACCAGAGCGCGGGCAGCTTCAGCCGGATACATTCATCGACAATGCCCGAGACGTGCTCCGGACGGCGAAAGACATCGACGATGTCCACCCTCTCTCCCGGGCCCAGCGCCTCAGGCAAGTGCGCGAGATCGGGCACTGCTGGCTCACCCAGAATGACTTCCGCGCTGGGAGTCACGGGGATGATCCGATAACCAAAGCGTTGCAAGGCACGCGCCACACCATGACTCGGACGCGTCGGGTCCGCTGAAAGGCCGACGACCGCAATGATCCGGGCCGAGCGCAAAAGTTGCGTGATCTGATCGCTGGAGGGATTTGTGAACACGGGTCGGTCCTTGGCGTACCGTTCGATACCTTCTAGTCTAGCGCCTATGATCGTGGAGCTGCTTTGACGCCAGATGACCACGCGGTCCGGATCGAGCCACATGGCCGGACGATCCGCGTCCGCTCCGCGCAGCCGGTACTCGATGCCGCACTCGCCGCGGGCCTGAATCTCCCCCACAGTTGCAAGTCGGGCCACTGCAGCTCGTGTCGGGCACGGCTGCGGACCGGCGAGATCCGCTACCCAAACGGGCGCCCCCTGGGAATCACCGCTGCCGAAGAGCAGGGCGGACACATCCTGCTTTGTCAGGCGCGGCCCGTGACGGACCTCGTCATCGAAGCTCGCCTCATCGCCAGCGTTGGTGACGTCGAGATCAAAACTCTGCCCTGTCGGATTGCGCGGCTCACGCCTCTCGCGCCCGATGTCATGCAGGTCTGGCTGCGTCTGCCGGCAGTCGAAACCCTGCGCTTCCAGCCGGGGCAATATCTCGACGTCCTGCTCGAGGGCGGGCGCCGCCGAAGCTTCTCGATCGCGAGCCCGCCTCACGATAGTGAGCTCCTCGAGCTTCACGTGCGACGGGTCCCTGGAGGCGGATTCACCGACCGCCTGTTTGGAACGCTCGAAGCTGGCGCATTACTGAGGATCGAAGGCCCGGTCGGGCAATTCACCTACCGCGCTGGCTCCAGTCCCGTGCTCATGATCGCCGGCGGCACAGGATTCGCTCCGCTCAAGTCGATGCTCCGCCATGTCCTCGAGGGCGCGGCACAGGACAGGCGGGACATCCACTTTTACTGGGGCGCCCGCAAGCCCCCCGACCTGTACGAAGAAGCGCTGGTGCTCGACTGGACCCGCCGCCACCCGCGGTTGCGCTTCACCGCCGTTCTGTCGGAGTCGACGGCACGCGCCCCTGAAAACCATCACCGTTATGGTTGGGTGCACGAAGCCGTGCTGGCCGACCACCCCGACCTCGCCACGTTCGATGTCTACGCCGCCGGACCGCCAGCCCTGATCGAAGCCATCCGGACCACCTTCCCGCGCCACGGGCTCGACGCCGACCGCCTCCACTTCGACTCCTTCGACTACGCCCCGGATGTCCTGTCACGCATCGACCCGAACCGGTGAGCGTAGCTACGGGTGAATTCGGCGCCAAACAGGAAAATCTGGGCCGAGTAGTACACCCACACCAACAGCAGGATGATCGACCCCGCCGCACCATAAGTGGAGCCCAGACCACTGTTGCCGAGATACACACCGATCACGTACTTACCCAGCGAGAACAGCGCGGCGGTCACGATCGCACCGACGACGACATCGCGCCACGCAATCCGCACACTCGGGAGCACCTTGTAGATCGTGCCGAACAAGGCAGCCACGAGTACGAATGCCACCAACATATTGAGCCAGTCCAACAGGAAAGCGAGCACATGCCAGCCGTACGAGATCTTCTGTAGCGCTGCCAGGCCAGCACTCAACACGAGAGAGACGAGCAGCAGAAAAGCCAGTGCCAGAATCACCCCCACCGACAACAGGCGGGTGCGAACGAGGTACCAGAAACCCTGCCGCTGTGCGGGTGGCACATCCCAGATCTTGTCCAACCCTGCTTTGAGCTCCACGAGAGCGGTGGTGGCACCGACGAGAACCGTCAGAACGCTGAAAACCGTACTCAGGGCTCCGGCACCGGACTCGCTCGCATTCTGCACGACCGACTGGACGGCTGCGGCCCCGGAGGGACCGACGAGACCCCTGATCTGCTCGAAGATCTCGCCCCGCGCCGCCTGCTCACCGAAAAACAGGCCGGCGATGGCGATGGATAACAATATGATGGGCGCAAGGGAAAACACCGTATAGAAGGCGAGAGCGGCACCCGTGCGCGAAGCGTTGTGATCCATCCAGCCGTTAACGGAATCCCGCGCCAATACCCAGAAGTTGTGCGCATACCAGCTCAGGCGCGCAGGATGTCGCGAGTCATCCACGTGGGCTCGTCCACTGGTAGTGGCGGATGCTCCGGATCGGCAATGCCGGCCGCCAAGGCAATCACCGCGGGAGAGGGCTCATCGAGTTGCTCGAAACGCCGCAGTGTCCGGCCCGAGCGACCGGCAAGAGCCCTGACGGCCGCTCCCACCGACCGTGTCAGTGTGATCGCCTCCCGCACGTCGTGCAAAGTAACGCCGAGATGTTCCGCCAGCAGCGTGTTGCGCGCCAAGGCGATCGTCGCACGCACGCTGGAGTGGCCGCCCGCCTCCACGACCAGGTCACACTCAGTGTCCAGACCCATGGACCGATTGGCGAAGTTGGCCGAACCGACCCGGAGCCATTCGTCGTCGACGATCATGAGTTTACTGTGGACGTCGCAGCAGGGTTGCCCCGGACTGTCGGGATACCAGGCGGAAAAGCGCCCATACGCATCGGCGTCCCGGAGTTTGTGCAACAACACCGTGCGCAGCGCCTCCATGGTCGGCGCCTCGAGCCAACCGGTTGAATCCAGCCGCGACACGACAATGATCTCCGGTCCCAGAGGCTCCGCGAGCCGGTCCGCGAGCGCCTCGCCCAACCTCTTGGCCGTGAAGTATTGGTTCTCGATGTAAATATAACGTTGCGCGGCGGCGATCATGTCGAGGTACAAGGCCTCGATCTCCCGGGCGGCCTGCCGCGCCCCGCCGACCGGCACAGTGCGCGCCAAAGCAACTTCCACGTCGGAAAACATGACGGGAAGGAGAGGCGGCCACGGATCTGCCTGCGGGGAGGAACGCACAGCGGGGAGTTTGCGTCCCGCCGCATCGCGCCAGCGGTTGCCGGCAAGACTCTGCAAGGCACGCGCCGCGCCCGAGTCCACAGCCAACATGACATCATGGACCGGGCCGTACGGCTCGGTTTCGCCGTTATTCGTGCGCCGCTCATCGGACCACGCATGCGTCGGAGTATCCCAACGGTCCAACGTGAGATCTGTTCCCCCGCACAGGGCAAACGCCCCGTCGATCACAACCACCTTCTGATGGAGCGCACCACCGAGGGGACAATTCGAGTCGTAGACGACGCTGATCCGCTCATGCGGTTGCCAACCACCCGCGGAGCCAGCCGGGCGCTCGCGCCGCCCATGACCGAAACCCGGAGGCGCATCCCACGCCAGGATGAAGATTTGCAGACACGGCGTGCGCTCGACGAGGAAATTCAAGAAATCCCCCAGCAGATCCGGCACCCCCGTCCCATGAGTCGTCCCGACGGCCTGACCCAGATGCAGGCGTGTCTGGCTGTGGAAATCCCAACCGAGAATGACAATGGTCTGCGTCGCGCGTAGGGCAGCTTGGGCAAAAGCGCGGAAGTAGGCCTCGCCGTCCACGATCAGTGTTGCCCTGCGGGCACGCGCCGACCGGCAACAGTTGCGTCCGGGTTTGAACAGCGATGGGAACTGCGCTGCCATGGCAACGCCTGAAGCCGCAAACTTTATGCCCGGCGCCGCAACAGCAGCGATTGCGTTACTTTGCGCGCCTCGGCGCCCGCTTCGGGCGGCGGCGGCGCCCGGACTCGGCATTCAACGCCAGAGCCGCCGAGATGTGCGCCAGGTGCGTCAGCCCCTGTGGAAAGTTACCCAGCATCTCCTTGCCCAGCGGCGCATACTCCTCGGCGAACAACCCGAGATCATTCGCAGCCGCGGTTGCATGTTTGAAGGTCCGCAAGGCCTCCCGGCGCCGGCCCTGCCGGGCCAGGGACTCCGCGAGCCAGAAAGTGCACGCCAGAAAAACGCCCTCGCGGCCCTGCAAGCCATCCTGGCTCTTGTAGCGCAGGATCAGTCCCTCGCTCATGAGCTCCTGGCGAATGACTTCAGTGGTGCGCACCATGCGCTCGTCATCGAAGCGCACGAAATCCACACCGGGAAGCAGCAGAAGTGCCGCATCCACCTGGTCGCTGCCGTAGCTCTGCACGAAGATCCCGCGCTCGTGATCGACGCCGCGTGTCTCGATGTTGATGCGTAGGGCGTCCCGCTCCTGTCGCCAGCGCTCCAGCGGTGCCGGCAGGTCGTACTTCTCGGCCATCGCGATACCCCCGTCGATGGCCGCCCAACACATGACCTTGGAGTGGACGAAATGCCGCGGCGCTGACCGGATCTCCCAGATCCCCCGGTCCGGCTTGCGGCTCTTATCGATGGCGGCCTCGATGATGGACACTAGGAAATCCCAGTAGTCCTTTTCCGGGCGCACACCGCGCTCGCTCCAACGCCAGGAAAGCTCCACGACCAAACCGTACATATCCAACTGAAACTGTGTGCTCGCGCCATTGCCGATGCGGACCGGTCGCGACGAGCGCCACCCTTCGAGGCCATCCAGGGTCACCTCAGGCAGACGCCTTTTACCATCCACGGCGTAGAGCACTTGCAACTCTTCCGCGTTGCCGGCAGCGCTTCGCTGGATGAAGCGCCGAACCCCTTCGGCTTCCGCCTCCAGCCCGAGCGTACTCAACGCGTGCACCGTGAATATCGAGTCCCGCAGCCAGCAGAAGCGATAGTCCCAATTGCGCTCGCCGCCCTCAGACTCGGGCAGCGAAGTCGTGACCGCGGCAACGATGGCCCCCGTTGGTGCGAAGCTGAGCGCCTTGAGCACGATCGCGGATCTGAGAATGCTGGCGCCACCTCCGTCCCGGTAGCAGATCTTGGCGGCCCAATGCTCCCACCATTTTTTGGTCTCCGTGTAGTGCGCCTTCAGCCCTTCGATCTCTCTACGCGACGTACGGCGGGGTGCGTGAATCTGATCCGGGCGAAAGAAGACGAGGCCGGTGTGAAACTGAACACCCGGGCGAACGTCAACCCGTGCACGCAGATCATGCTCGTCGGCCAGCTGGAGAGGCACATTGCCGAACACGCGCAGTCCGGTGTTGCTCCCCACCGCGCAGAAGCAGTTGTGCCCATAGGCATAGATCCAGGGCTTGACCTCGCCGAAATCCAACCGTGGAACGACGGCGACGTCGAAAGTCACATGACCTCGCAACCCGTGGATGATACGCACGAGCTCGCGACGGGGTCGTGACCTACCGCCCTCACGCATCGAAAAGAAGTCAGTGACGCTCGCCTCGCCGGTGCGAGTCGTGAACGTCGAGACGAGGATCAGGTTATCGCCGTGATATTCCCGTTTGACGCGATAGGAGCCCACTGGAGTGATGGCGAAATAACCACCCTTGTTCCAATCCAGCAGCCGCCCGAAGCAACTGTCCGAATCGAAGCGCGGCAGACAACACCAGTCGATCGAGCCACTACGGGAAACGAGCGCGGCGGAGTGACAGTCGCCGATCAGTCCGTAATCGGCAATAGGTGGGTAAGCAGGTCCCGCAACCTGCGCGGGGACCCGCTCCCGGGTCGAATTTACAGCCGACGGCGGAAGCGGGACCTCGATGGAAACGCGTTTAGGCCGCGCGTTCCGCAACCTGCTCTAACACCAGGCTGGAGCCCTGCGCATGTTCGAAGCGCTGACCCACGTCCTTCCAGTTCAGGACGTTCCAGATGGCATCGAAGAACTTCACTTTCTCGTTGAGGTACTGCAGGTACCAGGCGTGTTCCCACGCATCGATCACGAGCAGAGGCACCGCGCCCTGCACGGTGTGTGATTGATGGTCATGGATCTGCACGGTGAGGAGGCGACCTGACAGCGAATCCCACATCAGCGCGCCCCAACCCGAACCCATGCAGGTGGCCGCGGCCTTGGTGAGTTGTCCCTTGAATGCGTTGAAACCACCGAAATCCTTGTCGATCTGGGTGGCCAACTTACCGGTCGGCGTGCCACCAGCGTTCGGCGCGAGGTTCTTCCAGAACAGGCTGTGCAGCACGTGCCCGGAAAGATTGAAGGCGAGGGCTTCCTCCAACGCAGCGATGCGGCTGAAGTCATTCTTGGCGCGCGCTTCCGCCAGCTGTTCCATGGCGGTATTGGCTCCATCCACGTAGCCCTTGTGATGCTTGTCGTGGTGGAGCTGCATGATTTTGCCCGAGATATGGGGCTCGAGCGCACCGTAATCGTAGGTCAGGTCGGGCAGAACATACTTGGTCATAACTTGAGCACTCCGGCTTGCAGGCGATAGGGGGTAACCAAAGAATGGGGAGCGAAATTAGCAAGAACCGTGCGCTGCTGCTCGTACACACCAGCGCACGAGTCTCAGCTAGCCTTGGTGGCTGAACATCTCGGCGTAGTCATCGATGGAGGCGCGGATGACAGCCGCGGCTTCCGCGTAGCCGTAACGGCCCACGACGGAAATCTTCGCCGGCTCTCCAGGCACGAGCTTGTACGTGGAGAAGTAATGCTCCAGGCGCTCGAGCAACGCGCCCGGCAGATCGCCGATCTCGCGGGCCGCGCCCCAAACATAGTCGCCTTCGAGGACTGCAATGATTTTGTCATCGGCCTCGCCGCGATCGATGATCTTGAGTCCGCCGACGACCACCGCGCGCAGGATCACTTCCTGGTGATTGATGGGGCGCTCGCTGATGACGCAGATGTCGAGGGGATCGCCGTCGCCGTGATCGCAACCCGGAGCGAGACGGCAGACACGCTCACCGCAGTACGTCTGCGGGATGAATCCATAGAGCGCCGGGGGCTGCGAGGAGGTGCGTTGCGGACGGTCGACGCGCAGGTAGCCGGTAGCCTTGTCGACCTCGTATTTCATGAGATCGAAGGGCGTGATCTCGATGAATGCATTGACGATACGGGGCGACTCAGGGCCTGGCTCGAGGCCATGCCAGGGATGCGGACGCCAACGGGAATAGGAGCCGGGAGAAGATTTGGACACGATGAATTATGGGAAAAATGCTACTCGAGGGAATTTCGGATTGTACAAGAGAACGAACCCGGTATTCCTGCGCAGGTCTTGATGTAGCGCAGGAAAACCGAGTCCGTCAGGGCGGTTAACGCCCGTGCCAACCGGCGTACCGCCGGCCGCACCTTCTCACCCGGGACGAGCCGCAGGCACCCGTCGTACGAGCTTACTTCGGCGGATTGTTATCCGGCGGCGGCGAAGCCGGCGGCGTTGAGCCACTCGCCGGAGGCGTCGTATCCGCTGGCGGCATAGTGGTGGTCGTACCCGGCGAGGTCGACTGATCGGTCGACGAAGGCGCCGACGTCGAAGTGTCAGGCGGGGGCGAGCTTGCCGAGCCTGCAGGCGACGTCGACTCCTGTTTGGAGCAGGCCGACATGAGCGCGAACGCGCCCACGCACAACAACAGGACACTGCGATTCATAAGATCACCTCACTACTGTAACGGGACTGTGACACCCAGGACCCTTCATCCAAAGCGGGCCCGGCTCACCTGCACAGTCGCAAGAGGCGTTCCGGCGAAGCGTTCCGGGCCGTCGCATCCAGGCAACGCCCGCAAGTTGCATTCCCAGCCACGCTCCGGCTCGGGGCAGCGCGCCACGGAACTGCTATTCTTTAGCTCTTTTTCCAGGCAGGAGTGCGGCGCTTGACTCATGCGGCCATTACGGGTTGGGGTAAATGCCTGCCCCCGGCAATCCTGAGCAACGACGACCTCACGCGCATCCTCGACACGAGCGACGAATGGATCCTCAGCCGGACCGGCATCCGTGAGCGCCGCATCTCGCACGTTTCACTCGAGGAATTGGCGTATGTCGCCGCTGCGCGCGCCCTGGCCGCGGCGGGCCTGTCCGGAAACGATATCGAGCTCATCGTCTTCGGCACCTGCAGCCACGGGGACCAGGTACCGAACATGGCTTCGGGAATTCAGGCGCGCATTGGCGCCACCTCCGCCGCCGCCATGGATGTCAACACGGCGTGCACGAGCTTTCTCTACGCCTTGTCGAGCGCGACAGCACTGATCCGCACCGGCGTGGTGCGCAACGCGTTGGTCATCGGTGCCGAGCTCATTTCACCCTTCATGGACTGGGCCGATCGCGACGTCGCGGTGTTGTTTGGCGACGGAGCCGCGGCGGTCGTGCTGCAGGCCACGGAACACGAGGAAGGACTGATCGCCGAAAAACTCGGCTGTTATGCCGATGCGCGTGAAACGCTACGCGTGCAGGGCATGGGCGGCACCTACGCCAACCGCGGCGTGTTGTATGGAGTGACGCACTGGCAGTTCGAAGGCCAGGAGATCTTCAAACGCGCGGTGCACGGAATGGCCGCGGCCTCCGAGAGTGCGCTGGCTCGTGTCGGGCTCGCCGCCGGCGACGTCGACCTGGCCGTACCGCACCAGGCGAACCTGCGCATCATCGAAGCCGTCGCGAAGAAGGCGCATGTGCCGATGGATCGTGTTTACGTCAACGTGCAACGCTACGGCAACATGTCAGCCGCGACAGTTCCCGTCGCCCTCTGCGAGGCACTGGAGGAGGGGCGTGTACGGCCGGGCTCGTTGCTGTTGATGCCAGGCTTCGGCGGGGGCTTGAGCTACTGCGCGCACCTGGTGCGCTGGGGCGAGAGAACCGCGCCGTTGGATACCTCCAGCGTGGAGTTGCCCCCCACGGGCCAGACGGCACTGCAGCTCATCGAGGCCCTGCAAGCGTCGAAGACGACACCGTCGCCCACCGCCACCTGGCGCTAGCGCCAGCTGGCACCGCCAGCGCCCGCCGGGCCTCAAAAAATCACTTCTTCGCGGCGGCGCGCTTCTTTTTCTTCGCCGGGTCCTTGGGACGGGTCTTGCCGAAGGAACCCTGGTAGATCTTGCCGCGGCGGCTGCGAGGATCGCCCTTACCCATAAAAATCGACTCCGATGGACCACCTGGATTGGTGGGCGCGCAGTCTA
>DAITMW010000080.1:18463-24403 GCA_036834945.1 Steroidobacteraceae bacterium
GCGGTGAGCTGGTCCAGGGCGCGGATCTGCAGGACCGTGGAATCCGAAGCGGGGAGAAGTTGGTTTGCCTGCACCACGAACGCGGGGACGTCCTTCGGCGCCAGCGGCCGGCTGATCAGGTAACCCTGTGCGAAGTCACACCCCAGTTGCCGCAGCAGGTTCCAGGCCTCCGGCTCCTCGACACCCTCCGCCACCACGTCGAGACTCATGCGATGACCGAGCTCGATGGTGGAGGTCACGATGGTCGCCGCATCGCTTCCCAGCCGCGCATGACTGATGAACGAGCGGTCTATCTTCAACTCGTCCACGGGCAGCATGTTGAGCTGTGACAGCGAGGAATGCCCCGTCCCGAAATCGTCGATGGCGAAGCGCACACCGGTAACTTTGAGGAGTTGCATGTTCCGCGCCGCGAGATGCGGATCGCGCATCACCGCGCTCTCGGTGATCTCGAGCAGCAACGACGTCGGCTCGACCCGCCGGCTGCGCAACAGGTACAGGATCTCATCCCCCAGGTCCGGGTCGAGAATGTCAGGGGCCGAAAGGTTGACCGCGACATCCACTTCGAGACCGGCTTCGCGCCACTGGCCCATCTGGCCAATGGCCGCCTTCAGCACCCAACTCGTGAGACGGCGCGCGCCACCGGTCGCCTCGGCGAGCGGCACGAATTCAGCGGGCGATATCGGCCCCAGCTGCGGATGCGTCCAGCGGACCAGTGCCTCGAGGCTCTTCACTGAGCGGGTCGCCATGGTGACCTTGGGCTGATACACCAGGGAGAGGCCGTCCCGGTCGATGGCGGTGCGCAGATCGGTGATCAGGGTTAGACGACGTCGATGCTCCTCGTCGCTCCCCGTCCGATAAACCGCGACGCGCGTCCGGCCTTCGGTGGTGGAATCCTCGAGCGCGATCTGTGCCCGGCGCAACAGGGTCGCCGCGCTGTCGCCGTGATCGGGAAACAGGCACACACCGCAGGCGACGTGCAGGTCGAGACTGATGCCGGACAGATGAAAGCCGCTACGCACGACACCGGTCAGTTGCTCTGCATAGAGCGGCGCACGCTCGCGACGGCAATCTTGGGCAATGATCAGGAACTGCGTTTCGCCGAGACGCGCAACGGTGTCGGCAGTGTGTGCATTCTGACGGAGCCTGCGGGCGGCTTCCCGTAAGACATCGTCTCCGACGTGATGTCCGAGAGACGCGTTGATGTCATGTACGTTGCGCAGGTCGATGAGAATGAGCGTGAAGGACGCGGAAGCCTTGGCTCCGGCCACGAGCCGCTCCAGTTGGTTCTCGGCCTTGGCGCGATTGGGCAGACCCGTGAGTGAGTCGTGATAGAGGTGATGCGTGATATCCCTTTCACGCTCGGCGATGTTTCGCTGCATCGCATTGAACGTGTCCGCCAGGCTGCGGAACTCGTCCCCGCCGGAGACCTGGACCGCGGTCTCATACTGACCTTGTTGAATGCGCCGCGCCGCGAGCACCAGGTCGCCTATGGGCCGGGTCGCGCTCCTGCCCAACAGTGTGCCCACGACCGCCGCCAACACGAGCGCGATACCATCGATCGCCAACAGGGCATCCCGCACGTCCTGGTACGGCGTCAGCACCTCTCGCATGGGCTTCAGAAGAGTCACATCGACAGGGTCACCATGCGACTCGAGCCGCTCCGAGAAACCGAGGTATTCGGTTCCGCTCAACTTCACGACGTGCGCCGCATCTGACGCTTCCGCGGACGGTGCCGACTTTGCATTCTGCTTGGCTGACGGAAGCGTCGAAGCTACGTGTAGCGAGCCGTCGGGGCCGTGAGAAACCAAAACCACCTGCGCACCCGCGAGATCATGGATGCGCTGCGCGAGAGAGTCATCCACCACGAACCCCATCGCGACCCAGGCGATCGTCTCAGGGGTGCGCACGGGCGCGAGGAACAACTGGTAGGGATGCTCCCCAAACACCATGAAGCTCGGCTGGTCATGACGCCCGCGAGAATCGCGGATCAGGCTCGCCAGGGGCGTATGGTTGTCGATCACCTCGGGGGCCGTGGAGGCTACCAGCGCACCCTGGGTATTCAACAGAAAGACGATATCGGCCCCGATGCGCTGCGCGTTGTTACGGGCTGCCGAAAGAATCGTGGGAACGTCACCGCTCGCCACCGCCTCCCGGAAACCGAAATCCGCGGCCAACACAGCCACCGTGTTGGCCAACTGGCTGCCGCGGAAACGGATGAGCTGCTGCACAAAGGAGCTGCCGGAGCGCAATTGCTCCGCAGCACGTGCCTCCACGTTGTGAGCCGTGCTGGCGAGCACTGCGGCCAGCGTCACAGTCTGGGTGACGACGACCAGCCCGATGATCAGCACGAGAAGCCGTTTGCGGAAACTAGTCATGGAAAGCGCTCGAATCCATTCAGCATCGTAGGCGTCCAATGCCGCTTACCGCGAGAATTCAAGCGCAGGAATGAGACCTTACGCACGTCAGAATCACCGCACCGGGCCGCGCCGCGGTGCCCTCCTTCCCGCACTGGCGTGCATGGTTCTCATGTCGCCTTCCTGGGGGGGCGTTTTGACGGTGACCGTGCTTTCTGCGGACGGCCACCCCTTGCGGGGCATCGTCGTGACAGCCTACCCGGACACCGGCGTCAGCCATCCCGCTCCGCCGGTCGAAGCCGTCATGGACCAGGTCAACCGGGCGTTCGACCCGGATCTGTTGGTCATTCCGGTGCACTCCGCGGTCACCTTCCCGAACAGCGACACCGTCAATCACCAGATCTATTCCTTCTCGCCCGCCAAGCGCTTTCAGCTCCCCCTATACCGCGGTAAACCCTATCCGCCGACCCTTTTCGATCAGGCAGGCCTGGTTACGTTGGGTTGCAACATTCACGACGAGATGGTCGCCTACATCGTCGTGACCGACGCCCCTTTCTTCGGCCGCACGACCGCCAACGGCTCATGGTCGACCGAGGTCTCGAACGGTCGCTACCGCGTCTCGATCTGGCATCCCCGGATCCACGAGGAGGACAAAGACGTTCGCAGTGAAGTCACGGTGGCGGATGCCGACGCAACCCTGACACTGAGCCTGAAAAAGCCGCTGAAACCGCCCCCGATCGAGGGGAAGCCACGCTCATGGGATCAGTACTGAAGCCCGCCCTGTTGCTATCGGCGCTGCTGGCGGCAGCAGCCGGCGCTCGTCCAGCGGCCGCCGCGGACTGGGAGTTGGATCTCGACGCTCGCCTGGTGAGCGTGAATGGACCCGCGCCGATCATAGACGGCGGCCTCGGCTCCACGCGTTTCGGTGGAGACCAGTCGGGCTTGCGACTCGGGCGGGCGCGTTTTGCCGTCACGCAAAACCTGGGCGAGGTCTGGTCTGTGAGCCTGGATGCGTCATCCTGGGGCGACCACGACAAAATCCCCGCGGGCCTGACGGAGGGTTATCTCCAATGGCGCCCCTATCCGCGCGCCGGCTACCGGCTGCGGGTGAGAGCCGGGGCGTTCTATGCGCCGGTTTCCCTGGAAAATCGCACGGCCGGCTGGGAATCTCCCTACACCCTGTCGTACTCGGCGATCGACAGCTGGCTCGGCCAGGAGGTGCGCAGCATCGGAACGGAAGCGCAGCTCGACTGGCTGGGCAGGCGCACCGGGCACGATTTCGACATCGGCCTGACCGGCGCGGTGTTTGGTTGGAATGACAGTGCCGGCGCGGCCCTGGCGGGCGGCGGATTCACCCTGACCGATCGGCAGACTGTCCTGGGGGGACGGGTGGGAAAACCGAAGGTGCCCCCGGTACGCGCCGCTGAGCCTTTCCGGGAGATGGACGGGCGCGCTGGCGTATACGGCGGAGTGGAGGTCCGCTATCTGGACCGCGTCGTCCTGCGTTTCCTCCGTTACGACAATCGCGCCGACCCGACAGCCGTCGACCTGGTGTCACACACGGTTGCTTGGAATACGGTATTCAACAGCGCTGGGGTGCGCGTGGATGGCGACCATGGCTGGTCAGGCATTTTCCAATGGTTGGCCGGGGCAACCACTATCGCCCCCGGTGGAGAGGACGAACGCTGGCCGTTCCGCGCGCGCTACATCCTGCTGTCGAAGCGCTTCGGCAAGCACACCCTGAGTGCGCGCTATGACTGGTTCGCCGTGGACGGCTACAGGGAGGGTGAGGATGACGATGGATGGCAGACGGGTCACGCCTCCACCCTGGCTTACATATTCCAACCCAACGACCGGTGGCGCTTCTCGCTCGAATGGCTACACGTCGTGAGCACATCCTACAACCGGGCGGATTTCGGCCAGGGCAATGCCCTGGACTCGCAAACCCAGGTACAGCTAGCCGTCCGCTGCGCGATCGGCACCGCACCATGAAAAAGGCCGGTGGACCCTGCCCCCTGCAAGGTCCACCGGCCTGATCGTCTAAAAGACGATACTTACCAGCGCTTCGGGCCGCCGCCGCCACCGCCGCGATTGCCGCCACCACCGCCGCCGCCGGTACGCTCCTGCGCCTCATTCACGCGCAGAGGACGTCCGCCGAGATCTTTTCCATTGAGGTTCTGGATGGCGCGCGAAGCATCCGCGCGTGACATCTCAACGAAGCCGAAGCCACGAGGCCGGCCCGTGTCGCGGTCAGTGATCAGGCTGACCGACTCGACGGTGCCGTGCTGCTGGAACAGCTCGCGAACTTCGCTGTCAGTGGCCGAAAACGGAAGGTTTCCGACATAGATCTTCGTCATGCAAACAAACTCCTGAGACGGAAATGCCGCACCGGACGTCTCGTGTCACGTTGCCGGTCATTTCCTTGACACTACCAGCAGGAATGCTTGGCCGAAGATTTGGGCAAGAAACCATCGGACGCGCACGCTGCCACCTGGTCGAGAACGATTCGGCTTTTCGCTGCATCGGAAGCCGGCTCGCAAACCATGCGGGCGGCAGGCGGCTGAAGGAAAGGGAAAGGTCACGAACCGGCGCAGACAATACCTCAGTCCCTCGCCGGGATACAAGCAGTCGGCTGTTGTCCTGGAGGCCAACAACCGTAGGCGGGAGTTGCCGCCGCGTTAGGTGCGATGTTAGGGGTTCGGACCGTCGACTGGGCCGGACGGTTCCCTAACGCATGAAGTTTTTTGATCCATGCTTCCCGACATGTCCGGCCCGTGGACCAGGTGTCCCTGGGCACCCCGACTGGCGAGGGGCGGTCCCGGACAAAACCCAACTGGTTGGAGGTCGGACCGTCGGGACCTACAAGCGGTGGCGGCGCCTGAAGTTCCCTGCCTAGGCCGCAACCTGCTCCAGGACCCCCGTCCGCAAGCCTACCGGTAGCGCGCGAGGATCTTCTCGAGACCCTTGGAACCCGGTGTCAAAGCCTCGAACGGCAGGCTGTTGAGAGCGGCATCCGGGGTCGCGTTGATGTCGTGGAATTCGCTTTCCGACTCCTCCACGTACAGCAGCCCGGTGAGGTATTCGCCGGCCTTCATACGCTCCTGGATGTGGGTTGCCGCGACCACGCGGTTCGTCGGATCGTAGCCCGCCTCCAGTTTCCGCAGGACGATACGGCTACCGTCGTGCATGACGACGGGCAGTGTTTCGCCCTCCTTGTAATCCGCGACGATCTCGCGCTCGAGCGGGACGAAATCGGCGTGCACGGCCGGCTCGTAGTGCTCGCGGGTATAGGCGTAACTCTTCGTCGAGCCCTCGTGATCGTTGAACGTCACGCAGGGTGAGAGCACATCTATGAGCGCGAAGCCCTTGTGCCGCAGGCCCGCCTGGATGAGGGGCACGAGCTGGCGCTTGTCGCCCGAGAAGCTGCGTGCCACGAACGTGGCGCCCAGGGTCATCGCCAGCAGCACCGGGTCGATGGGCGGTTGGAAGTTGGTCTCGCCTTTCTTGGCCTTGGTGCCGATGTCGGCCGAAGCCGAGAACTGCCCCTTGGTGAGGCCGTACACACCGTTGTTCTCGATGATGTACA
>DAITMW010000081.1:0-22862 GCA_036834945.1 Steroidobacteraceae bacterium
TTGCTGATCGATTCGAAATAACGGGTATTGAATGCGTTGTCCAGGTTGAGCTGCACGGCGAACTGGCCGGCAGCCCAGGGTAACTCGTAGCCTGCCAGCAATCTCCATTTCAGAAATCCCGGAAGGCTGTAGTCGTTCTGGTTATCGCCGTCGCGCCAACTCCTTGCGACCGCTCCCATTCCGAGTTTCAGGCCTTGCCAAGGGCCTCCAGCTCGATAAGTGATCCACGCACTGCCACCGTGACGAGGAACGCCAAAGAGTCGGTGGCCCGTGTTGCCGGGTGTCATGATCATGTTGCCGCCGCCGTCGGTGACTATTCCGGAGTCGTCGATGATGCGGCTGTCCAGATACGCGTAGCTGGCCGCGAGCTCGAGGTTGGATGTGGGGGACCCTCGTACATCCAACTCCACTCCGCGGGTTCTCTCGGCGCCGGTCACCTTGCGGAATCCTTCCGCGTTGTGCACGCCTACGAATCCGGGGAGGGAGATGTTGAGGTCGGTGAGGTCGAACCAGGCTGCCGAGGCGCTCACCCTGCCAGCAAACAGCGCAGTCTTTGTGCCGATTTCCCACTCGTGAGCCGTCTCAGGAGGTACGAGTGTCCCTGTTCCGCCGGTTCCGTTGCCGTAGATTCCAGTTGATATGCCGAAATTCTCGGCGTAGTTCGCATAGAGGCTGAGCGGTTTGGTTGCGCGCCAGACGATTCCGGCGTGTCGCGTGACGGCGTGGTCCCAGAGCACGCTCGTACCGCTGTCTTGCAGTGGGACTCCGGTTTTGATGTTCGCCCATTCCCGGGCGTGGTCGTAGCGCATACCTAACAGGAGGTACACATGCTGCTCGATCGCGATCTGATCCTGGAGGTAAAGGCTGCTCCAGCGCTCCGATGTGCGGGTGCCACGGCCGCGGTACGGATTTTCCAGGAGAAAGCCTGGGACAGGGTCGTGTCTGGGGCGGAACAAGTCGGTGATGAAGGGTCTCGCGCTGTAGCTCACCACGCTGTAGCCGTGGACACCAAAGAACTCACCTCCTATCAGGATTGCGTGGCGCGTGCCCCAGAGTTCCAGGTCCCCAAGGAGCTCGGCCGAGCTGTACGAGGTTTGTCCGTGGGAGATGGGGATGGAGAACAACACTCGCCCGACCGGGCAGGCAGTGCGGGTGCACAGGTCGGGACCGAGCCCGTTCTGGGCCAGGGCCAACTGCGGTGATTGGGGGGTGCGCAACCGGCGGCCATCGAGGTGGTAGCGCAGACTCCAGTTGGCGTTGAGCGCATGCCAACCCCGGACGCCTGTGCGGATGTCCCGTGTGTGGACTTCTCCGCCATCCTCGATGCGGCGATCGACCGGGACGTCGGGCAGATGGTTGCCGATCACCGGCACTCCGGAGTCGGTTGGATCATCACTGCGCAGATACTCCACGTACGTCGTGACTTCGCTCCGGGGCGAAGCGTTCCATCTGACTACGGGTGCGAGGAACAGGCGCCGGTTGCTCAGGTCTTCCCGGTAGGATTCGGCACTCTCCCATGCCGCGTTGAAGCGGTAGAGCCAATTTGCGGAGCTCTCGAGGGGTCCGCCGGCGTCGAGGTGGGTTCGGCGGCGGCTGAAAGCGCCGATCTGCTGTTGTACCGAGAGGTAGGGTGTCTCGAGGGGCTGCTTGGTGACGATGTTGATCGCGCCCCCGGGCTCCGTACGTCCGTAGAGTGCGGAGGCAGGGCCTTTCACAACATCGATGCTTTCGACATCGGCGAGCTCCCGGAAGGCGTCGTGATGGAGGTCTGGAGAGACGCGCACCCCATCGACGTAGTACTGGTAGACCGGGATGCCGCGAATGATGAAGCCCACTGTGTCCTGGCCGTCCGGGGCGACCTCGATTCCGCTCACGCCCTCGAGGGCATCTTCGACTCGCTCGGGCTGCTGGTCGAGCAGGAGGGTTCGGGAGACGGTCTGGATGTTGATGGGGCTGTCGAGTCCGGGCACGTCGGCCTTCAATGCCATGAGGTCCGTGCTGTTGGCGGGATCCGCTTTGGTCCGTTGTCCATTGACACGGACCACCTGCAAAGAGGTGGCGGTCGAGGCCAGTTGAGGTGGAGTGGGTGGCTTCGCGGGAGAGTCGTCCTCTTTACGGTAGAGTGCGACGGTGTTGCCGGCGATCAACTCATAAGAGACATCGGTTGTTGCCAACAGGTGCTCCAGGGCCTGCGCGAGCGTCATGGAGCCTTTGATACCGCGGGTCACCTTGCCTTTGACCAGCGCGGGGTCGTAGAGCATCTGCAGTTTCAGCGAGGTCGCCAGTTGATCGATGGCCTCGCGCAGCGGGCCCGGGGGAACATCAATGGCATAAGACCGGGCGTTGCCGGCTATCCCTGTTTCCCCGATGAGCATCGAGATCCACAGCAGTCCCGTCAACAGCCACAGCCAGAGCTTCTTATCAGAATACGCAGCGCTCGGCCGCCTCCCCCGCCGCATTGTCCTACTCGCCGTTGTTCCCTTGACCTCGCAGGCTGTGAGCGTGCGTGCTCTGCCGTGGCACGAACTCGACGCGCTCGGATCCGGTCCAACGGGCCTCGACCGGAAACGCGGTACTCAGGGTACGCAAGAACAACGTCAGGTCGGAGATGCTGAAGGTTCCACTGACCCGCAGGTCTTCCAATTCCGGGTTGGCGAACACGAACGTGACGGGGTGATAGCGTGCGAACCGGGCGACAATCGCGACCAACGGCTCACTGTCGAAGCGGCGTTGGCCATCGGCCTGGAGCATTGTCGCGGTATCGACGTGGTTGACGGGCAACAAGATGCCGTGGTCGTCGTAGCCTCCCCCACGGCCCGTCTCCAACACGACTTCTCCGTGGGCTGTCCTGACGCCCACCCGGCCTTCATACACTGAAATGCGTACGGAGCCCGCTAACTTTTCGACGTCGAAGTGCGTGCCCAGGTCCGTTATGCGTCCGGGCCCAGCCTCGACCTCGAACGGGCGCGAGACATCATATTTCACCACGAAGAGAGCCTCTCCGCGCAGCAGCGATGCACGCCGCACCCGTGCGCCGAGCTTCGTGACGAGCTCCGAATCCGCGTCCAGGAGGACTTGCGTGCCATCCTCCATCCGCAGGGTTTTGGACTCACCTCGGGGTGCGATCCAATGGACAGGCACGCCGTTCCACCACCGGGTCAGGAGCTGGAACCCGGGGAACAACGCGATCGCTGCCAACACCGCTGTGCTGGCGAATGCGATGCGCCGTGCCGTGAGCCCTATCATGCCGGGAGCACTATCATTGAGATATCCGCATCAAGACATAGTCCTGGCCCTGAGCCAGTATAGCCGCCTGAGCGCGTTGCGTGGCGCCATCGGACTTCCTGGTCAGAATCATGCTGGCGGGGCGTGAGTTGGGGTTCGGCGGCTCATCATCGAGGGCGAAACCGTCCACCACCTGCAGGAAAAATCGCTCCGAATACGTCGGGGTAAAGGTCGTATGCAAACGGGTCCCGGGCGCTGCGCGATCACGCAATGACGTGAGGAAGATCTGGCTCGGCCGCAGGCGGTCCTGGACTTCCATGTGGACGACCAGACGCAATTCACAGGCCAGGACACACACGACCAGGGTCCCCGCGACCCAGTTGGCCGATGGGGTGCGGCGAGCGGCCGCCAACACCTCCAGGGTCGCAGCCGCTCCGAGGATCGACCAGGCCGGATAGAGCGGAACGATGTAATGGGAGTGATGGGTACGCGCCAGGGTGAACAGCACTAGCGGGACCAGGCAGTAGCACCACAACAACGTGGCGAAGTCACCGGACAGGCGGCGGCCGGCAAATCGCCATGACAGCGTCAGTGCGATGATGACGATCAACGGCCACGGTACCAAGCGGTCGAACAGGGCGCCGATGTAATCCCATACACTGGCGCGAACGGGGTCGATGGCTGTCGTTGAGCGCAACAGGAGGTCTTCCAGGAACATCCGCCGTACGAATTCGGTGGAGTCTTCGGCAACCGTTCGGGCGATGGCCCACGTCAGCGTCGTCAACAGGGCGATGCACACCGGTAGTACCCAGGCACGCCACGAAGCGAATCCTCGAACGAGCAGGCCGTAAAGGGCGATCGCGGCGACAAACGGCAGGATGGCAAAGCTCTTGAGCAGGAAGCCCAGTGAGAGGGCCAGTCCGAGACCCAGGCGTGCCGCTCGGGAATCGAACATTTGTGTTGCCGCCATCAACAGGAGAAAGAGGGTCAGTGTCAGTGGAGCATCCAGCTCGCCGCTACGTGCGCCGTGGTGGGCCAGGAACCCGAATGAGGTCGCGAGAATGATTCCAGCGAGTATCGCCAGTCGTGGGCCGCCTGCACGGCGCGCCAATAGCATGGCCAGGGCAGTCGTTACGACGGCGCATACCGCCGCAGGCAGTCGCAGTGTCAGCGGACTTTCGCCGAACACGCCGTAAGAGAGCTCCAACAGCCAGTATCCGAGCGGGGGTTTGAGGTTCCAGTATTCCGTCGCACCGGCGTAGGTGGTGACGAGCAGCGAATGACTATGCAACATTTCGCTGGCGGCAACACCGTAGCGACCTTCGTCGTAGTCACGGACAAAGGTGTCGCCAAGGCGCCAGAATGAGTTCCAGGCCATCAGGCCGAGTACGGCGGCAAAGGATTCCCAGAATCGCTTTACCGGCCATGCCCAGACGACGTCGTACCAGGGGAACGTGCGGCGCCCCAGCGCCGGCAGGGTGACAACACTCATGCTCTACCTGACAGGCATCCGGATGAGGGGGTTCGGGGTGGGCCGTTTCGATTCATCGAACGGCATGTTTGTTGTGAGGTGCCGCAGTATGCGGGTCCTCAACAGAAATAACTACGGCCTGGCAGCGGAACGGCGCCGTGAGTCAGCTCCGCCGTGTCCGCTAATCGAACGACACTCGGCTCAGAGAGGTCTGACTACAACACTTACGAAATAAGTACGGCCCGGGCCCGGGATCACCCCACCACCGGTTCCAGCGGCATAGTCATAAGTCACGCGGTCGAAGACGTTGTCGACGCCCGCGCGAACTGTCCAGCGATCGTGCGGAATGGCGAGTGTCAGGTCGATTTGCGTGGCGCCCGGGACAATGCGGGTCTGGCCCGCGTCGGCGTATTCATTCCCGCGGTAGCGGGCGCCGGCGGCGACCTGCAGGGTCTGGATCGGTTGGGGGAGCGCAATGTCGTAACTCGTCCAGAGATTGGCGAGACGGCGCGGGACGCTGGGGACCTGGTGACCGATGAAGGCCGGGGTCTGCGGGTAGTCGGTCAGGAGCGGGCTCTGCGCGGAGTAGTTGGCGGTGATGTTCCAGCCGGTGGCGGGCCGGAGGTTGAGATCGGTTTCCCAGCCTTTCACCTTGTAGGAGAACACCTGCGCGACATCGACGTTGCCGACGCCGCCGGGTCCGGCGACTACGAGGGTCGTGTAGACATTGTCTCGTGTCGTGCGGAACAAGGATGAGGACAGTGACAGCCAGGAGGAGTGTTGCGCTCTTACGCCGAATTCGAGCTGGGTGCCCGTTTCGGGGACCTGGCCGATACTCTCGGGCTCTTCGGTGTTGAAGATCGGGTAGGTATCGGTCGAATAACCACCAAACACCGACAGCCCGTCGAGAAGGTGATAGGTCGCGCCCGCTTCCCAGGACGGCAGGCCGTTGGTGCGTTCCACGGGCTCGCCGGGGATGAAAGGACACAGCACTGCCTGTGGGGGCGTACAGGGGTGCGAGGAGCCGCCGTTGACAGGGACGTTGGAGAGGCCCTCGGCTTCAGTCTTGAACCAGTTTTCCCGGGCGGAAAAGCGCACTTTCAGGCGCTCGGTCAGGTCGAGCTGCGCGATGGCGTAGAGCCCGTAGAAGCGGGCGTCCAGGTCGGCGTTGTTGCAGCTGTGGGCGGCATCGCATTTGAAAGTCAGCGTGTTGAGGCCCGTTTCCGCGGTTATCGGGTTGAAGATGTTCGTGATCGCGGGGAGATCCGCGGTGCTGCGCTGGGTGTGCGCATCGATCCGGCGGGCTTCGGCGCCGGTGACCAGTGTGACCGGGATCGGTCCCGCGGAGAGTTTCCAGGTAGGCTCGACCTGGAAGATCGAGTCGTGGATGCGATCCCGCTGTTGGCGTAACTGTCGGCCGGTCAGGGACGAAATACCCGCGGTCGTGTTGACACTACCGCCTGCATTGCGCGCGAGATTGAGGTCGCGGTCAGTATAGGCGCCGCGCAGATGGATCACGAGTTGCTCGTTCAGGGTCCAGGCGTCGCTCAGGAAGAGGCGCTCGATGTCCTGGTCCGCGAAGGCGAACGGCGTGTAATAGGTGTAGTTGTCCGGTACGCTCAGGGGCAGTCCGGTTCCCTTGGGGGGACTGAAGGGGATGCCACTTGCGTCCGGGCGAGCCTCGAGGCGATGGAATTCGAGGCGCAGCAGCAGGTCGTGTTGACCGAGTTGTCTGCCGAGCGATCCGTAGATCTCCGCGGTCTGGTTACGTTGTCCCCGGAAGCCGTTGGAATGGCGGAATTCACCGTCGAGGCGGCCGTTGATACCGGCGATGCCTGTGGGTCCATTCAGCGAAGCGGTTGTTGTGCTCGTCGCATAGGAGGCGAACTCTTCGCCGACCGAGGCTGACGGTGAGGCGCTCGGTCGGAAGTGCACGAGGTTGATCGTGCCGCCGGGCTCGGCGCTTCCGAAGAGTGCTGAGCCGGGACCTTTGAGGACTTCCACGCGCTCCACGCCCGTCAGTGAATGGACGTAACCGCTCAGATCGGAGGTGCCGTCCGGCAGGCCGTCGGTCAGATAACTGGCATTGAGTCCGCGGATGATGAAACGGTCGAAGAAGCCGAACGCAAACTGCCCGCCCTGGGATAGTCCGCTGACATTGCGCAACACGTCCTTGAGCTCCGTGGCGCCCTGTTGGTCCATGAGGTCGCGCGGGACGACCTGGATGCTTCGGGGGATGTCGGCTGCCGGGGTGCCCGTTTTGTCGATGGAGACGGGTGTTGCGAAGGGGGCGGTGACGACCACCGTCTCACCGCTGCCCTCTTCATCCGCGTACGCGCAGGGAGCAAGAGAGAGGGCGACAACAAGCGCGAGCGGTGTCTTGGTCATTTTTGGAATCTTTCGAGGTCGAATGCCACCGGACTGACAGGTGGCTGATAGTCGCCGGCCAGTGCCGCAATGATCTCTGCCGTGATGGGTCCTAACGTCAGTCCCAGATGTTGGTGACCGAACGCGTACAGCAGGTTGGCCGCGCGCTCACTGTGTCCGATCGCCGGAAGGTAGTCGGGTAGTGTTGGACGGCATCCCATCCATTCTCCGCCAGGCCTGTCGATCGGCAGGCGGAGTGCGTCAATGTGCGCCCACAGGCGTTGCCATTTGCGGGGGTCCGCGGGACTGTCGGGGTGCGCGATCTCGAGGAAGCTGGTTGCGCGTACTCGCGTCCGGAAGCGAGCCACAATCATCGAGCGATCTTCGAAAACCACCGGCGGCAGCGCGAGCGGCCAGCGCTCAGCGGGCGGCTCGCCGGTCGACTGCACGTGATAGCCCCGCTCGGCAATCATGGGGACCCGATAGCCGACACCCGTCATCAGGCCGCGGGAGCGGACGCCCGTTGCAACCACGATGACCCCAGCCTGCAGACGCTCACCATTATTAAGAGTGACGCTGGCTCGACCGTCCCTCACCTCGATGGCCGCGGCGGAGGCCCGCAGGTAGCGGCCACCGTAGCGGCCGAATCCTTCTTTCATGGCTCGCGCCAGGTCATCGTGATCCGAGATCTGTCCGCTGCCGAGGACACGCGCGGCCCCTGCGGGGGGTCGGCCCGTCAACTTCGTCAGCATCTCGAGCTCGTTGGCGTCAGCGTCGCGGGATGTTGCCGTGCTGGCGTCGATCGAGGTTTGCAGATTCAGCCGCCCGGCCGAGGCGCTCGCGGGAGTGTCCCAGACGATGAGGTGACCTTCCTCGCGCAGCAATTGTGGACTGTCCAACGCCGTGACGAACCGACGCCAGGCGGGCATCGCGTGGCTCATCAGAGTGCCGAGGGCCACCCTTCCCTGATGAAAACGCATCGCCGATGACGCTTGCATCAAACGGAGGGAGAATGGAAGCCATTCTGAGATGTCGCGCAACGGCAGGGACAGTGGGGCGTGCGGGCCGAACAAGCGCCGGGGTGCCGAACGCATGGTCGACCATGAGGCCAGTGGCTCAACCTGCTCGACGGCGATGTGGCCGGCATTACCCCAAGAAGCGGCTGGCGGCAGGCTTTCGGGGTCGACGATGAGCGTGGACAGTCCACGCCTCTGAAGCGCGAATGCGCTTGCGCCGCCCACGATCCCGCCTCCCAGCACGATCGCGTCATGCATCACGCCAGATCCCCCGTTGCACCTCTTTTGCTCAGAGAGTAGACTTTATACGGTATACCAAAATTCTAAGCAATTCGTTAGCAATGGAGCAAGCATGACTTCGCGGCTCACGTGGTCGGGTGTGTACCCGGCGGCGACGACTCAATTCACCAGCGACCTGGCATTGGATGTTCCGGCCACTCAAAAGGTGCAAAACGCCCTGATCGACGACGGTGTCGACGGTCTGATCATCATGGGCACGGTGGGCGAAAACAACTCACTGGAGCCTGAAGAAAAGCGAACCGTCCTCAAGGCGGCCTGCGAGGTCGCCGGCGCTCGCGTCCCCATCATCGCCGGGGTATCGGAAATGACCACGCCGCGGGCTGTCGCCTTCGCGCGTGAGGCGGAGCGCATTGGGGCTACCGGCCTGATGGTCCTCCCCTGCATGGTGTACGTGCCGACTGACGAGGAGTTGTACACGCATTTCAAAGCGGTGGCTGAAGCGACCTCGCTCCCCATCATGCTGTACAACAATCCGCCGGCTTATCGCGTCAGCATCAGCGTGGAAGTTCTCAAGAAGCTCACCGGTTTCGCCAATATTCAGGCGGTCAAGGAGAGCGCGCCGGATCCGCGCCGTTTCACCGATCTCATCAATGCGTTCGGTGATCGGTTTACGCTCATGGCCGGGCTGGATGATGTCGCCCTGGAAGGGTTGCTGTTGGGCGCCAAGGGCTGGGTTTCCGGGTTGACCAACGCTTTCCCGCGCGAGTCCGTGGCGCTGTTCGCCGCGGCACGTGCCGGTGACCTGAAGAAAGCGTTGAGCATCTATCGCTGGTTCATGCCATTGCTCCATCTGGATGCGGAGCACGATCTTGTGCAGAGCATCAAACTGGCCGAGCAGGTCATGGGACGCGGGTCGGAGCGCGTCCGCCTGCCTCGCCTACCCTTGTCCGGCGAGCGTCGCCGCGAAGTTCTTGCGTGGGTGGAGCAGTGTGCCGCGACGCGGCCGAAGCTGACCGCATAAACTCGGCTCTATGCGACATACCTTCTTTTGCATTGATGGGCACACGGCCGGCAATCCGGTGCGTCTCGTGGCCGGTGGAGCGCCGCTCCTGCGCGGGCGCTCCATGGCCGAGCGGCGCACGGATTTCCTGAGCCGTTTCGATTGGATTCGCACGGGGCTGTGTTTCGAGCCTCGCGGCCACGACATGATGTCCGGCGGGTTTCTGTATCCGCCGACCCGGGAAGATGCGGATGTCGGCATCCTGTTCATCGAGACCAGCGGTTGCCTGCCCATGTGCGGTCACGGGACCATGGGCATGGTCACTTTCGGGCTCGAGCACGGTTTGATCACACCTCGTCAGCCCGGCAAGTTGCGGATCGAGGTGCCGGCGGGCGTGATCGACGTTGAGTACCAGTCCGAAGGTGACCGGGTCACCTCGGTTACGATTCGTAATGTTCCCTCGTATCTTGCGACCACGGGCATCTCCATCGATGTGCCGGGGTTCGGGCCGCTGACGCTCGATGTGGCTTACGGCGGCAATTACTACGCTATTATCGAGCCGCAGGGGCCTTACACGGGCCTCGACGCGCTGGGCGCGAGCCGCATCGTAGAGTTGAGTCGGATCGTCCGACAGCTCGTGCGCGAGGTCTACGAGCCGGTGCATCCACTCGAGCCGACCATCAAGGGCGTCAGTCACGTGCTTTGGGCCGATGTCCCCAAGGGCCCCGGCGCGGATGGCCGCAATGCGGTTTTCTACGGTGAGCGTGCCATCGACCGCAGTCCGTGCGGTACGGGTACCTCCGCCCGCATGGCGCATCTGGCGGCTACCGGTCGGCTGCGGGTGGGCGATCGTTTCGTCCATGAGAGCTACATCGGGAGTCGTTTCGTCGGGCGCGTCGTGGAAGCCACGACACTGGCAGGCCACTCTGCGATCATCCCGTCAATCCAGGGTTCCGCGTTTTCCACCGGATTCAATACAATCTGGATCGACCGTAGCGACCCCTTCTGGTCTGGGTTTTCCGTGACATGAGAGCCCGCCTGATGCTGGTATCATTACACCGTGAACCTAGAAGTCCGGAACATCGCCGACCAGATCGTTGAGCTCCTGCGGGAAAGAATCCTCGCCGGCACCCTTCAAACTGACACTGCCATCCGACAGGACGCCCTGGCCTCGGAGTTCGGCGTCAGCAAAATCCCTTTGCGTGAGGCGCTGGCGCGCCTCGAACAGGATGGGCTGCTGATTTCGCAGCCGCATCGTGGGTATTTCGTTAGGCCGATGACGCTTCCCGAGGTCGAGGACATTTACGCGTTGCGGCTGAAGATCGAGCCGGATGCTGTTGCAACTGCAGCAGAGCTCGCGACGGCGCAGGAGCGGGAGGCTGCGACGGCAGCCTTGGCGGCGTTCAAGCATGAGGCGGCGTCGCGCAATGTCAGTGGGGGTGCGCATAACCGGGCGTTTCACCTTTCGCTGGTGCGGCCATGCCGGCAGAACGTGACCATTGATATCCTCGAGCGGCTGCACGTGCTGTCTGATCGGTACGTGAACAAACATCTGGAGCCACTCGGGCGCAATGCGCGGGCGGATGCGGAGCATGATGGACTGCTCGAGAGCTGGCTGGCCAATGATGCGAAGCGGCTGAAGGTGTTGGCTTATATGCATATCGCCAACACGCTCGAGGATCTCAGGCAACAGTTGACCTGAGGCGAGGCTTGGCGGCGCTCAGTGCGTCCGGGCCTCGGCGGCCATTTCAACGCTGCGGCGCGCGGCCGCTGCCAGAGTTTCCCCGAGCAGCTTTACGAGCGCATCATCGCAATCCAACACAGCGAGACCGGCTAGCGTGACCCCACCGGGGCTCGCCACCCGTCGCGCCATTTCCGCGGGGCTTTCCGTGCTGTCGCGGAGCATGCTGCCCGCGCCGATCATTGTCGCTGCGATCAGGCGACGCGCCTGCTCGGCATCCAGGCCCTGCTCTACTCCCGCTCGGACCACTGCGTCCGCGTAGCGGAATAGGAAGGCGGGGCCGCAGCCTGACACTGAGGTAGCGGCGTCACACAATCTCTCTTCGCCGAGCCATTCGAGCGCGCCGAGTGAGGCGAAGAGATCTCCGACCAGGCTACGTTCCTGCTCATCTCGTACATTGCCGGCAAGCGCCGTGATGCCCTGTCCGATGGCACCGGGTAGATTGGGCACCGTTCGGATGACCGAGCCCGCGGTTGGGAAATGAGCCCGTAGTGTTGCGATCTCGACGGCAGCCAGGAGCGATATGAGGACTGTGTGCGGTCCGATCGCGTTGGTCAGGCTGCGGGCGAGCTTGGCCAACATCTGCGGTTTCACCGCGAGGACTACAGCTCGGGGCGGTGGATAGTCGGACGGCAGGGCCGGGATCGCCGTCATTCCTTCAGGGAGCCAGGCCGGCGCGGGATCGACAATCGTGATCGTCGATGCCGGCCGGCCGCGTGCGAGCCAGCCTCGCAACAATACGCCACCCATGTTGCCGCAGCCGATCAGCAGGATGGGATCAGCTGCGGGGTGCACTCAGTTGCCCGAAGTCGCTTCAGAGTAGAACTGATCGAGATCCTTCTTCATCTTCCCCATCGCCTCCGGCGCGATGTAGATCATGTGACCGGATTCGTAGTAGCGGAAGGTGATGTTTTTCCGCAGCGCCGGTGAGATCTGCATCTGGGCGAGGTCCCATTCGGCGCCGAAGAACGGCGTCGCCATGTCGTAGTAGCCGTTGAGGGAGAGCACCTTCAGATGGGGGTTCTCGCGCATGGTGGCGGCCAGGTCGAGGGACGTCGCGGCGAGAGCCATGTTCTGGCCGTTGGGCCCTTTGTGTTTCTGGTCCCAGTGGCCGCCGCCGATCTCCTGGTAGAAGGTCGGACGGTAAGTGAGCTTGGTCTTGTAGCCGAGCGTGCCAAACAGGTATTTGTTGAGGGCCGCGACATAGGGCCCACTCATGGACGTGTCGGTCACATCGTAGTCGGGCTCGTCGCCTGCCGCATCGACATCGCTACCGACGAACCTCGAGTCCAACCGGCCGATCGTGCCGCGTTGATCACGCAGCAATTCCTTGCGGAAGCGGTTGAGGTTGACTCTCAGGTCGCTGGACAACAGGAACGGTACAGGGAGGCCCGTGTAGGCGCTCATCTGCTGTGCGATCTTCTGGCGGTCCTGGTCGGAAAGGTTGTCGCCCTGCGCGAGTGCGAGCATGTAGGGTCCCCGCGTCCACTCGCGGACCTCGGTGAGAAAGGGTTCGAGCGTCGCGGGGCGGTTGGGCAGACGGTTGTGGAACCAGGCCGTGGCCGCATAGCTCGGCAGGAAGCGGATCTCGCCGATGTTGAATCCCGGCTGGCGCGCGCCGTAGTTCAAGATGGAGGATTGGAGGACCACGCCGTTGGTCTGGATGCCACGCTGCTGGAGCGCCAGGACCAGGCCGGCCGCGCGCAAGGTGCCATAGCTCTCGCCGTAGATGAATTTGGGCGAGTTCCAGCGGTCGTTGAGTGTCAGGTAGCGTTGGATGGCGCGCGCAAAGGCATCGATGTCAGGGTCGACGCCGTAGAAATCTGGGCCTTTGGCTTTGCCAAGTGTTCGCGACAGACCGGTGCCTATCGCATCCACGAACACGAGGTCGCTGTCGTCGAGCAGGGTCAGGCGGTTCTCGCCGATGTGGAACGGCGCCGGTGGGTAGGCTGTGGCCGTCGGGGTGTCGACGCGTACCGGGCCCCATGAGCCCATGTGTAGCCACATGCTGGAGGAGCCGGGGCCGCCGTTGAACAGGAAGGTTACAGGGCGCTCGTGGGCGTCACCTTTCGCGTGGTCGGCGACATAACCCACGTAGAACATGCTGGCGATCGGGTCGCCGGCGTCGTTGCGGATTGTGAGGGTGCCTGGTGTTACCGTGTATTCGATCTTGTGGCCGCTGGCCGTGGTGACGGAGCCGTGTTTGGGCTGCGCCTCCTCGACGGCACTGGCCACGGCGGCCTCGGGGTCGGGCTTGGCCTGTTTATCCTCGTCGTGCTGCGCGCCGTGGTCGCTGTGGTCAGCGTGATCGGCGTGTTGCGCGAACAGAGGTGTCGCGGCCAACACCGCGGCCAGGGCGAAGAATGGCAGAGCATGGCGCATCGCTGGGTGACTCCCTTTTGTTGTCCTGTTCAGATTGGGCTGACGCGGAGTGTGTTCAGTCAGAATCCGCTTCCGCGTCGGCATCCGCATCGGAGTCCGCATCCGGATCGGCGAAATCGGCGTTGCTGTACGCGCCCTCGGTTTCTTCGTCCTCTTCGTGCGGGAGCGAGGTGACGAGTTGCTCCTTGCCTTTGGAGGCGAGGAGCTTGTTGAACGCCGGTACATCCTTCGCCATCAGCGTCTGGTAGTGGTCCTTGGCGACGGCCAGCTGCTTCTCCAGTCCATCGAGCAGCCCAGGTGCGGTGTCGGTCGGACCGTAGTCACCGCCGCCTGCCACGTCACCCGCGCCCGTGCCGATTTCGCCGTTGAGCCACAGGAGGTTGTAATAGATCTTCCACGCGGAGACATAGTACTTGTCGTCGCTGGCGGCGAGGTCCTTCGTGAACATCTCGTACTCGACGTCCTGAAGGCGGGTATCCATCTTGGAGACCGGCTTGGCCAGCGGGTCGCTGCCGGCTTTCATTTCCTCGAGCTGGTGCCGCTGGCGCTCGATCAGGTTCACCATGTTGGAGATCTGACCGACATCGTCGCGGATCCGCAGTTGCAGTGCGTACGTCTGGCGCAGTTGCTCAGGTGTGCCCGGCGACTTGGGATCCGACAACAGCACGAGCGGTTGCGTGTAGGTGTGGCCGCTGACAGTGAGCTTCACCTGATAGTTACCCGGGGGAACGAGCGGTCCGGGCTGATGCGGCGGCATGCCCCAGTGGGTGATCGGCCGCCACTTCTTGTCTTTGAAGCGGGTGTCGTCCCAGATGTGGGGGTTCTCAGGCGGAATGGTCCGCAGTTGGATGGTTTCGAGCGGATCAGCGTGCAGGTCCCACGAGATCCGGTTGAATCCCGCCTTCGCCTCTCCATGAAGGGTACGGACCGTGTGGCCCGCCGCATCGACGATCTCGACTTCCACCTTGTCCTTGCTGTCAGCCGGCAGCCAGTAGGTGAAGGGAGCAGAAGCGTTACGCAGGCGATAGTTGTCGCGGGGCTTGAAGAAGGTCGGGCCCGTTGGCTTGCCCTCCTTCGCCATCTGCTCGAGCGGGCTGATGTCATCGAGGATGTAGATCCCACGGCCGTAGGTCGAGATGACCAGGTCATGGAAGCGTTTCTGCGTCACGGTCCATGTCACGGGCGACGGTGGCAGACCGGTCTTGAGGCGGGTCCACTCCTGTCCATCGTTCAGGGAATAGTGGAAGGCGTTGCCCGTGCCGGCGAACAACAGCCCTTTGACGTTCGGATCCTCAGAAACGTTGCGCACATAGGCCAGCGTGCCGGTCGGCAATCCGCCGCTGATCGCGGTCCAGGTCTTGCCGTAGTCGGTGGTTTTCAGAATATGGGCATTGCGATCATCGTTGGTCAGGTGTGCGTCGAAGCTGACATAGGCGGTCGCGGGGTCGAAGTGCGAGGGCTCGATGCTGGTGACGGTCGCGAGCTCGTGAATACCGAAGCTCTTGAGCCCCGGCGTCACGTCGTTCCATTTCGCGCCGCCGTCAGAGGTGTACCAGACCTTGCCGTCGTCGGTGCCTGCCCAGACCAGCCCTTGTTTGATCTTGGAGGGCGCGATGGCGAACACGACCTCGGGAGCAAACTGTCCGAGGTTGTCGGCCACGATGCCGCCGGATGACTTGATGTACTTCGGGTCGCGATGCGACAAGTCGGGGCTGACGACGTTCCAGCTCTGGCCACGGTTGGTCGTTTTGAACACGACCTGGCAGCCGTAGTAGACCGACTTCGGATCGAACGGGTCGATCGCCAGGGGCGGCGTCCAGTGGCAGCGATACGGTACCTTGTCAGGCTCGGCATCCATGGTGTGCAGCCACGGGCTGACCGAACGGGCGCGTTTGGTCCGCCCGTCCCAAATAGTGACTTCGTTCGAGTAGCAGGACGCCCAGACGAGCTCCGGATCGCTCGGATCGGGTAGTGTGAAGCCGCTCTCGCAGCCGCCCATGCGGTGGTCCCAACCCTCATCCGACGGACGCCCGCCGACCGGGATGCTCGGTCCCCGCATCGTGCTGTTGTCCTGCATGTTGGTGTAGATGTAGTACGGCGTCTGGTCGTCGACCTCGACGTGATACATCGAGCCGATCGGGAAGGTGATCCGGTGGGTGCCCTTGCCGCCGTTCAATGTCAGGACGATGCCCGCATCGTTGGTAATGACGAAGTGGTCGGCGTCCTTGGGATCCCACCAGATGTCGTGCGTGTCACCGCCCCAGGGGACGACCTTGAAGGTGACGCCGCCATCGGTCGACTGGCTGACACTGCTGTTGGCCACGATCACGCGGTCCGGATCGACCGGCGAGACCTCGAGGTGGATGTAATAGCCGGCGCGGCCGATCAGCTTGCGGTCCCAGGAGACGACGCGCCAGTTCTGGCCGGCATCATCCGAACGCCACAGTGAGCCGTCGCCGTTGGTTTGGATCAACGCGTAGACGCGACTCGAGTTGGAGGGAGCCACGGCCACATCGATCTTGCCCACCGGCCTGGTCGGCAGACCATGAGCGGTGATGTGCTGCCAATGCTCACCATCGTGGGTGACGTACACGCCGCTGCCGGGGCCGCCGCTGTATTCGCCCCAGGTGTTCATCTTCACCTGCCACGTGCCGGCGTAGATCGTTTTCGGATCCTTGGCATCCATCGACAGGCCCGAGCAGCCGGTGTTGGCATCGACGAACAACTGGTGCTGCCACGTCTTGCCGCCGTCGGCGCTGTGATAGATGCCGCGGTCCTGTTGCGGCGCTGGCAGGCGGCCGAGCGCACAAACATAGACGCTGTTGGCATTCGTCGGGTCGATGAGGATGCGGCCGATGCGGCCGCTCTCCGGCAGGCCCATGTTGTGCCAGGTCTTACCGCCATCGGTTGACTTGTACACGCCATCGCCGGTGACATCGATGTCACGGATCGCCCAGGCCTCGCCGGTTCCTGCCCAGACGGTCTCGGGTTCGGACGGTGCGACCGCCAGCGCGCCGATCGCCGCGACGGGCTGGTCGTCGAAGACCGGTTCCCACTTGGCGCCGCCGTCAGTTGATTTGAAGACGCCGCCGGAAGAAGCGCCGACGTAATAGGTGTTGTGATCGCCAGGGGCCGCGGCGAAAGCGGCGACGCGATTGCCCACCACGGGGCCGAGGAAGCGGAAACCAAACTGCGGCGGATGATGTTCGGCAGGACGCTGCTGCGCGTGCGCTGCGCCGATCGCCAGTAAAGATGCCGCGATGATTCCGGACTGGAACCGCATGCGCATGCTTTGCCCCTTTGGCCTGCTTATTGTGCGTATATCGTATACTGTAGCCGCCGAGTGGCTCAAGCCTTTTGCCCGCCTGACAAGTTGAAGTTTTCTTTAGACGGCGGGGGCGTGGAGTGAGCGGCATTGCCGCCGTGGCAGTTTCCGGAAAATAACCAACGGGGAATTCGATGAGTATATGGGGCCCGCTGAAGCCGATCGAGCATGCTGCAACTGTGGACGCGGGCCATCGGCTCCGGCCGACTCTGAGCTGGCCGCACCTGATCGCACTCGGCGTGGGCGCGATCGTGGGCACCGGGATCTACACCCTGACGGGCGTCGGTGCGGAACGCGCCGGACCTGCGGTCATCGTCGCTTTCCTCATTGCCGGAGCGGTATGTGCCTGCGCGGCCCTCGCCTATGCCGAGCTCGCCACGCTGATTCCAACTGCCGGTAGCGCTTATACCTATAGCTATACGGTGCTGGGCGAACTGGTCGCCTGGGTGGTGGGCTGGAGCCTGATCCTCGAGTACTCCTTGGCCTGCTCGACCGTCGCGGTGGGCTGGTCGGGTTACCTGGTGGGCTGGCTGCAGTCGACAGGGATCACCCTCCCCCACGCGTTGCTGAACGGGCCGCATGCAGGCGGCATCGTCAATCTGCCGGCTGTGTTGGTTTCGCTGGCTATCGCGGGGATGTTGATCGCCGGCACACGCGAGAGCGCGACGCTCAACATTGTGCTCGTGACCATCAAGATCGCAGCCCTTGCGGCCTTCGTCGCGCTGGTCGCCCCCGCCTTTCAGTCCAGCAACCTCGTTCCTTTCGCGCCTTACGGATTCAGCAGTCATGTCGTGGGCGGTGAGACACGCGGGATCATGGCTGCCGCGGCCATCGTATTCTTTGCTTTCTATGGTTTCGACGCCGTGGCGACCTCAGCGGAAGAAACGCGCAATCCGGCACGAGACCTTACGATCGGGATCATCGGCTCGATGGTTCTGTGCACCACGATCTACATTCTCGTTGCGGTCGCAGCCGTCGGTGCGATGTCTTACACCATCCTGGGCGGCTCCCCTGAGCCGCTGGCGTTGGTGCTGCGTACGCTGGGGCATCCGAAAGCCTCGTACCTCGTGGCCGGCGCTGCATTGGTGGCCCTGCCAACGGTGATTCTCGTCATGATGTATGGCCAGAGTCGGGTCTTCTTCGTCATGGCACGCGATGGACTGCTGCCCCGTGCGCTGTCCAAAGTCTCCAAGCGTACGGGCAGCCCGGCGCTCATCACGGCTGTGACGGGAGTTTTCGTGGCCGCGGTGGCCGGCTTCTTCCGGCTGGATGAGATTGCGGAGCTTGCGAACGCGGGGACGTTGATCGCGTTCATCACGGTCGGGATCTGTTTGATGGTCTTGCGACGCCGTGCGCCTGCCATGAAGCGTGTGTTCAGTTGTCCAGCGCCTTATCTCGTTGGCACGCTGGCGGTGCTCGGCTGCTTCTATCTGCTGATCAGCCTGCCGGAGAAAACACTGGTGCGGTTCGTGATCTGGAATGCGATCGGGCTGGCTGCTTATTTTCTTTATGGCCGGAGCCGCAGCCTGTTGGGGCGCGACGTTTTGGCGGCGCGCCCCAACAGTGTGGAGTCCTGATCCGGGTCGATCAGAATTTCAGGGATGCCCCAACAACGTAACGGCGGCCCTGGACGTCGTAGAGTGAGACGTCAACGTTGGCGTCTCCTACGAACTGGGTACCGATGAGCGGCGGCTGCTTGTCACCCAGGTTGTAGACGCCGAGGTACACGTTCATGTGGTCGCCGAAGTCGTAGCCCAACGTCGTGTCCGCGTACCAGACCGCGGGCACGTGGCTCACATAGGCGGCCGTTCCGGGGTATACGTCGAGCCCCCCGATCATCCGACCGACGACGCGCCAACTGAACGGTCCGCTGTTGTACATCGCCTGCATGTTGAGCTTGAAGTTCGGCGTGATGAATCCGCCGGTGCCCGAGGAGCAGCCCGCGCCGTAAAAGCCCGCGCAGTCCTGGGGTACCGCGCCGGCGAACGACTGCGTGGTGCGGTTGAAGAGCCAGCTCGCCACGCTCTGGAACCCGAAGTTCGCGGATCCACCGAAGAGACTCAATGACGAGGGCAAGGGCAGCTTGTAGTCACCCTGTACGTCAACACCCGACACCTGGAGGAAACCGATGTTGGCGAGCGTCGTGCTCACGTAATCGATCTGGCCGTTGCTGGGCAGGCGATGGATCGCCTGGCAGGTCGCGCTGTTCGGGTTCAAGTTGGTATAGCAATCGTTCAAGGTCTGCTGGGCGTTGATGCTGGTGATCGCGTTCTGCACATCGACCTTGAAGTAATCGACGGTGAGGTTGAAGCGATCGACCCAGGGCGGGGAGATGACCGCGCCGACCGTATAGGTCTTCGACCGCTCTTCCTGCAGTTTCGGGTTGCCGCCGCTTTGCTGCGTGAGGCCCAGTGTCGCCTGCGTGAAGGTGTTGATATCGCCGGCCGGAACACCTTGCGCGACGCACAGTGCCTTCAGCGCATCGCTGCGAGCGCCCGCCGTGACGGAGCAGGGATCCGTACCGCCGGTAAAGCCTTGCGACTGGGCCTGGTACAGCTCTCCCACATTGGGAGCGCGGATTGCGAGATTGTACGCACCGCGGAAGCGCAGCCACTTCACCGGGGCGTATTCGCCGCCGCCTTTCCAAGTAAAGACCCGGCCGATCGTCGAGTAGTCGGACAAGCGGGCCGCACCCTCGATGGCCAGCGTGTCAGCCCAGGGCAGGTTGGAGAGGATGGGTATGCGGGTTTCGGCGAACACTTCCTTCACATTGTAGCCGCCCGAGAGGGGCACGTTCGATGCAGCGCCGTATTCACCGGCGAGATCAAACGGGCTCACGTCGTTGAAGTAGTTGTCGCTGCGGTATTCGGTGCCGAGTGCCAGGGCGATGGAGCCCGCGGGCAGGTCGAAGAGGGATCCGGACAGGGACCCGCCCGCGACCCTGCGGGTAAACCGATCGTGGCTATCCCGCTCAGGTGTGATGAATGCGGCAGCCGCCGGCGAGATCGAGCCCAAGCCAAACAAGGACGTCGGAGAGCAGCCGGAAATCTGCACCCGGCAGACCACCTGGCCGGCGGAGTTGGTGACCGCATCCAGGGCGAGGCTCAGGCGGGTCTGGTTGACGAAGTTGACGTTCGTCGTGTCGGTCCGGTTGGACATGTACTGACCGAAGGCCTCCCATCGCCAGTTATGTCCGATGAGGTCGAAATCGCCGCGCAAGCCACCGGTGACCTCTAAGCTGTTGCGCTCGAAAAAGGCCATGCGGGGGCCGAGCTCGTCGGCACGACGACCGCCACCGACGACGGAGGCGGTGCCGGTGTTCTTCGGATCGAAGATGGCCGCATTGTCGATGAAGAACTGGCGCGTGGCCGCGCTCAGGATCGGGTTGGTCGCGTAGTTCGGCACGAGCAGCGTCGAGGACGGGGCTCCCGGGGTCACCGGGGTGAATGAGTCCGGCGCGAGAACATAGTTGTTCTTGGCGTTGACGTAATAGGCCTCGCCGAAAGCGGTCACGTGATCGGTGATGTTGTAATGCTCGAGGAGCGAGACGTTGACGCGCTCGAGCGGACGCTGCAGCAGGTTGAACGAGGCGTAGTTGTAGGTGTCTTCCGGCTGGCAATACTGCGTAGCAGCGCCGCCGGCGATGAAGCGGATGCCGGTGACGCTCGTGCAGCTCGGGTCGGTCGTGGGCACCAGGCCAGTCAGCTTGCTGAGCTGCGACGAAGACAGCGGGACGCGCGTGCCGGGGATGTTTCCTGAGCCCGAATACACGAAACCCGTGTGGGTCGAGTTATCGGCAAACGGGGTTTGGGAGAAGTCGCGGTCGGCCTGGGTGAAGCTGTTCTCCTTGGTGTAGGAGATGGAGCCGACGACGTTGCCGCGGTTGTCGTTCAGGTTGGCACCCATCGTGAGGTCATACTTATGCGTGATGCCGTCGCCACGCTCGTTGATGCCGTATTGGGCGCTGGTCTGGATGCCCTCGAAGTTGTCGAGGAGCACGAAGTTCACGGCACCCGCGATCGCATCCGATCCGTAGACGGCCGAGGCGCCGCCCGTAACGATATCCACCCGTTTGATCAGGGCGTCGGGAATGCTGGCGAGGTCGACGTTGCCGTACTGATCCGCCGGAATGAAGCGACGACCGTTGACCAAGGTCAATGTGCGCGGTGCGGAAGTTCCCCCTTGACCGCTGAGGCCGCGCAGGTTCGCGGTGAGGATGCCGGAGGCGCCGCCGTTGTTGACCGACGATGCGTTGCCGCCAGCAAGTTGGGGGAATTCGTTGAGGGTCTTTTCAAGCGTGACGTTGCCCGACAGCTTGACGTCTTCCGCGCTGACGACGCTCGTCGGGCTTGGTGCGCTGAGGTCGGTTCGGATCAGGCGCGACCCGGTGACCACAACTTCCGCGACTGTTTCTCCGCTGTCGGCCGGTTTGGCGTCTTGCGTCTGCGCCAGCGCGACGGAGGCAACGCCACCGGATCCGCATAGCACAGTGGCGACCGCCACCAGGCGTCCTAGATGAAACGGTCGAGGCGATGCATCGAATTGGCTCGGCATACTCACTCCCCAAGTGTTTTTTTTCATCCGGCGGTCCACGGATAATCGGCAGACCCTGACCGCTAAAAATCGAGTTGGGGTAGCGGCGCCGGCTCGGTAAAGAGTCCGTTCGACGTTTTCCCTATTACTCGAATGAAACAGTATACGAAATACGATATCCCTTTGTAGGGGATTGTCAACTGATTAAGAGGGAAGGCCTAAGGGATGGCTGATTGGGAGGGGGCAGGTGCTCCCCATCCCGCGCGTGTGGCGACGAAATGGCGGGTTTGCGCGGGTTGTTGAGTCGAGGGCGTGGAGGACACGGTGAGCTTGGAGAGCTCACGGGAGGCGTCGGAAGCGCTGACTTGTTGCCAACACGCAACGCCTTTTGGCCTCTGGCCTGCCGGAGCAGGCCGGCTTGCGGCAGTCAACTCCCGTTATGCTGAAAGATCTCCCTCTCAAGCATCTTGATGAGCAGCTGGCCCCTTGGCAGAACCTGCCGTACTTGCGCCCCGGGGCAGGCTGGCCGCGCGCGATTCGCGAAGCCTTGGGTATCACCGTGCGGCAATTCGCGAAGGCTGCGGGAGCAGCCCCCTCTTCTGCTCAGGCGGCCGAAGGCGCGGAAGCGAGAGGCGACATCAGCCTCTCCACACTCTCACGCTACGCCGAAGGCCTCGCATGCGAGGTCCGCTACGTCCTCGTGCCGAGGCGGCCACTGAGGCGCCGACGAGGCGATCCGCTCGAGCGCGAGTTCATCCGCACGGTCCATCGGCGCATGTTTGATTCTACCTGGCGTTGGGCCGGTGATTTTCGCGCGCGGACAAGAACATCGGATGTCGGTGGACTGATGTCCCAACACAACTCTATCAACTCACCGGCGACGTGCGTGCACAGATCGAATATGGGGCATACCCGGAGGCGGTGATTGCCGCCCGCTATCACCACAGACTGGTATCGATTCACCCTTTCCCGAATGGGAATGGTCGCCACGCGCGACTCATGGCGGATCTCCGGTCGCCCTTGTGGATCCGGCTGACACGGAGGCGCATGCGATGTGACCGCTCCGAGCGGAACGGACGGGCGAGCAACTTTGATGTATCTCCGGCCGGCGTCCATCTCGAGCGGACGTACGGTGGGGCGCGGAGTGTACGCCCTGAAATCAGGGAAGGGAAGAAATTTGATGAAACCAACTTCAGAAGGGAATTCGCTTTCGCTCGAAGAGATTGCTCTTCGCGAAGTGATCAAAAAATGCGCAATGGCTAAAGCCATTGATTCCTTTTCCGAATCGAGAGTTGTCCACAGGGTTATGCACGTTTTTCGGGGACATCTCTGTGCAGATGCGCTTTGATTCGAAGCAGCCTCGCTACGGTAAGTCAAGCCTGACCGCACGGACAGTCGAGGCGCTCCTCAGGCGAGGAGGTCACGGACTTCGCGGCGCTCCACAGCGTGATCAGGAATTACTTGACCTGAGCCTCATCGCTGTATCGCCTCTGCCTGTGGCTGGCGACTCGCCGGGCCGAGGCGGATGATCTGGGTGGCGCCGGCTCGGATCCGGCCCCGAT
>DAITMW010000081.1:22962-24168 GCA_036834945.1 Steroidobacteraceae bacterium
CTCGCCGGGCCGAGGCGGATGATCTGGGTGGCGCCGGCTCGGATCCGGCCCCGATGGGGGATGCATCAGTGAACAAACGTGTTGCCGTGTTCGGTGCGCTCGGAATTGTCGCGGCTTTCATGGCCGGCGGAGTGGCCTGGATCTTGTCGCTGCCGCGAGCAGCGTCGAGCGCCCTCGGACCACCGATCGCCCAGGATGAGATCGATTCGATGCTCGCCGCTCTCAAGCCGCCCAAGCGTCAGCGCCCGCTCATCGCGGTGCTCGGTGTGAATGAAGGCACTGAGCTGACCGACTACCTCATGCCGTACGGCATTCTTCGGCGCGCGGATGTTGCGGATGTGATGGCGGTGGCCACCGAGCCGGGACCCGTTCAGCTTTTTCCGGCGCTTCGGGTCGAGGCGCAGGCGACGGTGGAGGCGTTCGATGCGGCTCATCCCGAGGGGGCCGACTATGTCATCGTGCCCGCGATGCATCGGGATGATGATCCGGTTGCGTTGCGTTGGATCAAGGAGCAGTCGGTCAAGGGGGCGACGATTGTCGGCGTCTGTGTGGGGGCCACAGTCGTCGCCGCGACGGGGCTTCTTGATGGTAAGCGAGCCACGACACACTGGTACTACGTCGAGAAGTTGCGGCGGCGGCATCCGTCTATTCAGTATGTCCCGGACCGCCGGGTGGTCGTCGACCACGGTGTTGTGACGACGACGGGGATCAGTGCGTCCATGCCGATGTCGCTCATGTTGGTCGAGGCCATCGCGGGTCGTGCCAAGGCGGAATCCGTTGCCGGCAGTCTCGGGGTGGTTGGGTGGGATGCGCGCCACAAGAGTGATGCGTTTTTGTTTACGCGGAACTTCGCTTTAACGGTGATGGGCAACACGGCCGCGTTCTGGGGTCGCGATCGGTTGGGGATTGAGCTTCAGCCGGGTGTCGATGAGGTTTCGCTGGCTCTCGTTGCGGATACGTGGTCGCGGACCTATCGGTCGCGTGCGGTGACTTTCGCCGCGAGTACTGGTGCGATACGCACTCGTGAGGGCATTGCGATCGTTCCGGATGAGGTGGTGGCGAGCTGGCCGGAGGGGCGGCGCGTTCCGGTGATCGTGAATCAGCCACCTGCGCGGGCGCTGGAGAATGCGCTTCGGGCTATTGAGGATCTTTATGGGAGGCGCACGGCTGAGGTGGTCGCCATGCAACTGGAGTATCGGATGTAGG
>DAITMW010000082.1:0-4635 GCA_036834945.1 Steroidobacteraceae bacterium
CTCTTGATCGCTGTCATTGCATCCGTCGCCGCGCCATTGGCACCCTATGTGTTGCAGGGTACGGCTCTGTTCGCCGCACTCTTCCTGAGTCAGCTGCTGCTCGGAATGGCTCATGCGCCGTTCTTTCCGGTCTGTGCCGGAATCATGGAGGCCTGGCTGCCGGCCAACCGCTGGGCGCTCGCGCAGGGCCTGCATACATTCGGCTGCCAGGTCGGCGCGGCGATCGCACCACTGGCTTTCGTGCTGCTGATCGCATCCCTGGGGTGGCAGCCCGCGCTCATCTGGGCCTCCTTACCGCCGCTCGCGTTGATCGCGATCTGGATCTGGTATGGACGAGACTCCCCGCGCGAGCATCCGTCCGTTTCCAATGAAGAGCTCGCAGAGCTCGATGCGGTGCCCGTGGCACCTACCGACACGCAAATATCCCGAGCGCGCTTGTGGGCGATCATGCGTAATCGGAGCGTCGCCGCCGCGACACTCTCCTATATCTGCATGAACTATGTGTTCTACCTGCTGTCGACCTGGTCGTTCCTGTATCTGATCCAGGAGCGACACTTCGCGGTGATCGAGGGCGGAGCGCTTGCAAGTCTGCCACCCATCGGAGCCGCGATCGGCGCCGGCGCCGGCGGCAGCATCACGGATGCGTTATGTCGCCGATTTGGAGTCCGGTGGGGCTTTCGCCTCGTACCGCTCGTTACATTACCTCTCGCCGGTGTCCTGTTGTTGCTTGCTACAGGCACCTCGAATGCCTATGTCGCGGTGGGTGGCCTGGCCCTGGCATACACCGCCGTCGAGATCAACGAAGCCTCGTACTGGGCCGGGACGATGCGCATCGCCCAGGCGGACACGATGGCCGCAACAGGCATTCTCAACACGGGTGGCAATGCGGGCGGATGGATCGGCATCCCGGTCGTTGCCTATCTCTCGGGACTGGGTCATTGGCACGCCACCTTTCTGATCGGCTTTGCCTGTGCTCTCGCCGCGGCACTCGCCTGGCTGTGGGTGGATGCGGACAAGCCGCTGGTCCTCCATCCGACTGTGGGCTCGAAATCTTGAGGAGAATAAGATGAGATACAACTCGCGAGTATCTGCGGCCGTTGCCGCCGTTCTGGGGGCACCGGTCACCGTCTGGGGAGCCGAGGCGCCCGCGGATACGACGTCCTCACAATCCACCGCCCTCGCGGAAGTCACCGTTACGGCGACCCGCCGCGAGGAGACACTACAGAACGTACCGATCACCATCCAGGCGCTCACCGGCGAGACCATCAAGCAGTTGAACGTGACTACGTTCGACGACTACGTGAAATACCTGCCGAACGTCACGGCCGGTGGTAACGGCCCGGGACAGAGCAACATCTACATGCGCGGCCTGGCGACCGGCCAGGGTGGCATCCAAGGCTCCGGTGCCACCGAGCCGTTCCCCAACGTAGCGGTGTATCTCGATGACCAATCCGGCCAACTCCCTGGTCGCAACCTCGATATCTACGCCGCCGACATCGAGCGCATCGAGGTCCTCGAGGGCCCGCAAGGCACGCTGTTTGGCGCGGGCGCTGAAGCCGGCGTCATCCGGTACATCACCAACAAGCCAAAGCTCAACGTCACAGAGGGCACGGTCAACGCCGGCTACGCGACAACGGCGCATGGCGACCGGAGCACCAACGTTGACGCGACCATCAACCTGCCGTTAATCCAGGATACGCTGGCGGTCCGGGCGGTGATCTACGACGAATCGCGCGGCGGCTACATCGACAACATTCCTGGCACATTCGTGCGCTCCCCGAACGACGGCGTCATCGCCGGCTACTTCGGCGGCGTCGTTCCGGCGAACAGCCCGACCCTCAGCAACACACAGCAGGTCGCGAGCAATATCAACACGGTAACCTACAAAGGTATCCGTGCGCAGGCGCTCTGGAATGTGAACGACGATTGGAACGTGCTCGTCCAACAGTCTTACCAGAACATGGAGGCCGACGGCGTCAGCTGGCAGGAGGAGTACGACGGTCTAGGCACTCCGCTGCCGGAGCTGTCGGTCCAGCTCTACAATCCCTCCTACGACAAGGATCGATTCGAGAACACCACGCTCACGGTCAACGGCCGCATCAAAATGTTGAAGCTGGTCTACACGGGGTCGTACCTCGACCGCACCGTCGACCAGCAGCAGGACTACACCAACTACTCGCGCAGCACCTACACGGGCTACTACCAGTGTAACTACCCCGGCTACCCGTTCATCAAGGACCCCGCGACCGGGGACATCAACCCGACGGCGGGTTCCACCGGCCAGTGCTATTCGCCGAACGCCTTCTGGGTCGATCACCAGAACAGCACCCACCTCAGCCAGGAGCTGCGCCTCAGTACCCCGGATGACTGGCGCCTGCGCGGCATCGGCGGCCTGTTCTACGAGAAATACACCATCCACGAGAACACCGACTGGTTCTACGGGACCAGCCCGAACTTCGTACCGATCGCCCCGCCTCCTGGAGTCACCACCAACAACCCGAGCGTCCGGCCGTTGGGCGACGCATTCTTTGACGACATCACACGCGGCTACAACCAGAAGGCCGTGTTCGGCTCGGCCGACTTCGACATTATTCCGAAGGTGCTGACCCTGACCGGCGGCACGCGTTACTACCACATGGGCACCTTCGAGCTCGGCTCGAACGTCGGCAGCTTCGGTTGCGAGATCTATGGTCCCTACAATGGCGGCGTCCCCACCTATCCCTGCACCATTCCGCAAACGAACGGCAACGATCTCAACGCCAAGAACCTGAACAAGACGTACAAGGGCTTCCGCAGCCGGGCCAACCTGAGCTGGCACATCACTCCGGACATCCTCGTCTATTACACCTGGTCGCAAGGATTCCGCCCCGGCGGTTTCAACCGTGCCCAATCCATCATCAAGCCGAGCTCGCCCATCTACGGACTGTTCACACCGCCGCTCGCGTATGCTCCCGACACGCTCACCAACAACGAGATCGGCTGGAAGACCGAGTGGCTGGATCACCGTATCCAGTGGAACGCCGCCGTCTACCGGGAGGACTGGAAAAACACCCAGATCGGCATTTTCGATCCCGGGGTGACCGGCAACCTGACCTTCGTGACCAACGGCCCCGACTACCGGGTGAAAGGCTTCGAAACAAACTTCGTGGCCGTCATCGTACGCGGCCTGACGGTGTCGGCCGGCGCCTCGTGGAACAGCGGCGAGGTCGTCAAGACCCTCTCGCTGGTAAACCCCCAGACCGGCCAGCCCATTGATATCGCCAACCCGTTCGGAGCGCTGGGAGCGCCACTGGCGCAGTCGCCGCCCTTCATGGGCAACATCCGCTTCCGTTATGAGTTCCCGCTGGGTGAATATGGCGCGTTCGCGCAGATCGGCGCGCAACACCAGGCGCACTCGTATGCATCGACGGACCAGCTCACCAAGACACTCCAGGGGGGCACCACGGCCTTTGACGACCCGCCCTTCACTACCTATGACGCCTCGGCGGGCATCTCGAAGGACGCGTGGGACGTGCAGTTCTACGCGGAAAATTTCACGGACACGCGTGCGAACTTGTTCTCCTTCTATCGAGAGTACGTGAAATCCGTAGACATCAACCGTCCGCGCACGTTGGGACTGCGGTTCAGCTACAAGTTCAGGGGCGAGCCGAAATAGGTGGAACCCCCATCTCGCATCGAAGCGGAGGTCCGGCGAATCCGGGCGCTCCTGAATGAGCGTCAGTTCGCCGTGGCCCTCGCGGCTGCCGAGTCCCTCCTTACCGAAGTCCCCGAAAATCGCGACATCCTGTTGCTCGTCGCCATCAACCAGCGCTACCTCGGTCGGGTCGCGGACGCTTTGCGCACTTCCTTACGCTTCGAGGAAATCCACCCTGGCTACGGTCGTCTCTTCCAGGAGCGCGGTCACTGCTACCGCGCGGTCGGCGAGACTACGAGCGCGATTGCATCGTACCGACGTGCGACCGAGCTCAATCCCTCACTCTCATCGAGCTGGACGGCACTGCGTGACCTCTGCAACGCAACCGGACTTACAGCCGAGGCGGACAACGCAGCGCGACAGGTGGCGCAGCTCGCAAAGCTTCCCGCACCGGTCGTCAGCGGCGCGAGCCTCTTGTCAGAAGGCGATGTCTACGCCGCCGAGCGCGTCGTGCGGCAATTTCTACAGACGCACGGCGATCACATCGAAGCCATGCGGCTCCTGGCTCAGATCGGCCTCAAGCTCGATATTCTCGACGACGCCGAATTCCTGCTCGAGAGCGTGTTGGTATTCGCGTCAGACTATCACGCCGCGCGTTATGACTACGCCAACGTATTGTCAAAACGCCACAAGCACGCCAGAGCACTCGAGGAAGCTCGCAAGCTGTGTGGCGTCGATCCGCAGAACCGCGCATTTCGGGTCGTCTACGCCAACGCCTGCGTGGGCCTCGGCGACCACGAGCAGGCACTGGAGATTTATCGCAAACTGCTGGTTGAGGCTCCGCAGCAGGCGGACTTGCATCTTTCCATCGCGCACGCCCTGAAGACACTCGGGCGTCAACAGGAAGCCATCGACGCCTACCACGAGGCGGCACGAACCCGCCCCAGTTTCGGCGACGCCTACTGGAGCCTGGCCAACCTCAAAACCTACCGCTTCGGTGA
>DAITMW010000082.1:4735-15798 GCA_036834945.1 Steroidobacteraceae bacterium
GGCGTCGGCTGCGACCGGCCCGATCCCATTTTCATTGTCGGCCTGCCACGCGCCGGCTCGACACTGCTCGAGCAGATTCTGGCATCGCATTCGCAGGTGGAAGGGACGATGGAGCTGGCGGACATTGCGCGGCTCGTGCAACTTCTCAACGGGCGCGAAGAGAAAGGCCGCAAGCCGCGTTATCCGGACGTGTTGGCGGAGCTCAGTCCGGAGCAGCTGCGTGAGCTCGGCGAGAAATTCATTACCGACACAGAGGTCTATCGCGGCAGTGGCAAGCCGTTCTTCATCGACAAGATGCCGAACAACTTCCGCCACCTCGGACTGATCCACCTGATTCTGCCCAACGCGAAGATCATCGACGCGCGGCGCGAGCCCATGGCGTGCTGCTTCAGCAACTTCAAGCAGCTGTTCGCCTCCGGGCAGGAGTTCACCTACAGCCTCGAGGACATCGGGCGCTACTATCGCAACTACATCGAGCTGATGTCGCACTGGGACGCGGTGTTACCGGGCCGGATTCTGCGGGTTCAACACGAGGACGTCGTGGAGGATCTGGAAGGCAACGTGCGGCGCATCCTGGACTTCTGCGGCCTCGAGTTCGAGCCCGGGTGCGTGGAATTCCACAAAACCGAGCGCAGTGTGCGCACGGCCAGCTCCGAGCAGGTGCGCCGGCCGATTTACAAGGAGGGGCTCGATCAGTGGAAGCACTTCGAGCCCTGGCTGGGTCCCCTGAAAGAGGCGCTGGGGAGCTGAGTCTTGACAAGCTCCCCACCCGGGAATAATTTCAGCGAGCGCTGAATTCAGGGCGCGCTGAGCCAGGCCGTGATCTGATTGACGGCCGGAGCATTCCAGCCCAGGCCAAGATGGTTGACCGCAACGACGGCCGAGCCGCCGAAGTTATTGATGCCGGTCGAGTCGTTGCAGCTGGCGATGAACACAACTCCGTCGGAAGGCCCGGTGTGCTCGTTGTGGATGAGCGCGATGTTGTTCAGGTTTCCGCAAAGGTTGTAAACCTTGACGCCGGCGGAAGTACCCGCCGTGCGCACGGTGTCCACCAACGAGGGACCCATATACGCATCGATACCGTTGCCGTGCGTGTAGAAGCCGAGCCCGCCGTAGTAGGTGGTGTACCAGTCCTGTTCGGCGGTGGGCAACGGGTACACCGAGTCCCATCGCTTGAGCATCTGGGGGGATCCAGGGAAGTAGGCGGATGAATAAGTCCATTGCGGACCGTTTTGCCAGACTCCATAGCACACCAGCTTGTCGTGGGGCGTGGGACCGTCGATGGCTCCGCCACATGCCGGATACACTGGAAGACTGAAGTACCAGCCATGCCGAAACGACAGATCGATGCCGTTGTTGGGGCCGCCCGCCATGATCAGCCGGCGAATATCGCCCTGGTACAGAGAGCCCCAGGACTGCCTGACCGAAGACACATACATGCGCGCGTTGAATGCGCCCTTCGACCAGGAAACGACATCGACGCTGGAGACACCGGTCCGGGACTTGATCACCTGGACGGCGTCCTCGATCTGCTCGGACCAGAAGTAGCCGTTGCCGTTCTTGTGCGCGAATCCAATGGCAAACACCTTGAAGCCGCTGGCAACCAGCGATTGCATGAGACCCGTCGTCGGGCAGCTCGCTTGTCCGCACCCATAGGACCCGGCATCGTTCGGATTCGCCCAGGCGAGGTCCGCATCCTGGTTGGCTCCATGGACGAGCAGCACCGGAGTGGGCTTTGCGGCTGTATTCCAATTAGGCGCGTAGTACAGGAGAAAGCGCGAGGAGTGCGGAGTTGCGACGCCGTTGAAGAACGTCACGCGTTGACCCGTCTGATTGCCGCGCCCGTCGGGAGGAAAAGTCTCCTGCACGAACCCCGAGCCCGGATCACGCCAGCGCTCCACCTGCACCCAACCATTCGATATCGAGGTGGTATAGGTGGCTTCGAGCACCGGTGACGTCGCCAGCGCGGGAAAGCCTATGCCGGACAGAATCGCCGCGCTCAGCAGGAATCCGGCCAGTGATCGCCCACCTTTGGTAAACATGGCTCCCCCCTTCCCTTGTGTCACGGCACCTGATGCTGACGGGTGATCTTAGATGCGCCCGCGGCCCACCGTCGATGACCACCGCGATCACTGGAGCAGGACAGATTCGCTCACCACCCTGCAGCGATTGGAGCGGCCTGAAGTGCGGCTCACAGCAACATTGGAAGTCCCCGTCAAAGTGATCCGGCCGCTGATACGCTTCGCGGCGAAGCAGGGGTTGTCGCTCCCCACCATCGTGCGGGGGCTCGATCTTCCAGCGAGCATTCTGTTGGGCTCACACGCTGGAGCCATCAACCTGGCGGACTACTTTCGCATTCTCGAACGCCTGGCCACCAGCGCCCATGATGAAACCTGGGGACTCTCGGCACGCCCTTTGCTGCCCGGAGCCACCGGACTGGTGTTATCCAGCCTTGCAACCTGCACGACACTCCTCGAAGCCGCAAAAGCGGTCGCGCACACGTACAACCTGCTCCACGGTGGAGCATACAACCGTGTCGAATTACACGATGACCGGCTGGCGTACATCATCGACGATCGGGGTTTCCCCTACGCGCCACGCATGGATCCCTCTCAGACCAGGCTCACCATGCTGAGCGTGTTGATATTCCTACATGGACTGCTCGTACTCATTGCCGGTGACGCCCTGCACGAGAGGCTCAGAAAGGTGCACATCAAAGGACCCCGGCTCACCGAGAGCCGTGGCTACCTGGGGTTCTGGCCGGTACCCATGCGCTGGAAATCCAACACGTACGCGCTCGCCTACGACGCAGAGGCGGGCTCACTTCCGCTCGAGCGCAGGGCGCCCGTCCTCTCGTCCCAAGCGATCTATCGGAAGATCATCGCCCTGATCGAACGCAACCCACGTGTTGTCTCGCGCCGCCGCAGCACGCGCGAGCAAGTCCTCGACGCGTTCGAGGACAACGTATTCGACCAGAGCGCGGTCGCCAGGCGCCTCGGGCTGAGCGTCGCCACCTTGAGACGACGCCTGGAGATGGAGGGCTCGGCCTCATTTCGAGCTCTGAGTGAAAGCGTCCGTGAATGCGCGGCAAAGTCTCTTCTCGACCAGCACCATCATCCGAACGATGTTGCCGAGGAGATGGGTTTTTCAGATCAGCGCAGCTTCGCTCGAGCATTCAAGCGCTGGACCGGAACAACGCCTGCGGCTCACGCAAGGCGCGTCACACGTAGTCCTCGCATATGATGGGTATCGGATCACACAGGAGTTGGCGGCATGAGCACTCGAAGGCATCCGCAGATAGTGAACGTCGACGAGGTCGAACCCATGAGTCGCCCAAGAGGACGGTTCGGCGCCACCGCCAAACGCCTTGGAATTCGCGCCGGCGCCAAGGCGATTGGTTTCAACTGGATGGAGCTGCAGCCGGGCAAGACCTCCTACCCCTATCACTACCACACCGGAATAGAAGAAGGCCTGTATATCCTCTCAGGCACGGGTGAGCTGCGGATCGGGAGCGAAAAAGTCGATGTGAGAGTGGGCGACTACGTCGCATTCCCACCCGGACCGGATCACGCTCACGCTTTGACCAACACCGGCAGTGAGCCGCTGCGGTATCTGTCCTTTTCCAACCAGAACACGACCGACATCTGCGCCTACCCCGATTCGAAGAAATTCGCGTTCGCCGCCCTTCCCAATCCCGCGGCCTGGCCTGACGGCATGTGGGTATATAAGCTCATCAAGGATCAGCCTTCGGTGGACTACTTCGAGGGGGAGGACACGGGAGAAACGTGAAAGCCGTTACTGAGCGGTTTAGCCCAGACGCACCCAGTCCACGGCTTCGAGCGCATAAGGAGCGAACAAGAAGTCGCGAATCGAGATGATCCGCTCCGACCGCCAGTCGACCAGGACAAAATGCGCAGGTCTTTCCATCGTCCCGGTGCTATCGAAGACCAACATGGCCGGCCGCCCTTCCACCGCACCGAGGGCGAACCGCCATTTCTCCACTTCGCCATAACGCGTGAAATAGACGCCAATTTTTTCGCGGCCTTCGAGCTTGAGCCGATTGACCAGATCGAGCTTCACGTCCTCGGCGAGCATGGCGCGAATCGCATCGAAATCGCCGACCTGAAACAGATGTACATAAGCTGCGATCTTCTCCCGGGCCACATCGGGCATCAGCGGCAGCCGCGCGTCCTCGGGGACTTGCGCGAGTTGCCGCAGTGCTACGCGCCCGCGTTGCAGCGCTGATTTGGCGGCTGCCGGCGTGCATTCGGCAATGCTCGCGATCTCGTCCACCGAATGGCCCAACACATCCTTGAGGATCACCGCGCAGCGCTGCATCTCAGGTAGCCGCAGGAATGTCTGAACGCCCACCGCAACAATGTCCTCCTCGGGTATCGGTGCCGCTTCGTCGTCCACGGTAAGCGGAACAATCGGGTTCCGGGACTTGGCGCGTAGGAAGTCGAGGCTCGTATGATGGGCGATGCGGAGCAACCAACCTTCAAAGTTGTCCACCTCGGTACCTTCGGCCTGCGCGCGCAGGGCCTTGACCAGTGCGTCCTGCAACACATCCTCACCATCGACCGCCGAGCCAGTCATGCGTGCGCAGTAGCGATGAAGGCGCGGCCGGAACGCCTTCAGACGATCTTCGAATTCAGCTGGGTTCATCAGTAGCCGCCCATTCCGATGAGAATATTTGCCAGCGCGTCCGGTTGTGACAGAAATGGCGAGTGACTGCTTTCCAATGTGTGGACAGTGGTCTTACCGCCGATGGCGCCGTCAACCGTCGCAATCATGTGATCCTGGCCGGCCAGCGGAATGGCGCGATCCTGTGTGCAACGGATGTAATGCCGCGGCACCGTGCCAAATCGTCCAGGCGTCATTTCCGACAGGGCTACGGCGCCGGCATTCGACTCGTCGCAATGAAGCTGTGACGCCGCATGCGCGAAGTCGGACTCGGACACGTCCCCATAAAACGCAGCTTTGAGCAGCGACCTGTAGGCCTCGTCGCCCGAACCGACATGGATCCTCGTTGCGCCAATGGCTGCGGGATCCCCTACGAACAATCCGGGCGCCAGAGCCGAAGACAGGGTTTCATGCTGGAGCATCGCAAGCAACGACATGCCGTTCGGCACCATGAACCCGGCAAGGTAGACGACCGCGAGAAGCAGGCTCGGAACCTGCTCGGCGACCGCCGAAATGGTCATCCCACCGGCGGAGTGCCCGACCAGGATGACCTTGCCGTCGCTGAGTGACGCAGCTTCCTTGACCAAAGCAACCACCGCTTGCGTTCGCTCCGCCTGTGTGACGCCGGCGCTGGGCGACGGCTCGGCGGCGAACGCGACCGGGTCGAACGGGCGGCGCCCGAGCGACGTTGGTGCGATGGCATTGACCCCTGCGCCGGGAAGGTCGAGCGTCAAGGCGGTGAAGCCGTTGGCTTCGAGGATTGGCGTAACTCTGTCCCACGACGAATGGTTGTGCCACCCGCCGTGGATCAGGACAAAAACTGCTCTCGTTGCTGACATCGCTGAGCTCTCTGCGCCGGATTGTACGATTCTAGTTTGCGCGGTCGCGCGCCATTTCGCCCCTTCACCGGGTTTCGCTCAGCACCGCGGAGCCCGCGATCGACTCCAAGGTCGCCAGCTCGATGATCTTCGGGAAATAGGCTTTCATGCGCGGATCGTTGCGCATCGCCTCGACCGCCGCGTGGCTTTCCCATTCGGAGTGGATGACGACGCCGACGCCGTCCTTTCCCGCGATCAGCCGGGTCATCTGCCAGCCGGCAAGCGTGCGGATCACTGTTTCAGTGTTCTGCTTCAAGAGCGCGATCAGCGCATCCTGCTTGCCGGGCCTGGCCTTCAGCAGACTGATCAAAATAACGGACTCGTCGGGCATGGCCTGTCTCCTTCTGTTGCGGACACACCAAGGACGATCAGAAGGGTGGCAACGGATCGCGACGTCGAAGATTTTTTTCGCTTGCGCAGCCCGTACCAATAGGGCGTTTCTTTACAGATCACCTGCACGAGCTGGCCTAACAATCCACCCGGAAATTCAGCAACCGGACGGAGTCCGTCGTCGATACATACAACTGCCGGACGAGGAAGACATCATGACACTCGAAAGTGAACTCACAGCAACTGTTACCGATCGATTCGAAAACTCTTTCAGTATACCGCTACCGCCGTCGCAAGCCTGGTCCGTCCTGTCGGATATCCGACACGTTGCCGCGTGCATACCAGGGGTGCAATTGAACGAAGCAGAATCTGACGGGACATACCTGGGCAGGTTCTCCGTTCAACTCGGGGGGATCCCACTCAGCTTTGCCTGCATGGCGAGGCTCGAAGAGCCCGACCCCGTCAGGCACGAGGCACGCCTGCGGGCACATGGCCTGAGTGACAGCGGCCACGGTCGCGCCGACGCGGACATGTACTTCCGCGTCACACCGACTGGCGGTGGCTCAATGATAGAAGTCCATACCGAGTTGGTGCTCTCGGGAGCGGCAGCCAAGTATGGCGGTAATGTCAAGCTCGTACAAATCACCGCTGGGCTGATCATGAACCAGTTTGCGTCAAACCTCGCAGCCCGCTTCGCGGCGGAGGCTGCCCGTATCGCGCAAGCAAGTGTTTAGACAGAAGCGACGTGTTCGGTGCGAAGCAGGCGCTTGCTTGTCTTCGCACACGAACTACGTCGATGCCTCGTCGGGAACGAGACCCCGACGCCGCGCCACAACAACCGCTGCCGCGCGGCTGCCCACATCGAGCTTGCTCAAAATGGATTTGACGTGCCCCTTCGCAGTGCCGACGCCATGCTTCAGCGTGCTTGCAATGATCTTGTCAGGCAACCCGTTCATCATCAGGCGCAGCACCTCCATCTCCTTTCCAGTGAGCGACGGAGACGCGAGGCTGACGGCAATCTTTGTCATCGCGGCCGGATCGAGCGCCGTACCACCACCTTGGATGCTGCGCACGGCGCGCTCGACGACTTCCCCATGAGACGCAAGCGGAAGATAACCTCTCGCGCCCAGCTCTACCGCCTTGCGGATGCTGGCTTCACTGTCGTCGTCGGTCACGATCAGCACGCGACAAGCATTGCCGTCCCGGGCCATCAGACGAAGGCCGGCTCGCAAATCCGTAACCGCGACATCCGGGCGTGTGTCGCGCGCGGATGCCTCCAGCACCTCATCGGGCGCGCAACGCACGACCTGCAGATCCTCTCTGGCGCCGAAGACTGTCTCGAGTCCTACTGCAACCAGAGGGTTGACGTGAGCAATGAGTACACGAATCAGGTTCGCGTTGCTCGCCATGACACTCGACCTCCCAAGGGCACTCGTCCAGAACACTTAGGATCCCGCGGCATCGGTGCCGAGGCGAGTTGTCTGTTGCAAAAACTTGTAAAGACACGACCAGAGGCCCCAGGTCCGCATTCGACGCAGGCCGCCCGCCGTTCGCAGCTCGCGTCGCTCAGCGCTCACCCCGAGGTGCGGATGTACGCTCGGCCCGCTCCTGCAAATCGCGAATCATTCGGCTCGCTTCGCACATGTCTGCGCTGTCCAGCCCCTCTGAGAAGCGTTGTTGAACCTCCACGAGCAGCTGCAATGCCTCCTCTGGCCGCTGACGATCAGCCCACAGTCGCGCGAGCATCGTTGCTGATCGGAGCTCCCAAGCGAGCGCGGATTGTGCTCGAGCGCTTTGCAGCGCGCAGGTCAATGCGGCCTCGGCGGCCTGCGAGTTCGCGGGAGTTGAAGCCAGCATGACCACCGCCCGAATACGCAAGAGCTCGGGGAAATCGTAGGTTCCGGTGCTCCGCTCCGCTTCCGCGACGAGCTCGTCGATCATCTGGGCGGCCTCGCCGACCTGCCCCCGCCTGGCGAGGCTCTCGGCAAGGGAGCGAGCCAAAGGCGTCCCCGGGATGCCATTCTGCTCAGCGCGTAGGGTTGTCACGGCATTGCGAATCAACGTGATCCCGAGAGCTGTCTCGCCCCGCGCCAAAAGCAGCTCGCCGCGTATCCCCTCGATACAGACCAAGAACGGTACCAGGGAATGCTTGCTGGCACATTCCGCGAATTGTGCGATCAGATCCTCCGCGGACTGGTGATCAACGAGACCGATAAAAATGGGCAGCACGCTGACACCACACATACAGAACGTTACGGGATGTCCTCGCGACCGCGCGAGCTCGATGGATTGCGCGGCGATCCGCCTGGCCTGATCCGTAAAGCCGCGGAGCCACATCGTTCGTGCGTACCCGGCCAACGCACGCACGCGATGATCGTAGCCAAAGTACTGGACCTCGCTCAGTCCGGCGCCGACACGCCGGAAGCCGTCTTCATAACAGCGTTGCGCCGCAGCCTGGTTGCCATAAAGATGATGGGAAACGCCAAGCAACCAGTCGGCGATCACGATCTCCTCTGAAACACCGCCCTGCCGCGCCACTACCGCAAAACGCTCCGCCGCCGCGAGCGCGCCGCCAAAATCCCCCGCCCTCGTCAGGTAGAGATTGAGACCGGTGAGCAGATGCAGTTTGTGAGCCCGGTCGTCGAGCGCCTCCGCAAGGATCAGGCCACGCTCCAGGGCGTCGCGCACTTCGACACAATTTCCATGGGCGTAGGTCGAAGCGACGGCCAGGGACTGCTGCAAGACCAACTCAATCTTCGTTCCGCGCCAGTGTTCCGGCATGACCGATAAAGCGCGCCGACACCAATGACAGCACTCCATCACCATCGAAAGCCGTAGAAACAAGGGTACGGCGCCCGCACTCAATGACATGCCTATCGCGACGTCACCCGCTGTAGACAAACTCCATTCAAGGGCCGCCGTAATGTTGCCGATCTGCCGCGGCCACGCGGAAACGTCAGCGTCACCTGCCGAGACCGTGCCAGCTTCGATTTCGCACACGTAGTCCAGGTAGTAAAGGGCATGCCTTCTGGCTGCCGCATGTTCTTCTCCACGTTCCGCCAGTCGCGCAGCGGCGTAGGTGCGTGTCGTATTCAGAAGGCGGTGGGATCCGCACCCGCCGAGCGGGTCCAGCGCGACCAGTGATCTATCCACAAGACTCGCTATCACGTCCGAGATCCACCAAACATCGTCACCGGGCTCGCCCACGACAGCCCGGATGGCGCGGAGGTTGAAGGCGCCGACAAAGACTGAGAGCCGGCACAGCACCGAGGCCTCGGCCTCGGAGAGAAGCTTGTAACTCCAGTCGAGCGCCGAACGCAGAGTCTGGTGCCGTGGCAACCGCCGACGACCTTGCCAAAGCAACGCCATCCGGTCGTCGATCAACTCCGCAAGACCCCGGATTCCATACATACCGACGCGACTTGCGGCGAGCTCGATCGCGAGCGGAATCCCATCGAGCTGCCGGCAGATTCTCGCGACCATGAGCGCCTCTTCGTCCTGCAGAGGCTGACGATGGCCCCCGGCGGCGGCTCTCTCCATGAAAAGTTGGACGGCCGCCGACGCAATAGCCTCCTTAGCAGAGGCCGCGATCGACTCGGAAGGGTTGGCCAGCGGCTGTAGCAGGTAAACACTTTCGCCTTCAACGCGGAGCGCCTCACGACTGGTCGCCAGAATGCGCACCGACGGTGCCCCCTGGACGAGACTTTCTGCCAGTGCCGCCGTTATCTCAACTACGTGCTCGCAATTATCCAGAATGAGCAACATGGGACGCGCAGCCAGCCAGGCCGTGAGACCCGAAATCGAATTGCGCGCCTGCGTGAAACAACCAACAACCGATGCCACGGCGGGTACGACGAGCGAATTATCGTCGAGCGCATCGAGATCCGCGAAGCAGATTGAGCCCCCGGGCTCACGAATCAGCTCGTGCGCGACAGCGATGGCGACGGTCGTCTTTCCCAACCCTCCCGGTCCGACGATGCTGATGAGCCGCTCACTTTCAAGCCGCGCGCACAGCTCGCGTACCGTTTCATCTCTCCCCACCATACGTTGCAACTTTGCGGGGATGCCGGGATTGCCAAACGACTCCGCAGGAGGCGCAGCCGTCGGAGCCACGCGGCTGCGTCTCTGAATCGGGGCAACGAAACAGTAGCCGCGGCCAGGAACATTGGTAATGAATCGCGCACCGCCTCGCCCATCCCCTAATGTCTTGCGAAGATCCGCAACCTGAATCCGAAGATTGGCCTCCTCCACAATGACGTCCGGCCACACGCGCTTCATGAGCTCGCGTCGACTCACAACTTCACCGCTGCGCTCAACCAGAGCGATCAGTACGTCAAACGCGCGGCTCCCGAGCGGAACAGGCTTGTCGTCCCTGAGCAGCAGCCTTGCCGCGACATTGAGGCGAAAGGGACCAAAACTGACTTCGTCGGTTTCCTCAGGTGCGCGCTCGGAAGTCATCTGTAGAACCCGCATATCTGTCCGCGAACCAGTGTCAACTGCAAAGGACCGTAGATTGTTGCAAAACGGACGGAGGCGCCAGATGGGGGGTGGCTCCCGTGAGGTCGGTTTAGAACACCTGACGGCAGCTTGTGCTAGGAGAGTCCAAAATACAGCACATCCAGACAATGGCAGGCGCCGGATGTCTCCAGCTTTGGCGCCAACGGTGCCCCCATCGACTGACTTGCATCAGTCGGGGTGGTCATTCGATGCGACTAAAGCGTGCCTTCCCGCGCCCTGCGAAACAAAGCTTCGTCGAATGGAGTGATCAGCAGGACTGGGTGTGGTGAGGCAACACGGTCCTCGACGTAGGTCGAAGGACCCGTCTTCCTTATTTCAATCCACACCCAACCTGGCGCCTCGACCTGAATGTCTATCTTGGGTGGCGACTCCAGCGGGGGATATTGGTGCCCCCTATCGGTGCCGGTCACACGGCATGGGCGGTCGAAATAGGCGAGTAGCAGTGTACTGCGGGTATCCGCGCCAGGCGCGTCTCCTTCGGTGTCACTTCAAACCCGGGCGCCGCCGTTGCGGTTGCTGCAATGGCTTTGCGTGCGAACTTCCTACTCAGTGCACCCAGATCCCACGGTATCGAGGTGTCATGTCCGATTGGGAGGGTATCGATGTACGGGAGAATACCGTCCGCATGGAAGCCGCCGGGGATGACAGCCGCTG
>DAITMW010000082.1:15898-24115 GCA_036834945.1 Steroidobacteraceae bacterium
TCGATGTACGGGAGAATACCGTCCGCATGGAAGCCGCCGGGGATGACAGCCGCTGTGAGTTGCCGGCCCGGCTCGCGCACGCAACCAGCGCCGTCAATTGCACGACAATCAGAGCAGCCGTTAGTGCGGTCCTCGATATCGAACGACCCTTCACCGCTTCTCCCACATTTGCGGGCTCACCCCTTGAACCCCTTCGCCACCAGATAAACCTCGCGCGACTCTTTACGCGAGGCCTCCGGCTTCCGGATGGTCACCTTTGAGAAATGCGTCCGCAGCTCCTTCAGGTACTGATCCGACCCGGAGCCCTGAAACATCTTGGCAGCGAAGGTCGCACCAGGCTTCAGGGTCTTGCACACGGTATCGAGCGCCAATTCCAGAAAATAGATCGACCTCCCCTGGTCGGCCGACTCGATGCCGCTGATGTTCGGCGCGATATCGGAAATGATGAGATCGAACTTCGCGTCACCGAGCCACTCGAATATCCGCTGCACGACGGCCTCGTCAGTGAAGTCGCCCTGGATGAAGTCGACATTCTTGAGCCCATCCATGGGCAGGATATCCGTGGCCAACACGCGCCCTTTCTCGCCCACGAGCTTGCCGGCCACCTGCGACCAGCCGCCGGGCGCGGAGCCCAGATCCATGATCCGCATGCCGGGACGAATCAACTTATCCTTCTCATTCAGCTCGATGAGCTTGTAGGCCGAGCGCGAGCGATAGCCGTCCTTCTGGGCCCGCTTGACGAAAGGATCGCTGAGGTGTCGCGACATCCAGCTCGCGCTGCTTTTGGTTCGGGCCATTTTTCGAGGGGTTATGCGCTAGAATTAGGGGATTCTACTCCCCTCTGCCGGATTTACCGGCCAGGAAGACGTCGGTGATACGCATTACCGAGTTGCCGCTACCGCTCGATTACACGCCCGAGGCCCTGCGCCAGGCCATTTCGAAACGCCTCAACGTCCCCGCGGCCGACCTGGTCGATTTCAATCTGTTCAAGCGCAGCTACGACGCGCGCAAGAAAAGCAGCGGAATCCTCTTCATCTGCACCGTCGACGTCACGCTGCGCGATGAAGCTGCCGTACTGAAGCGCCTCGCGCGGGATCGGCAGGTGAGCGTCGCCCCGGATACGAGCTATCACCCGGTCGTGCAGGCTCCGGCGCAACTCGAGGAACGCCCCCTGGTCGTCGGATTCGGTCCCTGCGGGCTGTTCGCAGCCCTTCTGCTCGCACAGATGGGCTTCAAACCCATCGTGCTGGAACGAGGACGCGATGTACGACGCCGTACACGTGACACCTGGGCGCTGTGGCGCCAGAACACGCTGACGCCCGAATCGAACGTCCAGTTTGGCGAGGGGGGCGCTGGCCTGTTTTCCGACGGCAAGCTCTACAGCCAGATCAAAGACCCGAAATTCTACGGCCGGAAGGTGATGCACGAGTTCGTGCGTGCCGGTGCGCCGGCGGAAATTCTCTACGTCAGCAAGCCTCACATCGGCACCTTTCGGCTGACGGGTGTCGTGTCGGCGATGCGCGAGGAGATCATTTCGCTCGGCGGTGAAGTGCGCTTCGAGAGCAAGGTCACCGATCTACTGATCGAGGCAGGCCAGATCGAAGGCGTGATGCTCGCGAGCGGCGAGACACTTCACAGCCGTCACGTCGTGCTCGCGCTCGGGCACAGCTCCCGCGACACGTTTCGCATGCTGGAACGGCGGCGCGTCTATCTCGAGGCGAAGCCCTTTTCCATCGGCTTTCGTATCGAGCACCCACAATCACTGATCGATGTCGCCCGCCTCGGCCGTTTCGCCGGGCACCCGGAACTGGGAGCCGCTGACTACAAGCTCGTGCATCACGCCCGTAATGGGCGCTCGGTCTACAGCTTCTGCATGTGCCCTGGCGGCACCGTGGTTGCCGCCACCTCGGAGCCGGAGCGCGTGGTCACCAACGGCATGAGCCAGTATTCGCGCAACGAGCGCAATGCCAACGCCGGCATCGTGGTTGCAATCAATCCCGAACCGGACTTCCCCGGAGGACCGCTCGCGGGCGTTGCGTTACAGGAAGCGTTGGAATCCAAGGCCTATGTATTGGGCGGTAGCAACTACTGCGCGCCTGGCCAGTTGGTCGGCGATTTCCTGCGCGGCATCGGCTCGACTCAACTGGGCGATGTCGCTCCTTCCTATACGCCGGGCGTGCGCCTGGGCGACCTGTCGCCTGCCCTGCCGGATTACGCCATCGATGCCATCCGGGAGGCATTACCTGCTTTCGGCAAACAGATCCGCGGCTTCGATCGTGACGACGCCGTTCTGACCGGTGTCGAGACCCGCACCTCATCTCCCGTCCGCATTACGCGCGACGCGGATTCGTTGCAGAGTCTGAACGTGCGCGGCCTCTACCCTTGTGGTGAAGGTGCAGGCTATGCCGGGGGCATCCTGTCGGCAGGTGTCGACGGTATCAAAGTGGCCGAGGCGGTCGCGCGGTCCCTGTCGTGAAGTTCGAGGACATCAAAAAACTCCATCAGAAGAAATTCCGCGAGGAGTTCGGTTGCTTCCTGTTGGAAGGCGAACACCTGGTGCAGGAACTCGAGAAAGCCGTGGCGCATGACACACGCCTGCGCGCCAGCGAGATCTATCTCACGCGGGAATATGCGAACTGGACAAGCCCACTCCCGATACACGTGGTGAATTCACGCCACATGACGCAGCTCAGTGAAACGCGCTCACCCCAGGGCATCGCGGCGGTCGTGCCGATACTTCCGATGCCCGCGCCCCAGCCCGGCGAGCGCGCCATTTATCTGCACGAGATTCAGGACCCAGGCAATCTCGGTACGATACTGCGCACCCTCGCCTGGTTCGGCAAGTTCCGCTGCCTGCTCAGCCCTAATAGTGTCGACTTGCACAATGGCAAGGCGGTGCGCGCAAGCATGGGCGCCATCTTTCATGTACCAGTGGAAATCGATGTGCCGATTGAGGCACTACCAGCGCGATTCGGCCGGATCGCCAGCCTCGATTTGCAAGGTCAACCGATCACCACACCGGCGTTCCGCGGCTTCGATTGCTACATTTATGGCAATGAGGCCCGGGGGTTACCGCGTGATACGCTGGTTGGAATGAATGCAACGGCATTTACGATCGCGGGGACGGGGGCGATTGAATCGCTGAATGTTGCAGCGACGGTGAACATCTGTCAGTACGAGTTGACGCGACCATCCTGAAGGCGCGGTTGAGACCGACTTCGCGGCTGCGCTACGTGGCTCAAGGGCTATAATCGCGCTACAACGGATTCGCTCCCCGGAAAGGAACCGCCATGTTGAGACCGCTAGTGCTCGGACCCTGCCTCACCGTGGCGCTGACCGGATGCATCGCCATCAGCGAGCCGCACACTCAGCTGGAAAAAACTGTGAATACCGCGCTGACCGGGGCCTGCCTCGTGGCACTGCTTTCTCCCTGCACCATCGAGCCCTCTGCGGCCGACAAGTCGAAGGCTATCGAGGCCAGGGCGGTAGCTGTTCGCAGCAGAGCGCAACGTGATTCAACCGCCGCCGACGAGGATGCTGCCCGCCGCTCGTCCTGCCTGACCGATACCGGCCCCCGGCTGCCGGTGAGCTCGAGCCAGTGTGCGACGTATGGGATGACATATTCCGGCAACGGCCTCAGGTAACTGTCTTCCGGAGCCGCAGCCCAAATCCGTGGCGGTGCTCAAAGGCCGATTTCATGAGAGACAACGCTGACGCTGACACCGACATCGATACCGACCTCGATACCGACATCGAGCTGGCCCCAGCGTTCGATCCCACGCTATATCCGCGGGTCTATGGTGTTTCGCTCAAATGGAAACTGCTGATACTCGGATTCGGACTGCTGCTGGGAGTCGGAGGAGTCCTCGGGGCCGGTTGGCTCCTGGTCGACAGGACTCTGACGGGATGGGCGGCAGTTTTCCCCGCAGCCCTGTGCGTTGCGTTGGCGGCCCTGGGTGGCTACGGATCACTGTACGTGCTGCAATATCGGATCGTTCTCAGCGCCGAAGCGATCGAGCTCTTCGGACCATTGCGCCACCGGCGCGGGCTGCGACGTGAGGACATCAAAGGCCGGTACTCGATTTCCAGCGCGCAGGGTATTTCGACTTTGGTGTTCGTGCCAGTCGACGAGCACGCGAAGAAACTCGGAATCCCACTGGTGTTGGAAACGGATGAGGCGTTCCATCGCTGGTATTTCGAGATTCCAGACGTGGACGCACAGGAATTCGTCGACTCCGAGGAAAGGCTGGCTCGCGAACGATACCTGGATCTGTCTCCTGACGATGCTGCTGCGCGCAGCGCGCGCTTGCGGCGTCTGGCGACTGGGGTCAACTCGGCTGCCATCGTGTTGAGCGCAGGGTACTTGTTGTCACCGATCGATCCCTACCACGTCCTATTCGCATCGTTGCTGGCTTTACCCTGGGTCGCGATCGGGCTCGTGGCACGCTTCCAGCCCCTCTATCGCTTTGGAGGGCGCAGCGGTGATTGGCATCCAGACCTGTCAATGGTGCTCATCACGCCGGGGCTCATTCTGGCACTGCGCGCCCTGTCCACGATCGAGACTCTCACCTGGCAAGGCCCCGCGACGCTGGCGTGCATGGGCGGATTGGTGTTGGCTGGTGCCGCGGCGCGTGTTGATCCTTTGGTTCGAAAACGACGCTGGGAAGTGTTCCTTGCAGGGCTCATCACTTGCAGCTATGGATATGGTGCGGGTTTGGAGCTGAACAGCCTTGCGGACCAGTCAGTTCCACGTGTTTTTCAGACAGTGGTGGTCGAGAAGCGGGTCGACGGCGACTGGAAATGGAGAACGTGGTACCTGACGCTGAAGCCCTGGGGACCGGTCACGGATCATGATGAAGTCAGCGTTTCAAAAACTCTCTATCAACAGACTCAGGCCGGTGACACTGTGTGTGTTTTGCTCAGGTCCGGCACGTTGCGGATCGACTGGTATCAGGTCGCCAGTTGCCGAGCAGGCGGATCCTGACGGCAACCAGGACTGACGCCGGTTGCTTCAGCTCAATACCCGGATACCAGCCGCTCTTCGCCACAAACAGCCTCGGATCGCTGATCTCCACGATGTCCCGAAACGCCTGACGCTTGTTCTCGGCGTGCTGGTAATAAGCTTTACAGATCCGGTACCCAACCCAGTAACCGAGGTCCCCCGGCTTCTCCAGCGTGCCGTTGTAGAGCCATTTGGAAAGCTCGGCGCTGTCCTCATCCGCGACAAATGCGGTCTCGATTTCCTTCTCGTGACCCTTGGTGGACTGTTTGAAGAAGGCGTAGCTGATATCGCCGGAAGTCATCTCGGCGATGAACTCGGCAGCACCCTCCATGAGAGACCCCGCGAGCACGGTCGGATGCTCATTGTTATTGAACGCCAAAAACTGCTGCACGTGACCATACTCGTGCGCGATCAAATGCACAAAGCGATCCTCGAGGTTGGGATTCATCCAGCCAACCGAACACAGCGATTCCAGTCCGACTTCCACACCCTCGCGGCTGTCACCGATCGCCATGGGCTTGCCACGGCCAACGACGATCGTGACCGGCAGGAGACTCGCCTCGGGATATAGCTCCTTGAACTTGTGGAGCGCGGCCGTGACCCGCACGCGCACGTGCGGCAGCACCGCCATGCAGCGCCGCGCGTCAGCGTACATTGGAGGGTGTTCAGTGAGGGCTGCCGCGATCCGCGCGCCCGTCGTGCTGCGGGCCTTGGCGAAGTACCGGAGCCCTTCGGAGCCGTGGTCAATGTAGTTCTGCAGTTCCGTAGCGGTCGGGTGACCTTCCGTGGCGTCGTAAAGCTTGTAGAAGCGCGCGACGTCTTCGATGTAGATGACCGGGCGCGTCGCGCCGGCAGGATTAGCGCAAGCGCTTTGCGGGATTACTGCTGACAGCAACACACCGATCGTGACCAAAACTGCGATTCGTAACCGCACTACATTCATTCGTGTGCTGGCGCGGAAACGCGCCGCAGCCTTCCATACCGCTGCCCCATCAACAGGTGTGAGTACCCGTGCCCCGATTTGTCTCGCGGCGATTCAGGAGTCAACGTGTATCCCGCCTGGAACACCATCACGAAGTCGGAACCTCCGAAAAGAAAGTAACCGAGGCGATCTCCCTTGTGAACGCGCACACCCTCTTTCAGGGCAGGATCGAAATTCACCGAGCTCACGGGCGACATTCCAATCGGTAACAGGGCCACGAGACCAAACTCCTCGGTATCCAGAATCACGGAGCCGCGAGTCTCGAGCGACTGCCACCCGATCGATGAAGGGTCGAACGCATAACGTCGGTTCACGGGATCCCACGTAATGTAGCCACCCGCCACTTCGCTGCCGGGAATCACGTTCACCTCCCGCACGATCCCGCTCAGAGGAAAGTGATAGTGGTGATAGTCGCCCACATCCAAAAACAAGTGAGTGAATGTGCCGCCGGCAAAGGCCCCCTTATAACGGCTTCGCTCCCCGATCAGCTGCGATACTGACTGAACCGTCCCGGTCTTGACTGGAACGCCCTGCTTCTCGAGTACCCGTGAAGCACTGTCGATGGCCCAAACGCCCTGAGGAATGGCATCCACGGGAGACACGACGACTGACGCGTCCGCCGGAGCCGCGATGGGCCGCTGCGAGGCGGACTTGAGCCTCCGCGCAAAGAATTGGTTGAAGGTCTTCCAGTGCGACGGCTCCTCGTACCATCCGCGATCCAGTCCGAATACGGGATCCGCGCTGGCCAGACGCAGATACTCGTCGTTCCACGACTGCGGTGAGTCGAGAAATGCGCCCCACGATCGAACGAAGGACCTGCTCCACGCAGCGAAAGGCTCGACGTACTGCAGCGAATTGTTGAAGTAACCTTTTCCCTCGAGCTCATCCAGCGGTTGATCGCAGATGAAGTACAGATACCCGAGACTCTGATCCAGGCGCTGGTAAAGAGTGGCCTCCGGCCGGGGCTCGAGCAGATTTCCCGGCATCGCCCGCTCAGCCCACGAGATGAACTCGTAGTATTCCCCGATCGACTGGACGGGATTCGTTTTCTTATCAGGGTTGACCTGCCGCGCCCGCTCGATCGAGGTCACCAGCAGGCTCTCGATCTCCGGATTCTCGGCCACGAGACGCTTGAGTTCGGCGGTGGCTGAACCGACACCGCTTCCGGGTGTCTGCGCCCCAGCGCAAGCCACCCAAAACAGGAAAAGTCCGATCGCAGAGTGCTGCCAACACAACCAACGGTTCGTTGCCATTGCGCCCCCTCAGATGAGTTCAGACCCACCTCTTTGGGCGGGGCCTGGACCCCACCCGCGACGTCATCTTAACCTACTCCGTGCAGGATTACCTGCGGACCCCTCCGGCCGCCGATAGCGTGACCGGCAAACACTCCAACGAATCCAGCATCACCTTGGCCGGTAGGCCATCGGTCGTGGACTGACGAACTAACTCGCGCCCAGGCTGACCACGAGCTCATCGAGCTGCTCGAGTGTCTCACGCATCCCAACCTCCATCCCGGCGAGGACAGCGTCGAGAGCTTCCTTCGAAGGATAGACGTCATGCATGACCACCAGCGTCCTGCCTCCTTTTTCCTCGAAGGTAACCGTAGTCACAGCTCCACCGTCATCACCTTCGTCATTGGTCCAGACCAGGCGTGAGTAAGGTGTCACTTCGATGTACCTACCGTAGAACGCCATAGGCTTTGAGTCGCCGTGACCGAACACGAGACGATACTTGCCCCCGACCCGTACATCCGCCTCGCAGGACAGAAGGGAAATGCCAGTCGACTTCGGCGCCCACCACCGCTTGAGCAGCTCGGGCTTGGTAAACGCCTCGAAAACGATGCGCGCCGGACCGTTGATGGTTCGCGTGACGATCAGCTCACGCTCGGACTTCCGTTCCACGGTTGTGCGGTTGTCGGTAGGGGTAGGCTCATGATCTCTTTTTCCGGCCATCGATTCTCTCCTGCCGTTTCAGTTCTTCAACGACCTTGTCCAACTCGTCGAAGCGTAAATCCCAGAGCTGGCGGTACCTCTCGAGCCATGCCGTCTCCTCCTCCAACCGGCGCGCGCCGAGCTTGCAGGTGCGCACGCGCCCGACCTTCTCCGTTGTGACGAGCCCGACCTGCTCCAGGACGCGGACGTGCTTCTTCATGCCCGTGAGGGTCATGTGAAACATCTTGGCAAGGTCCGTGATCGAAGCGTCGGAACGTCCGAGCTGCTCCAGAACGCCGCGT
>DAITMW010000083.1:0-1774 GCA_036834945.1 Steroidobacteraceae bacterium
CAGCCTTCCACGCAGTCATGGCGTGTAATCTGCGTGCGTGAGCTGATCTGCCGCAAGTCGGCGAGGGAAAGGGATAGTGGTTTCTCAACGAGGCCACCGACCGCAAGGCGCCAGTCGGCAAATCCCGCCTGGGCGAAGCGGTTGTATTCTTCTGTGTCGGGATTGATCGTGCCGTTCGGGCGGAAGCTCTTTGAGATGTCGCTGGGCGGGTACTCCGGAGCCAGTGCGCTTCTGCCCAGGATCAGGCGTTGCACAGCCAGGGTGAGACCCTCCGCTTTCTCGAGCGTGGAGTTGACTCCTTGCGACTGTGAAAGCCGCTCGCAAGCGGACAGAGTCAGGGTCCCGAACACCGCGAGCGCTCTTTGCAGCCATCGCCGCCGAGCCAGCCGGGCGTCGTCATTTCCATCCATCAGGAGCGCCTCTTTTCCGAACGGATCACGAACCAACCGGTAATGATGGAACGCAGCTCCGTTACTGGACCCGCCGCGACCATGGCGATCATGTGGATCAGAAAGAACAACACAATGGCCATCGCCGTCATGAAGTGAATGGTGCGAGCCGACTGGCGGCCCCCGAGGATCTCCGTCAGGAAGTGGAAGCGGGCGTCCATCCCGGGTGACAGGGTGAGTCCCGTCAGAACCATCAGGGGCAACAGCCCGAACAGCACGACGAGGTAACTGAGCTTTTGCAGCACATTGTACTTTCGCGCCTCCTCGCCCTGAGGGAAGTGCAACTTGAAATGCTCGCGGATCGACGATCCGATGTGTTGCAGTTGGGTCCTGGTCGGCGCGAGTACCCGACTGACGCGGCGGCTCGTCAAGGCATGGATGACGTAGAGAAGCCCGTTCAGAACAAACAGCCAGGCGAAGAAGAAGTGCCAGCGCCGCCCGCCGGCGAGATCCTGCCAGGGAGGCAAGGTCAACCAATGCGGAATCGCCGGGCCCTCCTCCACACCTGAGCTGAAGGCGATGAACGGATCATCGAACACCGACGTATTGCCCCAGTACAGCGCCGGGTGAGCGTTGAGAATCTGCAGGCCACTCAGCAGCAGAACGAGGAGACACAACGCATTGATCCAGTGCGTCGCGCGAACCAGGAGCGGATGCCGGTAAATGGCGACCCGTCCATCCGAGAGTGTCCGCTCCAGCGAAACCATGAGTTACATCGGAGGAGCCGCGCCATTCTCCCCGACCGCGATGGCGTTGGAGGCCAGCTCGCCACCCGGTGTTTTCGCGACAATGAGGAAGGCGGCGGCTCCGGGCTTTGCCATGGCGCGCTCACCAGGCGTGATCTGCACCACCGGAACATTTGGGGGAACCGTGATCTTGCGCTCGCCGTTGGGATAACTGACCTGCAGCTCGCGACCCTTGCCGCTGGCCGTCACCTGCCCCACGGTGCCATTGGTCATCTTCGAGCCCTTCTTCAGGTCCCAGTCGTAGTGCCCCTCGCCGGCCTTCACTCCCGGAGGAAACACATGGACCTCGAGAGAGCGCCCGGTGCCGTCCTTCTGGGGCATCTCCGCCGTACCGATGAAGCTTCCCGGTTGGATCGTATCCACGCTCACCGGCTTGAGAACCGACACCTTCCAGTCCTTGGCCAGCGCGATCTTTTCCGTCGCGCCGTTCGCGACCTTCAACGTCAGCGTGTCGTTCTCGATTGAAACGATCGTTCCCCGGGCGACCCCAGGTGGCGCCTGTGCCAGCGCAGACAAAGGCAGGAGAACGACAGCGACGGTCCACACCAGTAGGTTTTTCATGGCGGACTCGATGCTACG